>NZ_JAHGAM010000029.1:0-34522 GCF_030248595.1 Vibrio sp. D417a | reverse complement strand
CATATCAGGACGGGTCACTTGATTATTCCACTACTCTTTCGATGAGCAGTTGAGGTTTAAAAGTACTAGCTCTCGAAGTGCTACAGAGAACTTAGCAAATTCGTGTACTGAGCCAACTTTGAACTCGTTTAAGATACTCTCCCAGCGGTGCAACGATTGCTCGTTAGTTTCAATCCAATCTTCTAACGCAGCCATCACGTCAAGCTCTTCGGTTGAGCAGCCACAAGTCAGTACCTGAGCGGTAAGTTGACGTTGTTGCCAGTCCAGATCTTCACGGAATGCCGCTCTAGCAAGTGCTTGCCAGTTGTTATCAACGGCTTGGCTATTAATTTGCTTCAAGAACCAATGCAACGATAAACGGTCACCCAAGTTAAAGTAGAGTTTCGATGCTTGCTCAACCGTTTTACCTGTTTCACTTGCTACTGATGAAATATCCAGTGCAGATTGTAAGCTTGATAAGCGGGCAACTTGGTGAGCGAGTTTCTCTTCAACCCCTTTCTCTATCCAACCTTGAGCCAAGTCATTGTGTTCTTCAACTTCAGACTCAACTAACATAGTGTCTAGGGTTTCAGTGATAACATTGACATCTTGCTTGTAGATAGCAATCAACTCACCGACCGTGCATTTGCCGCTACGGTTACGAAGCAACCAGCGTGCAATTCGACGCAGTGCTCGGCGCACGTAAAACATAATTTCGTATTGAGCTTGCGCTGTCGCAACGTTATCAAGTTTGCGAGTTTGCTTGAGGATTGCTTCTAAATCAAAGATTTCTCTAGCCGCACTGTAAGCATTGGCAATATCGACAACACTTGCACCAGTTTCTTCTTGCAAACGAGTAACGAAGTTACAGCCCATTTCATTAACCATCTGGTTAGCCAATGCTGTAGCTATAATTTCAGCTCGCAGTGGGTGATTAACCATTTGATCTTTATAGTTACGTCGTAACGCACTTGGGAAATATTCAACAAGTTGTTTTGCATGGAATTCATCATTTGCGATTTCATCCGTAACAAGTTGCTGTTTAAGTACCATTTTACCGTAGGCAACTAACACTGATAGCTCAGGGCGAGTCAGACCTAGTCCCTGTTTTTCACGCTCGATTAGCGTTTCATCATCAGGGATGTATTCGAGAGCACGATCCAAGTACCCTGCTTTCTCCATAGTGTGGATGAATCGAATTTGCTCCTTAACAATGCCAACACCTTGCTGTTCAGTAACAGAGATCGACTCCGACTGACGGTAAGCATCATCCAAGACAATTTCACCCACTTCGTCTTCCATAGACTCTAGAATTTGGTTACGTTGCTTAACCGTAAGATCGCCATTTGAAACCAGTCCATTGAGGAAGATCTTGATGTTGACTTCATTATCCGAACAGTCAACGCCACCTACGTTATCAACGAAGTCCGTGTTCACTCGACCGCCAGTTAGTGCGTATTCGATACGACCAAGCTGAGTCATACCCAAGTTACCACCTTCGCCAACCACTTTGGCTCTTAAGTCACGGCCGTCAATGCGCAGCATGTCGTTAGCACGGTCGCCAACATCTGTATGAGTTTCTGTCGATGATTTAACGTAAGTGCCGATACCACCATTCCAAAGCAGATCGACTTTCATTTTCAAGATCATCTTTATCAGATCGTTAGGCGCTAAAGATGCTTTCTTAGTACCTAACATTTTCTGAATTTCTGGCGTCAACTGGATCGATTTTGATCGACGAGAGAAGATGCCACCACCTTGAGAGATCAAGTCTTTGTTGTAATCTTCCCAGCTTGATCTTGGTAAATTAAACAATCGGTTACGCTCTTCCCAGCTGCTGGCTGAATCTGGATTTGGATCAATAAAGATATGCATGTGGTTAAACGCAGCTTGCAATCGAATATGCTTCGATAACAGCATACCGTTACCGAACACGTCACCTGCCATATCACCTACACCGATTGCAGTAAAATCAGTGGTCTGACAGTTGATGCCCATTTCACGGAAGTGACGTTTAACAGATTCCCAACCACCTTTTGCGGTGATACCCATTGCTTTGTGATCGTAACCGTTTGAACCACCTGAAGCGAATGCGTCACCTAGCCAGAAGTTGTATTCTGCAGAAACAGAGTTTGCCAAATCTGAGAAGGTTGCTGTGCCTTTATCGGCAGCCACTACTAGATATGGGTCATCTTCATCGTGACGAACAACGTTTTGTGGTGGTACCACCTCTCCTTCAATGATGTTATCTGACACATCTAGCAGTGCACGGATAAAGCGTTTGTAACAACGCTGACCTTCCGCAAAAATTTCATCACGAGTGGTGAGAGATGGCTGGCGTTTACAAACGAAGCCGCCTTTTGCACCCACTGGTACAATTACAGTGTTCTTAACCTGTTGCGCTTTTACTAAGCCAAGAATCTCCGTACGGAAGTCTTCTTGACGATCTGACCAACGCAAACCACCACGAGCCACTTTTCCACCACGAAGGTGAACACCTTCAATATCTGGTGCGTAAACAAAGATCTCGAATGCAGGTACAGGCTGCGGAATCTCAGGAATATCGCTTGGCTTCATTTTCAAAGATAACCAAGGCTTAGGCTGCTTATTCTCGTCTACTTGGTAGTAGTTGGTACGAAGCGTCGCCATGATCATTTCAATATAACGACGAATAATACGATCATCATCCAAGCTCTCTACACGATCCAACTGCTCTGTTAGCTTTTTAATTAGATCGTTTTGGCCTTTCTCGCTGCCTTTGTGTTTCGGATCAAATCGCTTGGTGAACAGCTTGACTAGACCTGTCGCTAAGTCTGGGTAGTGGCTTAGCGTGTCTTCGATGTACTGCTGACTGAATGGGAAGCCGACTTGGCGCATGTATCGTGCGTAAGCGCGAAGAATGGAAATCTCACGGCCAGATAAAGACGCACCTAATAACAATCGGTTGAAACCATCACTTTCAAGATTACCCGCCCAAATGGCAGCAAATGCTTGTTGGAAACGATCACGAGCTTCACGAAGGTCAACGGTTTTCTCGCTCTTATGCAGCATAGAGAAGTCAAGGATCCAGAAAGTCTGCCCGTTGTTTTTCTCGATCTCATATGGCGATTCGCCAATCACACGCAAACCAAGGTTTTCCAACATCGGCATTACGTCAGAAAGGTGAATTGGTTCATCGCGATGGTATAACTTTAAGCGGACAGCTTTGGAATCTGCACCCTCTTCTTGAGGTCGGTAGAACAACATGCCAAGTTTATTATCATCACTTAACGCTTCTAAGCGCTCGATATCTGCAACCGCAGAACCTGGCATCATGTCCTCTTTGTATGAGCGAGGGAACGCACTCATATATTCTTTTGAAAGAGGAAGGCCTTTACTTTCACCAAAGTTAGCAATGATGGATTCTTTTAGTCTGTCATCCCAAGAGGTAGAAACTTCCATTAGATTTTGCTCGATCTTTTTCACGTCTACGTCAATGTTGTTATTGTCTACACGAACAATGTAATGTGTTCTCGCTAGTGGGCTTTCTGAGAAGTACGTTGTAAATTCAACCTCTTGCTCGCAACCAAAGTACTGCTTAAGAATGCGTTGAGTTTGACGACGCAATTCTGTGTTGTAACGATCTTTAGTGACATAAACCATGCAACTGAAGAAACGACCAAATGGGTCTTTACGAACAAACAAACGCAGCAAGTCACGGTCTTGCATTTGTACAACACCCATTCCCACCTCAAGCAGCTCTTCTTCATTAGCTTGAAGCAACTCGTCGCGTGGGTAGTTTTCTAAGATATTGTGCAATGCTTTGTATGAGTATGATCCGTGACGGTATCCACTTGCTTCAAGGATACGGTCAACTTTTTCACGGATCAAAGGAATACTTTGTACCGCTTGGTTGTAAACGGCGGAGGTATATAAACCAGTAAAGCGATGCTCACCTATTACTTTACCGTTTTCATCAAACTTCTTAATACCGATGTAATCAGTATAAGCTGGACGGTGGATACGAGATGCTTTGTTACCTTTGGTGATGATCAGAGCGTATGGTTTTTTCGCTTCTAATCGCGCTGAATCTGATAATTCAGAGAGCTTGACGCTACGCACGCGCTTGTCATCAGCAAACAGACCTAGTCCTTTTTCTTTAGCAGGAACAAGTTCGGTATCACCATTGACCTCTTTTAAGTCATAATCTTTATAACCCATAAAGGTAAAGTTATGATCTTCTAGCCAACGAAGAAATGCGATCGTTTCATCCATACGATCAGTTTGGATAGAAACACGATCTTTATTTTTCTCAAGTTCATCAGTAACAAACTTAAGCTTATCAACCATCTGCTTCCAGTCATCAACGACTAAGCGAGTATCAGATAGAATTCTTAACAGCTCTTCTTTAAGCGCTTGCATCTCGTCTTTACTAGTAAGGCGGTCTACCTCTATGTGGAAAAGTGATTGAAGAACACCACCCTCACCGTTTACGTCTGTAACTTGGCCTTTTTTATCACGCTGAATCTGTGTTGGGTTATTCAACATTAGGTGACAAACAAGATCCAAACGTGCTAAAGCCATTTTGACTGAGTCCACTAAGAATGGACTATCTGGAACAACAATTTCTACGATTGTGTGTGTGGATTGCCAGCCTTGACGACTTACGGTCGGGTTAAATACTCGAACCGAAATCTCTTCTGGTTTTTTTTCATTGATATGGTGCCAAAGGCTAACGACAGCACCATAAAGGTCGGATTCGTTTCGCTGAATTAGATCATCATCAGCAATGTTACTGAATAAGTGTTGAGCAAGTTTAGTTACAAGCGTTTGGTGAGAAAGCTCGAGTTTGTCTTGAATCAGTTGGTAAACCTTTTCAAGCAGAACCGGCACTACATTTTCACGCGCGGTCATATTCACACTCCACATTAGAATTGTTGTTTTGTAGGGGGACTTAGTAGCTAGGTTGTTACCTTAGAAACTAAGCATAGGTAATGCATGTGCCCATTGTAAAAGCATAATTACAAATGTTTAACAACTAATCGTAGTGGTAAGAGGTGAAATGTCCGATTCTGTGACTAAGATTCCTATTTAACTCTCTGCAAATACAATACATCACAGAGTTTCTAACTTAAGAAACTTATTATTTTGGTTAGTTGTTAGTCTAAACTGGCCTCTAACGCCCAATTGACTAAGAAATGGTCTAAATCTCGCGGCGGGTAACTGCAAACGCAAACCGTTGTGTGTGACAACTTGAACAACACTTGCCGCACCAGAATAATGAGATAAAAACGTTTGATATGAAATGTTGAGATTGAAGTAGTAATAGTTCATGAAGTGAAAACTAAGTGACATAAACAAATAAGGTGGTCTAAATGACCACCCTATTGTGTTGTTTACTATTCGTCTAGTGCTTTAGTCACTTTTTCGAATAGATCTTTAGCAAGATTATCCATTGCTTTGAGCTTTTCAAGTTCTGCACGAATCATTGCTTGGCGAGCTTCATCGTATTTACGGAACTTAAGCAAAGGATCAATCATTCGAGAAGCTACTTGTGGGTTCGAATCATTTAGTTGGCGAAGAATTTCACCGGCAAACTGGTAACCTACACCGGATTTATCATGGAAACGTACAGGGTTCGCACTTAAGAACGAGCCAATTAAGCTGCGCGTACGGTTCGGATTTTTCAAACTAAATGCTTCGTGGTTCATGGTTGCTTTTACTTTTTCAAGAGCATCCTCTGCAGGATTGCTACCTTGAAGTGCAAACCACTTATCCATAACCAAACCGTCGTGCTTCCATTTATCGCTGTAATCAGCCATAAGTGCTTCACGACACTCGAGCTGAGCGTTATTTGCGGCACTCATCGCAGCAATCGTATCTGTCATGTTATTTGCAGATGCGTACTGCGCGTTGACTAAATCATTACCTTTTTCCCTATATGCTAGGTACTGAAGGCAACGGTTACGTAAAGCACGCTTGCCAATTGCAGCATGGTCGATCGTATACTCTGTTTGCTTAAGCGTGTGATAAGTCGCACTTAGCTCATCTTCTAATTCCTTAGAAAGTGACACTGTAATGCTGTTTAGCACTTTGTCTACGGCATCGATATCAATTTGCTGGTACCAACCAGTAATCTCATTGATTGAAGGCATAGAGAAAACTTGAGCAATGAAAGCTGGCTCAAGCGTTTCATCCAACAGCACACCGCGGAAAGCATCTATCACACCTTCAGAAAGCGATACTTCTTGTCCCGCTTGAACATTTTTCACATTCTGACGAATGTATTTAGCCAATAGCATTTGGCTAGCGTCCCATCGAGCAAAATCGTTCGTTGCGTGCTTCATCAAGAAGACTAACTCGTCATCGCTGTAATCGTATTCTAATTTGACTGGTGCCGAGAATTCACGCAACAAAGATGGCACTGGCTGTTCTTCGACATTTTCAAATACGAACGTTTGCTTATCTTGTTTAATATCCAGCACGTTATGAACAGATTCACCGTTAATCACCAGTGGGATAACTCGACCTTTCGAATCATACAACTCGATATCGAACGGAATATGCAGCGCTTGTTTTTCTGCTTGGTCTTGCGTCGGCTCCGTAAATTGCTCTACCGTTAGTGCGTAAGTTTTTGCATCAGCGTTGTATTCGCTATTTACGCGCAGCGTTGGTGTACCCGATTGGCTGTACCACAGACGGAACTGTTTTAAATCAACACCGGTGGCATCTTCCATTGCAGAAACAAAGTCTTCACACGTCGCGGCGGTACCATCGTGACGTTCAAAATAAAGTTTCATTCCTTTTTGGAAGCCCTCTTCGCCAAGGAGTGTATGGTACATACGAATAACTTCGCTGCCCTTTTCATACACCGTTAGCGTGTAGAAGTTATTCATCTCAATGACTTTGTCAGGACGAATCGGGTGAGACATTGGGCTTGCATCTTCCGCAAATTGAGGACCACGAATAATACGTACGTTATCAATACGGTTATCAGCACGAGAGCCTAAGTCAGAAGAGAATTCTTGGTCACGGAATACGGTTAAGCCTTCTTTTAGACTTAGTTGGAACCAGTCACGACAAGTGACACGGTTGCCAGTCCAATTGTGGAAGTACTCATGACCGATCACAGCTTCGATGCCTAAATAATCACGATCTGTCGCAGTTTGATCATTCGCCAGAACATATTTTGAGTTGAAAATGTTCAAGCCTTTGTTTTCCATTGCACCCATGTTGAAGAAATCAACAGCAACGATCATGTAAATATCCAGATCGTATTCCAGGCCAAAGCGTTCCTCATCCCACTTCATCGAGTTGATCAGCGATGTCATCGCATGACCTGCACGATCTAAGTTACCTTTATCAACAAAGATTTCTAAATCAACACTGCGACCTGACATCGTTGTATATTTGTCACGCAATACATCAAAGTCGCCTGCAACAAGGGCGAACAAGTAAGCTGGTTTTGGATGCGGATCCTGCCATTGAACCCAATGACGACCGTTCTCTGCATCACCTTCTGCAATTCGGTTACCATTGCTCAGCAAATATGGGTAAGCCGCTTTATCTGCGATCACTTTTGTTGTGTATTTTGCTAGAACATCCGGACGGTCTAGATAGTACGTGATACGGCGGAAGCCCTCAGCCTCACACTGAGTACAAAATGCGCCGCCTGATTTGTACAAACCTTCGAGTGCTGTATTCGCTTCAGGATCAATTTTGGTGACGATTTCAAGTTCAAACTCGGATGGAAGATCGGTCAGTACCAGCGATGACTCCTTCACCTCGTGATGAGCCCAATCCTCACCATTTACTTTTACAGCGCGTAGCTCAAGCCCTTCGCCATCGAGTTCTAGCGTTGTTGTATCGCCTTTTTGAGCAACTTTTGATACCGCCGTAACGATTGTGTCATTGTCATATAGATCAAAAGTAAGATCGATATCAGTAATCGCATGAGATGGCTCTTTATAATCTTTACGATATTTGGCCTGGGGAGCTTGAGACATGAGCATAAATCCTTGTATGTCGAACAACAAAAATACCAGACTGCATGATCAAAAATGCAGTTCTGGTATCACTATATAAGCTATTTGTAGGGGTTGTGGTATCAGAATACAAGTCTTTCCATCAAAAAACGGAGCTTTTAGTGCTCTAGCTCCGTTTTTTGATTAACATTTAAACAACATTAATGACTTACCGTACGCACGCGTAATTTGGCGCATGTTAAAGGCATCATGGCGTAACTCTATTGAGTACGGCGTACATATCACCATTGGAATCTTCGATCGTTAGCTCATTCTTGTTGAGCTTATACGTGGTTCCATGCTCGCCATTTTCATACAGCAGAACCAAAAACTCATCTTCTGTGTAAAACACACCTTGTTTGATGGACTCATCCCCTTCTTCATTTGATACCCGAAACATGAACACGAAATCAGGTTGAAGTATCAAATCCATCTGATTAATGTTGTTTGCCACAAGACCGTCGCCAGATACGTGAGAGCTAGACCAAATACCTGCAAGTGAATTAGATAATCCCTTAGTGAACGTTACACCATTAAGATCAAGCGTATTATGGTTGTTGCGATAGGCATAAATTTGAGGCTCGTCGGTGTTTAAACCAAGAACGATGGTGTCTTCATTTGCGTTATACAGCCCTTCCCAATGGTCAACGGAATAGTCTTTCTTTTGAATATCAATAGAAAAGCTGTAGTCAGAACCTAATGAGAGTTTGATCGCACGAAAGTTTTCAGCCGACTCTTCGGGGTTTGGGTTCATCAAATACCAGTCTCCGATGAGAAACGGCGTGTCAAAGTGACTTAATTCATCTTCTCTGGTGTTTTCTCCACCAAACACACTAAAGCAGCAAAAGCTAAGTAAAATAAAGAACCACTTCATATCGGCATCCTTATCGTTTTCTTTTAGCTTAGCCAGTAGTCCTCACTTTCGCGAAATTTTAGATGTAGATCACGTAAATTATTGGGGGAAAATAAGCGAATATCTTGCTCGATATCGAGACAGCGGAAGACAAAAAGGCATAAAAAAAGAGTGAATCTGAAAGACTCACTCTTTTTATTCTAAATTGCCAGTTATTATGACTGATTTTCCTGCTTAAGTAGATCGACCATAATCGCAACAGACTCATCTAAATAAACATCAGGAGCCTCGTAGTCTTTTGGTATGTCATCCAATGTTTTGAATGCTTTTTTACCCAAAGCAACTTGACGTTCATTTATGCGTTGTAATCGAAGGGCTTCCGCTTTATCCGATTCAGCTTTACGAACTTTCTCGTTCAAAGACAGAGTATTATCGTCTTTTTCTTTACGATATTTCTCGATGTCTTCATTGATAAAGCGGAACTCCATCTCATCAGAAATACGCTTGTTATGCAGAGCAGTAAGTTTTTCAACTAAGGCGTCGTTACTTGGAAACGTTTGATATTGTGCTTTATCAATCTGATCCCAAGGTAAAGCATTGTCTTCAACACTTTCACCTGTTTCAGAAGCCTCAATTGGCGTTGGGTACGAAATATCTGGTGCAACACCACGATTTTGCGTACTTCCACCGTCAATACGATAAAACTTCTGAATCGTGTACTGAACATAACCTAGCTCTTTATCGAAAAGATCGTAAATATGATTCAGTGAACGATGTTGCTGAACTGTACCTTTACCGAAAGAGTTTTCACCTAAGATGATTGCACGATTATAATCTTGCATTGCCGCTGCAAAAATTTCAGATGCTGAAGCACTGTAGCGGTTAATCAACACCGTCAATGGGCCATCATAACTCACTTTTCCATCGGTATCGGCATTCACCTTGATGCGGCCATAGCTGTCACGAACTTGAACTACAGGACCTTCTTTAATGAATAAACCTGTCAATGCCGTCGCTTCTGTTAGCGCACCACCACCATTGTTACGTAGATCAACGATTACGCCGTCAACGTTTTTGGTTTTCAACTCAGCTAGTAATTTATCGGTGTCTTTCGATAAGCCGACGTAGAAACTTGGTACTTCTAAAATACCAATCTTCTTACCGTCTTTTTCGATGATTTCTGACTTAACCGCACGATCTTCTAAGCGAACTTTGTCACGAACAATTGTGACAATGTAACTCTTAGCATCGTTACCTTCTGGCAAGATCTGTAGATTAACCTTTGTGCCTTTAGGGCCTTTGATTAACTGAACAACATCATCCAGACGCCAACCGATCACGTCGACAATTTCTTCACCGTCTTGTCCAACACCAGTGATTCGGTCCCCTTCACCAAGTTGCTTACTCTTTGAGGCCGGACCGCCAACAACAAGTGAACGAATTACTGTGTAATCGTCTGTCATTTGCAAAACGGCGCCGATGCCTTCTAGAGAAAGATTCATTTCCGATTGGAATTGCTCGGCATTACGTGGAGAAAGGTAGCTTGTATGAGGGTCAACCTGTCGCGCGAAGGCATTCATATACAACTGAAATGCGTCTTCATTGTTGGTCTGTGTGATGCGCTTCATCGCATTGTTATAACGCTTCTCTAAAACTTCTTTAATCTCTGGCCACTCTTTGCCAGTCAGTTTCAGATTTAACGCGTCATATTTCACACGCTTGCGCCACAACTCGTTGAGCTCTGCTTCGTCTTTTGGCCATGCGGCTTCAGAGCGGTCTAACTCTATCTCGTCATCGGTATCAAACTTGATCTCTTCATCGAGTAGAGTTAACGCATAAGCAAAACGATCGAAACGCTTCTGCATTGAGAGGTTGTAAACATCAAAAGCAATTTGGTTGTTGCCCGATTTAAGCTGATCATCAAGCTCGACTGACCAATTTTTAAATGAATCGATGTCTGCTTGAGTGAAAATATTTCTATTGTAATCAAGCAACTCTACATAGCGTTCAAAGATCGCTTTAGAGAAATCATCATTGAGGCTGAAGTGCTTATAATGAGAGCGGGTAAATCGCGAGGTGACTCGTTTGCTAGCTGTTTCATGCTGAACTTCAGGAGAAAGAACCGGCAGGTCATCTTTATGTAGTTTGGCTTCAAGAGCCTGAGCTGATGCTGCTAGCCATAAGCTAGCAGCAATCAGGGTCACTTTTGAACGGCAATTCATGCGTAGGAGTATCTCCTTTATGCGCGCAAGTGCTCCGCTTTCACAACCATTTGTAGGCCGTTAGCAAGTTGAACACGTACATCATCCTTATTGATTTCAACAATGGTCGCTGCCATGTTTCCTTTGCCCATGTTCACGTTAACTGCGTTACCTACTGTGATTTCATCAGCATTTAGAGCGCGCGTTTCTACAGGCTTAGTTGGTTTTTGTACTTTTGGTTTATTAGTACGACGAGGCTGTTGAGGCTTTTTAGCCGCAGGTTTCGCTTTCGCCTTACCCTCTTCACGAGCTTTTTGTGCTTGTTCTTTACGACGAGCCTGAACTTTCGCCTTGCTTTCTGCAAGTGTCGCTTTCGCGTGTTCAACGTGCTCTTCTTCTAGCTCACCACAAGGGTTGCCATCTAGGTCTACACGTACTGCACCTGGTTTTACACCGTGTAGGTAACGCCATGATGAAGTGTACTGTCTTAACGCTGCACGAAGCTGTGTTTTGCTTACTTTTTCGTCTTCATTTAGACGTTCCGCAAGATCTTGAAAAATACCAATTTTCAGAGGTTTTGCTTCACCTTCTAAAGTAAAGCACTTAGGGAAACATTCAGCAATATATGCAATAACTTCTTTGCTGTTTTTTAACTTTTCAGTCATGAGGGGTCCTGATTTGAGCGGATTTCCGCGAGCATTAAGAAAAAATATTCTCGTATTATAGTGACATGCCAAGGAAAAACCACACTCGAAGGCTAATTTATGCGTCGTTCGCGTGTGAATTAAGCAGCTTTTCTACTTCAACCATGAAATGAGTGAGACCTTCTTCGTCTGTTTCATTAAATCGGCCAATACTTGGACTATCAATATCAAGTACACCAACCACCTTTCCATTAATAGAAAATGGAATCACAATTTCTGAATTGCTCGCTGCATCGCACGCAATATGCCCCTCAAATTCGTGAACGTCGTATACTCTTTGTATAGTATTAGTTTGTGCAGCAGTACCGCAGACGCCTCGACCCATTGGGATACGAACACAAGCTGGTTTTCCTTGGAACGGACCAAGAACAAGCTCTTCACCTTTTGTTAGGTAAAAGCCTGCCCAGTTAAGATCGTCAAGTTCCATGAAAAGCAATGAGCTCAAGTTTGCTAGGTTCGCAATAAAGTCTGGTTCAGACTCAATTAGAGCAACAGCTTGTTTGGTTAGTCTTTGGTATTGTTCTAAGTTCATATTAACTTCCTACTTACTATAAAAGCTTCCATTCTCAATGTATGGCGCTAAAATGCAGCCCTACTTTATAATAGGACTTATTCTCAATTACAATGCTTCTGAAAAATGACACTATTAGCCGTTCTTGGTTGATAACACAAGTAAAAAAGCACAAGTCCAAGCTGATCATAGCGAACTTGATAGCGGTGCTTGCAACCTTGATTAGTGTTCCAATTCCCCTCCTCATGCCTTTGATGGTTGATGAGGTCTTATTGGACCAACCTGCAAAAGGCTTAGATGCCATGAATGCCATTCTCCCTGAAGCGTGGCACACTCCGACAGGCTATATTTTCTTCACCCTGTTCTTGGTTGTTCTTATGCGAGCTGCGAGCCAAGGATTAAATATCCTTCAAAGCCGACAATTTACGCTTGTTTCAAAAACCATCACGTTTGAGATGCGCAGTAAAATGATCGACAAACTCGGCCGTATCAGCATCCGACAATACGAAACCAAAGGTAGCGGAGGAATCAACGCACACCTTATCACTGACATTGAGACCATTGATAAATTTATTGGTTCTACGTTAGCAAAATTCGTTATCAGTTTTCTGACTGTTATTGGTACTGCTATCGTTCTACTTTGGCTCGATTGGCGACTTGGTCTGTTTATCCTGTTAGTTAACCCTATTGTCATTTACTTCTCACGTAAACTAGGCAGTATGGTTAAACATCTGAAACGGAAGGAAAATCATTCTTTTGAAATTTTCCAAAACCGCTTAGTTGAAACATTAGATGGAATCTACCAACTACGCGCGGCCAATAAAGAACGAGAATTCCTCCAACAACTCAAAGACAGTGCGAACCAAGTTCGCGTTGATGCAGACAAGTATGCTTGGCAATCTGAAGCGGCTGGTCGCGTATCTTTCCTTCTCTTTTTGATCGGCTTTGAATTATTCAGAGCTGTCGCAATGTTAATGGTCATGTTCAGTGACCTTACTATTGGCCAAATATTTGCCGTTTTTGGTTACCTATGGTTCATGCTGTCTCCTGTTCAAGAGTTGCTTGGGATTCAGTTTTCTTGGTATAGCGCTAAAGCGGCATTAAAACGCATCAACGACTTATTAGAGTTAGAAGAAGAGCAGAGACCGGTTCCTAAGGTAAATCCTTTCAAAGAAGGTAGAGAAGTTGATGTTAAAGTAGAAAACATTAATTTCTCTTACAATAATGAAAACAAAGTCCTAGATAATCTTTCTTTACATATGCCGGCAGGAAAGAAAGTGGCGTTGGTTGGTGCAAGCGGCGGTGGTAAGTCAACCTTGATACAATTACTTATTGGGGTTTACCGTCAAAACTCAGGTAGCATTCGCTTTAATGATGAATTAACAGAAGATATTGGTTTTGAAGTAATTCGCGACAAAATTGCCGTGGTATTACAGCAACCTATACTATTTAACGACACCTTGAGGCATAATCTAACGCTTGGTGGGGATTTTGACGAAATGTCACTTTGGCGTGCGCTTGAAGTGGCTCAGCTGCAAGATGTTATTTCTCAACTGAACCACGGCTTGGATACTCAAGTTGGTCGTAATGGCATTCGTTTGTCAGGAGGTCAACGACAACGGCTGGCCATTGCTAGAATGGTGCTGAGTAATCCTCAATTTGTTATTTTAGACGAAGCCACGTCTGCGCTAGATACCGCTACTGAAGCGGCTTTACACAAAGCACTGACCGAGTTCTTACGTGGTAGAACAACATTAATCGTTGCGCACCGACTATCCGCTGTTAAACAAGCCGATTTGATCTACGTGCTTGAAGATGGGAAAGTGACGCAAACAGGTACTCATGGTGAGTTAGTTGAGCAAGAAGGCTTATATCAAACCTTATATGGGGGCATACAGTCCCACGCTTAAATCGTTCAAGCTAGAGAGGTCGTTATGACCTCTCTGTCTAAGCACGCCACGCAACCCAATAACGTACGTTTGTGCCAAGGTTGTGAATTGCCTGTCGACATCGTCGACTTACCCCATGGCAAAAATGCACACTGCCCTCGTTGTGGTACACAATTATATCGCGGAGGTAGCCCTAGCCTCTCTGGTAATCTAGCCGTCGCGATAACCTGCATCCTACTATTTATTCCATCGCACTTTTTTAACTTTATTAGCATCCGACTCTTTGGTGTGATGATTCCGGCAACCCTGCCTTCAGGGATGATCACATTGATGGAAGAAGGATTTGTTCTTCTTTCATTGCTCATTCTATTTTGTAGCTCTCTAGCGCCACTGACGGTTTGTGTTTCAGTGGTAACGGCGCATATTTCTTTACATCAACGATGGTTCCGTGGGCTTCGTATCTCACTGTGGCTAATTCAACATTTGAAGCATTGGGTTATGTTAGATGTGTTCTTAGTGAGCATCGCCATTTCCTGTTTTAAACTCCAAGATTATTCCGACATTTTCGTCGGCCCAGGGTTAATTGGTCTGGTTCTTTTGCAGATATTTACCGTTTTGTTAGTTTCAAGAATCAGCGTGCGTCGTTATTGGGAAGCTTGGAAACCAGAAAGTTTATATGCTTTTGAGCATAAAGATGTGCATTGCCATGAATGCCACTTGTCCCAGCCTGAAGGTGACCATTGCCAGCGTTGTCATCACGAGTTATATCATCGCAAGCCAAACTCCATTCAGAAAACATGGGCTTACCTCATCGCAGCAACGGTCGCCATCTTCCCCGCTAACCTGATCCCTATTTCCATCTTGCTTACCAATGGTAAGCGTTTGGAGGACACTATTTTTTCAGGCGTGGCTGGTTTGGTAAAAAGCGGCATGTATGGAATCGCTGCGATCATTTTTGTTGCCAGTATCGTTGTCCCGGTGATTAAAATACTTGGGCTCGCCTACATCATGCTTTGCATCCAATTCAAACGTTCGGTGTTTAAGAGACAACGAATGATGGTTTACTTTGTTGTTAAATGGATCGGTAAATGGTCTGTGATGGATTTGTTTGTTATTTCTATCATGATGACGTTAGTCGATCGTGGTCAGATACTGGATTTCACACCAGGATATGGCGCGGTAGCATTTGGTGTTGTCGTTGTATTGACCATGCTTGCAGCAGAAAGTATTGATCCAAGGCTAATCTGGGACCAAACAAGCCCAAAACAATCAGAAAAAGAGTCAATGAATGAGTGATCAGAACAGTTCTCAAACGTCATACGTACCAGATGTAAAGCGGAGTAAAGGCATATCTCCTCTTTGGCTGTTGCCAATTTTGACCATGGTCTTAGCTGGCTGGCTTGTGGTGAAGTCGATACACGATGCAGGACAACGAGTGCAAATCTATTTTTCTGATGCCGCTGGTCTTGTCGCCGGCCGAACCACTATCCGTTACCAAGGATTAGAAGTCGGCATGGTAAGAGACATTAACCTCACCGAAGATCTCGGCAGTATTTATGTCGATGCTGATATCTATCCTGAAGCTGCAAAGTTACTGAACGATAAAACACGCTTTTGGTTAGTAAAACCAACAGCTAGCCTAACGGGAGTTTCCGGACTGGATGCGCTCGTCTCAGGTAACTACATCTCGATTCAACCCGGAGATGGTCAAGAGTTTGAGACAACATTCCATGCGTTAGACTCTGCCCCAACAGATTTACGCGTTTCTCAAGGTTTGAATATTAAGCTCAAAAGCCGTGATTTAGGTGGTGTATCGGTTGGCTCTCAAATTGTTTATAGGAAAATCCCAATCGGTGAAGTGTACAGTTACCAGCTAGATGAAGATGCAAAATCTATCACTATTCAAGCCAACATTCAGGATCAATACCGACATATCATTAACAACCGCAGTCGATTCTGGAACGTCAGTGGAATTGGTGCCAGCATCGGTTTTGAAGGTGTCGATGTAAGACTAGAAAGCATGAGTGCCTTACTAGGTGGCGCCATCGCCGTCGACTCTCCGGATGATGGTGAGCCTGTAGAAGAGAACACCGAGTTCCGTTTGTATAAAGATTTGAAAACTGCTGGTCGAGGCATCGCGGTTAAAATCGTCCTACCTGATGACAGCAAGATCAGCGGAGAAGGCGCTCCAATTATGTATCGCGGAATCGAAATTGGCCAAGTTACGGACTTGAGCCTTTCCGAAGGCCGAGAAGTGATATTGGCGTCAGCGGCAATTCAACCCGCTTTTAGTGACATGCTGACGACAGGTACTCGATTTGTTTTAGAAGAAGCAAAAGTGTCCCTTTCTGGTGTTGAAAACATTGCTAATTTAGTGCGAGGAAACTTCTTAACGATCGTGCCGGGCGCGGGTGAACGCTCTCGCCGCTTTACTGCCATTCGTAAAAACGTGTTTAACCAACAGCAAGAAAAGTCCATCGCGATTCGGTTGGTGTCCGACAATTCGTTTGGCCTAGATAGCGGTGCCAATGTACTTTATAAAGGCATCGTTGTTGGTTCAATCATCAAAGTGGGCCTAGTTAAGGAAGATAAAAAATCACAACACGAAGTATTTATGGATGTATTGATTGACCATGAATACAAACATCTGATCAAATCAAACAATCGTTTTTATGTAACCGGCAGTGCATCAGCAGAGTTAACTGAATCCGGGCTCAGCGTTACCGTTCCTCCAGCAAAGCAGTTGTTAACCGGGTCAATTAGTTTTGTGAGCGAAGGCAAGCAGGATATTCAAAAAGAGTATCAGCTGTTCCAAAATGAATCATTGGCTGAATTGGCGCAGTACAATCAAAGTGGCTCTAGGGCTCTAACACTATTTGCTTCTGAATTGCCGCCGATTTCCAAAGGCAGTCCTCTACTCTATCGTAATCTTCCAGTTGGTAACGTCTCCGATTTCCAACTAATTGATGGCGGAGTACTAATTAAGGCTACTATCGAAAACCGCTTCGCTTATCTTGTAACGCCACAAACCGTTTTTTGGAATCGTTCAGGGATCGAGATAGATGCATCATTAGCCGGAGTCAGTGTGAAAGCGCACCCTTTAAAATCGTTAATCGAAGGTGGCATCGCTTTTGACTCCGTGCCAGGCGTTGAAAACAAAATCGGAGAAAACTGGAAGCTGTATTCTGATCAAAAAACCGCTCGCAAGTTTGGGCGCGTCATTGCTTTAGAAACCGACGGTTCGCAAGAGATTGCTAAAGGAATGCCGATTGAATATCAAGGTGTTAAAGTTGGTGAAATCACTCTGGTTGTACCGAATTTTCGTCGTAACATGGTTGAAGTCACTGCAAGGATCCTACCTGAATACGTAGAAAACATTGCGGTTGAAGGCTCACATTTTTGGCTAACTGAACCAGAAATTGGTTTAGGTGGCGTTAAAAACCTCGGGGCGTTGGTGTCGAAATCCATCAGTGTTGAACCAGGTAAAGGTAAAGCTAAATTTGATTTTCAATTAGAAAATAGTTCAGAACGCGTGCATGGAATCATGTTTACGTTACAAAGTGAACAAAGAGGCTCAGTACAAGTCGGTACCCCTATTCTTTACCGCCAGATGGAAGTTGGCCAAGTGACCGACGTAAGCCTAGGAGAATTTGCTGATCGCATCGTCACGACTATCAAAATACAGCCTGAATACGCTTACCTCGTTCGTCAAAACAGTGTGTTCTGGAATGTTTCAGGAGTAGATGTTTCCATCGGGCTTACTGGCGCTAACATCAAAGCGGGAACCTTTGATAGTTTAGTTCGCGGAGGAATTGCGTTTTCAACGCCAGAGCAATCGACTATTCCACCAGCGGCAAAGAGTGGGCAATCTTTCTTTTTGTATCCACAAGCTGAAGAAGGTTGGACTCAATGGCGTACAGCAATTCCGAAGCCGTAGAATAAAGCTCAATTCACGTACAATTGAAGTTTGATCACTTTAAAAGAGCAGCAATCGCTGCTCTTTTTTATTGCTCGGCCCTTGTCACTATTCGTTTCTGCTTCGCTTTCGTATATTATTTGCTACAAATTCTGCAAACGAGATCCCACATTGCATCCTAATGTTTACATCCCAGACGCGTTTCTGGAAAAAATCCAAACTATCCTTCCTGCTCACCTCAACATGGAAGACTTTATCGCGTCGTGCCAAAAGCCACTGCGCAAAAGTATTCGAGTTAATACGTTGAAGATCAGTGTTGAAGCGTTTCTAGAACGAGCAGAAACAAAAGGCTGGAAGCTTTCTCCTGTGCCTTGGTGTGACACAGGTTTTTGGATTGAAGCGGATGAGTCAGTTGTACCATTAGGCAACACAGCAGAACACATGTCTGGCTTATTCTACATTCAAGAAGCCAGTTCGATGATGCCGGTATCTGCTCTGTTTATGAATGATGAATCTTACGATGCCGTGTTAGATACCGCAGCCGCTCCAGGCTCAAAAACCACTCAAATTGCAGCTTTAATGAACAACGAAGGTGTACTTGTGGCCAATGAATACGCCGCAAGTCGTGTAAAAGTACTGCACGCTAATGTGGAACGTTGTGGGGTACGTAACGCCGCACTAAGTAACTTCGATGGACGCGTTTTTGGCGGTTGGCTACCAGAACAATTTGATGCGGTTTTGCTCGACGCGCCTTGCTCTGGAGAAGGCACCGTTCGCAAAGACGAAGATGCGATGAAAAACTGGACGCAAGCTTCCGTACTCGACATCGCTGACACGCAGACAGATCTTATTGAAAGCGCCTTCCATGCATTAAAGCCAGGTGGTGTGATGGTTTACTCAACATGTACGCTCAGTACAGAAGAAAACCAACAAGTTTGTCAACACTTGAAAGAAACCTTTGGGGATGCTGTAGAGTTTGAAAGCCTTGAGAACTTGTTTGAAAACGCAGAGGCAGCTCTAACTGAAGAAGGCTTTTTGCATATTTTCCCGCAGGTCTACGACTGTGAAGGGTTCTTTGTTGCAAGAATTCGCAAACTGGCTGCTGTTGAGGCGCCAGAAGTCAAAAAGCGCATGGGGAAATTCCCCTTTGCTAAAACTTCAAAAAAAGAATCGACAGAAATTGCTCAACAACTCCAAAGCGCGTTAGGTATTAAACTTCCAAATGACAGTTCTGTATGGCTTCGCGATAAAGATGTCTGGCTGTTCCCTAATGCTTTAGAAGCGATGATCGGCGAATTACGCTTCTCCCGTATGGGTATAAAGATCGCGGAAGCCCATAAAAATGGCTACCGTTGGCAACACCAAGTCGCGACTGCCCTGGCGACAGGTTCTGAAAGCAACGCCATTGAACTCAGTATTGAAGAAGCGCGCGAATGGTACATGGGGCGTGATGTTCGCCCACAAACCATTCCTGAGGGAATGAAAACAGGTAAAGGCGAAGTACTTGTCACCTATCAAGGCGCAGTTATTGGCCTTGGCAAGTGGGTAAGCAACCGAATAAAGAATGGTCTTCCTCGCGAATTAGTACGAGATAAGAACTTATTTTAAAAGACGTAACGAACCATAAATAAATGAAAAGCCATCGTATTTGCGATGGCTTTTTAATTCGTAAGTATGAAAGCAAGTGGGCTCGCTAGCGATCCGGACACGCTGTACTAAACTAGTTGTATCAAAGTAATGCTTTGATGTGGCATTTCTCTCTATGTTCACCAACAAAATTATTGTTGGACAAGTTTAGCGCAGGCTCTGCGGAGCCGTTTCCCCTAGGCCCAAAAAAAGGAAAAGTTTGGGCCGTTTTTTTGGCTGCAGATCCGCTATACGTGAGTTAGGACTACGCTAGACGAATACCGTCTTTCTCAATGACAATTTTACCCTGCTTGTATAAGCCACCGATGGTCTTTTTATAAGTCCCTTTACTTGTGCGGAAAGCATCAAAAATCGCTTCAGGAGACGACTTGTCATTCAAAGGCAAAAATCCGCCTTTCTTCTCTAGCAGGTCAAGGATCTTACTAGAAAGATCGTCCATTTTCGCCACACCGACTTTTTGTAGAGCAAGGTCGATTTTGCCATCTTCACGAATGTGCTTAATAAAGCCTTTCAGCTTTTTACCGATGTAAAGCTTACCAAAAACATCCGATGGGAAAATCATGCCCCAATGCTTACCGTTAACGATAGCTTTATAACCAAGTTGACTACGCTCTGCGATGATCAAATCAACTTGCTCGTTAACTTCATAATTCGCTGGAGTTTTATCTAACCATTTATTGAACTTAGTCGTACCAACAATGCGACCTGACGCCTTGTCGGTATAAACATACACTAAAATGGTTTGTCCGGCAGAGAAGCGAGTGCGTTGCTCACTAAAAGGAATCAGTAAGTCCTTTTCTTTGATGCCCCAATTTACAAAAGCACCTGTCGCATTCACACCCTCAATCTTCATTAAACCCCATTCACCCACTTGGGCAATTGGTCTTTCAATGGTCGCAGCAAGTTGGCTTTCTGAATCGAAGTACAGAAATACGTCTACATGCTCACCAATTTCAGTACCCTCTGGTACATACTTACTAGGTAGTAGAACAGAACCGTAATCATCGCCATCCAGAAATACGCCAAAATCAGCCTTTTTAATGACTTCTAAGCTGTTAATTTGACCAATTTTAATCATTGATTTTGTCTCTTTTTAAATTTACGTGGAATTATACCTAAACTAACAAGAAAATCAGAGAGAAAAGCATAGTGCTCTGTTATGCTGTTGTCGTTCAGCTATATGCCCCAGTCACTCTTTTAGTACTCTTATACTTACCTGCTCAACGGAACGCATAAGTTAAGAATGCTTTAGCAAAGTCAGGAGCTTTCTTTGGTCACCGTCGATAAACAAGACTCAATAACATTAAAAATCAGTCATGCACTCGCAAAGAGCAAAAGTGTCGACCTAGATATTTACTTTTTTATACCTGGTGAGCTTGGTTTAAACGCCGATATCATCAGTGAATCCGAATTTTATTACACCTCAATCACACAGCAACGATCTTATTACAGTACTGAAATCCTTCTTCCGCTAGTACACAGTCGACTTGCCAAACGTGGACGCCTGTCGAATCAGCAATACCGAGTAAGTTTGAGTTTGTTCGCTTACCAATACGTTATCGCGCTAGACAAAGCGGTAGCAAGTTTAAACAAGCATGAGAACAACTTCGTAACGGAAGATGAAGTGGACGAAGTTATCGAGCTCACGCTTGAGATCTTAAAGCGCTTGCGGCGTTCTATTCCTTATGAAGAGAACTTAAAACGCTACTACGTTAACATCGATAACTATCTGTCTTGGTATACCGAGCAAAAGTTCCTGTCACTGGTGGCCCATCTACCACGTGAAGGCGACTATGGCACGATCAAAAAGCGTCTGATCACGCTATGTGAGAAAGAGCAAGCCCATCGTAAACTCAACAAATACAACTCATCAAGAGTCGTTGAAGACGTTACTCGCTTATCTAACAAAATGCGCTTGCTAAGGCGATTGATTGAACACCCTATCGTGCTTCGTGAAGAAACCATATCGATGGGTAACAACATCAAGCGTGCAATCAAAGGCATTGCAACCGGTTTAGTTATGGTTGTCGTGACCTCTACCGTGATTCTCGCTCGCGATTATCTGGGGGAAATTTCTGCCTCATTCATTATCGCGATGTCTTTTATTTACGCTTTACGAGAAATCTTTAAAGATGATTTACGCGATGCTATGTGGCGATGGATCCGTAAAGGCAAGCCAAAATGGCGTAAGAAGTATGTTGATCCAACGACGAAAAAAGTGGTTGGCAAAAAATTGGAGTGGCTCGATTATCGTACCTTAAGTAGCTTGCCGGATAAGATTCAAAGAATACGTAAAAAACGCGTCGTTCAACGTGAAGAGCAGATTCTTCATTATCACGAGAAAACCGAAATGGCGACCTCTCTTTTCTTGAGTGGTTACGAACAAACGAGAGAAACATTGAACATCAGTTTACGCCCTATCATCCGCTTGATGGATAAAAGCTCAAACCGAGTTTACCGTTTAAATGAAGGTCAAGTAACCAAAGAGTCAGTAGAGAAACGTCATTTGCTCAATGTGATTGTCAAAGAGGACAACCACACCGATGAGCCTGTTTATTACCGCTGGAAAGTGGTCTTAAATCGCTCCAAAATCGTCTCTATCGAGAAGATTGAACTCAATTAAGCCAACGCCTTTAAACAAACGAGCCACAAACCACTAGGCAGCCTCTTTTCTTTGTTGGGCTGCTTTTTTTATCGAAAGAGTAAGCGAGAATTCAGCCATTGGCTCGTCACCATGTAAGTTAGGACACAGCGCGACAATTTTTACGTCACGATTTACTCGTTCACCCGTTGCCAAGGTGTGCTCGAGCATCTCATCAATGACATGACCATCGTTACAAACAAAGTGCACATCGGCTTCCGGGCGCTTTAAAAACTCGGCTTTCACCCCTTTAAATGCCAGCGAGATCGCTTCTCCCTTTTCTTGCGCTTTACTCATAGCAAGAAAACCACCAGCAACATCAGCGCCAACGGCTAAAGCGCCGAAATACATGCTATTCAGGTGGTTCTTCGTCCTTCTGCGCAATGGGATACGAACCTCAACATGCTTGCTATCTATCGCAATGATTTTAGGGTGGCAAAGCCAAATCAGCGGCACTTTTGAAAAGCCAAACAGATTTAGATACAAATTCGCACGACGTAGAGCTGATAACATTTTGGTCTCCTTACCAATCTAGTCAGACCAGTTAATCAACGAAAGAAATAGATGTCAAAGAAATGTTAACAAAAGCTCGATCTCACGAGTTATTTAACCTTCAGGAAGTGACGGCGTCACCCGTAAGGTATGAAGTTTATCGCAGTTACTTAGATTACCTTACAGCGAGATAGAGAAAATGGTTATAAATTCAAATGTATATATATATTGATTTAATGATCAAGTTTTGTCATTTATACATAAGTCATTTAAATGAATACCTACACCTTTGTATACAATTCGGTATTTCCTGGCGAAGATTCCCGTGAAACGGTTTATTCCTGCCTGTAATTCCGTTATCTTTACCCCTTCGCAATAGAGAATAAAGCTATAACATGCCTATAAAAACAGATGAATTGAGAACCCAACCTTTGGGTCCAATGCCTACCCCAGCAGAGCTAGGTAGTGTACATCCTATTACGGATGACGTTGCAGACCGTATCGCTCAATCTCGTCGTCAGATTGAAAACATTTTATCGGGTGAAGACAATCGCCTTCTTGCGATTGTAGGTCCGTGTTCTGTTCACGACACTGAAGCTGCCATTGATTACGCCACTCGTCTGAGTGAAATCCAAGACAAGTACAAAGACGAGCTATTTATCGTGATGCGTACTTACTTTGAAAAGCCTCGTACAGTAGTTGGTTGGAAAGGTTTGATTACGGACCCTAACCTAGATGGTTCTTACGCACTTGAAGCTGGTCTTCATAAAGCTCGTAAACTACTACTGGATATCAACAAGCTTGGTCTTGCGACTGCTACTGAGTTTCTTGATATGATCACTGGTCAATACATCGCGGATTTGATCACTTGGGGCGCGATTGGTGCTCGCACAACGGAATCACAAATTCACCGTGAAATGGCGTCGGCACTATCTTGCCCAGTTGGTTTCAAAAATGGCACAAATGGCAACGTAAAAATTGCAATTGATGCAATTCGCGCATCGAAAGCATCGCATTACTTCTACTCGCCAGATAAGAACGGTCGAATGACGGTTTACCGCACAAGTGGCAACCCTTACGGTCATATTATTCTGCGCGGTGGAGAAAAAGGCCCTAACTTTGATGAAGCATCAGTCAAACAAGCATGTGATGCTTTAGCTGAGTTTGGATTGCCACAACGTTTGGTTGTGGATTTCAGCCATGCAAACTGTCAGAAGCAACACAGAAAACAAATCGACGTAGCTCAAGACATTTGTAACCAAATTAAGTCAGGCAGCACTCGTATTGCGGGTATCATGGCCGAAAGCTTTATTCTTGAAGGCAATCAGCCAATGACTGACATCAATAACCTAACGTATGGTCAGTCTATTACAGATCCGTGCCTAGGTTGGGAAGACACTGCTACAATGCTAGATATGCTGGCAAGCGCTGTTAAGTCCCGAAAGTCCCTATAACAAAATAATCAAGGAATCTTCATGCCATCGTTTGATATTGTTTCTGAAATCGATACGGTTGAACTACGTAACGCCGTTGATAATGCTAACCGTGAATTGTCTACTCGTTTCGATTTCCGCAACGTAAATGCGAGCTTTGAGCTAGTAGAAGAAAACGTAAAAATGTCTGCGGAAGGTGACTTCCAACTTAAGCAAATGCGCGACATTTTACGCGGCCACTTAGCGAAGCGTAACATTGACGCGAACGCAATGGATGCACAAGACCCAGACGTTACTGGTAAAAACTGGCACCAAACTCTGCTTTTCCGCCAAGGTATTGATACTCCAACGGCGAAAAAAGTAGTGAAACTTATCAAGGACGCAAAGTTAAAAGTACAAGCTTCTATTCAAGGCGACAAAGTACGTGTTACTGGTAAGAAACGCGACGACCTGCAAGCGACAATGGCAGCGATTCGTGAAGCAGAGATGGGTATCCCATTCCAGTTTAACAACTTCCGTGATTAATCAATCTGAGAAGTAAGTAAAAACGCCAGCGCATAATCCGCTGGCGTTTTTTATTGGCTTTTGTGTAACGAACTACGTATCCACTTTTAGCATTTGGCATTGCTAGATAACCAAGTCCTGCCCTTGCAGCAATACGAATTCGCTCGTTCCTTGTGGTATGAACACGCAAATTCGAAGCTTTTCAGCTTTAGCCTTGGCCAGCATATCCGAAAGCTCAGCAGCGCTCGAGAAAGCTTCTCTTTCTGCATCTCTGCGTATTAGTTCTAACACATTCGCTTCACATCGAGTTGAGTACAGAGCCAGCTCCGCTTGTTGCATATAGCGTACGGCTTTTATTGGCAACATCTCAACATCTTTCCCAACATGAACCCAAGTACAACTTCCCTTTTCATCTAAAGGTGTTGCCATGGTCGCTTGGTAAATTGCTTCTAACTCTCGATTATCTCGCGCGTTTTCCACCTCGGGATTCGAGAAGAATTGCTCCCAAAACTTGCGGCGTAAATCGACACTAGGCAGCGCCTCTTTAATTGAGTTTCGCTTTGAGTTAGCAAAATCCGCCATCAACCCCATGTTTTGTGGCAGTATCGATTCAAGTTTTTCACGGATGTTTCGAATTAAAACTGGCGAAGCTCCACCACTAGAGATAGCGATTTGGATGCGGCCACGATTAATCATAGACGGCGTGATGAAATCACAATAAGGCTTATCATCCACAACGTTAACCAAGATGCCTAGCTCTTTGGCATCTTTGTACACTTGGTGATTTAGCTCAGGATTGTCTGTCGTCGCCCACACTTGAACAAAGTTTTTAGTGACAATGTCACTCGAATAGAAACGTTGTACCCAGCGCAGTTGATGCTCAGAAGCAAGCTTAGACAGAAAATCAACCAACGTCGGAGAAACGATAGTCACATCCGCCCCAGCCTTTAGCAACGCTTCCACCTTTCGGCTTGCCACCTCACCGCCACCCACGACGAGAACGGGTTTATTAATTAAATCTAAGAACAGAGGAAAATATCGCATTTCAATCCATGATTACTCTAATTAGCTGTTGTAGACCATGCTACCAAAAATGGGGCAAGCTCATCACCCTGTTTCGGTATCACAAATAATTTTTGTTTGAATTTTTACTGAACTTCACCTTGCTCAGCTAATGACAGTTTTAATAACAACTTTTTATTCTTTTGTATTGTTCACTCTTCTATTGATTGTTCTGATGCACCAAATTGTCCATGAATTGCACTATTTACAAACAATTAACATTTCGTCATTCTAAATCTCAAGGCACTTTGTAAGTTCTCTCAAAACTTCATTTAAATTATATATTTGAGAATTAACAGATCCTTTCCTACGCTTATAACTGGTTGATCTATCGAATGCCGTTTCTTCGAAAATCAATCACGTAGGACGATAACTCTAACGAATTGGACACGTTATTTCAGGTCACTCCTGATTAAACATGGATCATACAGGAAGGATACAAATGGCAAATAAACTCACAGTTCTTGCTTCCGTCGTAGCGGCTTCTACTGCGATGATGGCAACATCAGCTCAAGCAGCAGACACTACTCTGGACAAAGTCACAAAACAAGGCTTTCTTACTTGTGGCGTAAGTACCGGTCTACCTGGTTTCTCTAACCCTAACTCAAAAGGCGAATGGGAAGGTATCGACGTAGAATATTGCCAAGCACTGGCTGCAGCTGTTCTTGGGGATAAAACGAAAGTTAAATATGTACCCCTAACCGCAAAAGAACGTTTCACTGCGCTTCAATCTGGTGAGATTGATGTGCTTTCCCGTAACACGACCTGGACTCTCCACCGCGACACTGCACTGGGCCTAAACTTCGTAGGTGTGAACTACTACGACGGTCAAGGTTTTATGGTGAAGAAGGAGCTTGGTATATCAAGTGCTAAAGAGCTTGATGGTGCGTCGGTATGTGTTCAATCAGGTACAACAACCGAGCTAAACCTTGCAGATTATTTCCGCAACCAAGGCATGGCGTACAAACCAGTGGTATTCGACACAGCGGCGCAAACTTCGAAAGGTTTTGATGCGGGACGCTGTGACGTATTAACAACTGACCAATCTGGCCTTTATGCACTACGTTTGAATTTGAAAGATCCGTCCTCTGCGGCCGTTCTTCCAGAAATCATCTCTAAAGAGCCACTAGGTCCAGTCGTTCGTCAAGGCGATGATCAATGGTTTAACATCGCTAAGTGGACATTGTCTGCGATGATTAACGCTGAAGAATACGGTATTAGTTCGAAGAATGCGGATGAAATGCTGAAGTCAACAGATCCAAACATCAAGCGTATCCTTGGTGTTGATGGCCCTAAAGGCAAAGGGTTGGGTATCCGCGACGATTGGGGCTACCAGGTTATCAAACAAGTTGGTAACTATGGTGAAAGCTTCGAACGTACAGTCGGTACTGGTTCGCCGTTAGAAATCTCTCGTGGCGTTAATGCGCTATGGAATGCAGGCGGCTTTATGTACGCGCCACCAATCCGATAGAAAGAGTTAATCAGGGCGGTTCATGCCGCCCTTTTTCTTGATTATATCTCACTGTATGAGTAAGGATCGCTCATTGGATGGCGAAAAGCGCTCGCTTGGTGGAACGGCTTTAAAGGTTCGTAAGTCACCAGACATGGGAGCGTTATTCTTTAGCCAGCAAGGACGAAACTTCTTTATACAGGCCGATATCTATAACTAAGGTTTGAGGTTATCGCTGTATGAAACCGACACAAGATGCATCGCCAAGTACGATGTCCAAACCAAGCGGAAGCAAGAGCCTGATTTATAATCCTGCCTTTCGTTCTGCTATTTTCCAGATCATTGCCATTGCTGCACTGGTATTTTTCTTTTACACGATTGTAAACAACGCTCTCAATAACTTAGATGCTCGTGGTATTGCAACGGGCTTCGGTTTTCTGAATCAAGAAGCCGGATTTGGTATTGGGTTAACATTAATTGAATACGATGAAACGTACTCTTACGGTAGAACATTTATCATCGGCCTTCTTAATACGGCGTTAGTCTCCGTATTAGGTATTATTCTGGCTACTGTGATTGGCTTTACCATGGGGGTTGCCCGCCTTTCTTCTAACTGGTTAGTTAGTCGTTTAGCGGCAGTTTATATCGAAACTTTCCGAAATATCCCCCTTCTTCTGCAAATATTCTTCTGGTATTTCGCTGTTCTTCAAGCATTACCCTCACCACGCCAAAGCTTAAGTCTTGGTGAAGCTATTTTCTTGAACGTTCGTGGCTTATATTTCCCTGCACCGACTATGGAACCTGGCAGTAGCTACGTTATTGCCGCGTTAATCTTCGGGGTAATCGCAAGCTTATTAATTAATGTATGGGCGAATAATAAGCAACGTCTCACTGGGCAACAAACCCCAATGGGAAGAATAGTTTTGGGTTTAGTTGTTGGCCTTCCATTGGTTGTGTACTTCCTTGCTGGTATGCCAATTTCACTGAATTATCCTGAACTAAAAGGGTTTAACTTCCGAGGTGGTATTAGCATTATTCCTGAATTGGCCGCGCTACTTTTGGCATTGAGTGTTTATACAGCTTCTTTCATTGCTGAGATTGTGCGCTCTGGTATTAATGCGGTTAGCCATGGTCAAACCGAAGCAGCGATGTCGCTAGGCTTACCACGCTCGAAAACTTTAAAGCTTGTTGTCATTCCTCAAGCGTTACGAATTATTATTCCACCTTTAACCAGTCAATATCTCAACCTCACCAAAAACTCATCGTTAGCGATGGCGATTGGTTACCCAGATCTTGTCTCTGTGTTTGCTGGTACTACCCTGAACCAAACGGGACAAGCGATTGAGATCATTGCGATGACGATGGGCGTGTACTTGACATTAAGTCTGATTACGTCTGCATTAATGAACTTGTATAACCGTAAAGTCGCGCTGGTGGAGAGATAATATGAGTACTCATCAATTTCAACCGGATCTCCCACCACCCGCCAATACTGTAGGCTTCGTTGGTTGGATGCGGAAAAATCTATTTAATGGCCCTATCAATTCCATTGTTACTGTCATTCTTGCGTATATTGTCGTAACTGCAATATGGTATATCGTGGATTGGGCGTTTATTAACGCAGACTGGATTGGCTCAACGCGTGACGACTGTAGCCGAGATGGTGCTTGCTGGGTATTTATCAGCGTGCGCTGGGAGCAGTTCATGTATGGTTTTTATCCAGAGTCCGAACTATGGCGCCCTCGCCTTTTCTATATCACATTAGCCATATTTACCGTTTTACTCGCGTATGAGAAGACACCGAAACGGATGTGGATTTGGCTTTTCTTCGTAAACATCTATCCATTCATCATCGCTGGGCTGTTATACGGGGGTGTCTTTGGACTAGAAGTGGTCGATACACACAAATGGGGTGGATTACTCGTTACGCTCATTATTGCGTTAGTTGGTATCGTAGTTTCACTGCCAATTGGTGTGGTGCTTGCGCTTGGTAGACGTTCAGAGATGCCGATCATTCGCAGCATTTGTACCGTCTACATTGAAGTTTGGCGTGGCGTTCCGCTTATTACGGTTTTGTTCATGGCTTCGGTTATGCTTCCATTGTTTATGTCTGAAGGTTCAGAGACAGATAAACTGATTCGCGCCCTTATCGGTGTGGTTATGTTTGCCTCCGCTTACATGGCAGAAGTGGTACGCGGTGGTCTACAAGCCATTCCGAAAGGTCAATATGAAGCCGCTGATGCGCTTGGGTTAAGTTACTGGAAAAAGACTGGGCTTATTATCTTGCCACAGGCGCTAAAGATTACTATTCCTTCTATCGTGAACACCTTTATCGGTTTGTTTAAAGACACCAGTTTAGTACTCATCATTGGCATGTTTGACGTACTCGGTATAGGACAAGCAGCAAATACCGACCCTGAATGGTTAGGTTTTGCTACTGAAAGTTATGTATTTGTCGCGTTAGTGTTTTGGGTATTTTGTTTTGGCATGTCACGCTATTCGATATGGCTTGAAAACAAACTTCATACCGGTCACAAACGATAACTCATCAAGATCAAGGACGTATTATGACGCAACAACAAGATTACATGATCCAATTGAAGGACATGAATAAATGGTATGGTGAGTTTCACGTACTAAAAAATATTAACCTCGACGTTAAGCGCGGCGAGAAAATCGTTATCTGTGGCCCATCTGGGTCGGGAAAATCAACGATGATTCGCTGTATTAACCGCCTTGAAGAACACCAAGCAGGCAGCATTTACGTCTCTGGTACGGAATTAACTGAAGACTTAAAGAACATTGAAGCAGTACGCCGAGAAGTGGGCATGTGCTTTCAACACTTTAATCTCTTCCCTCATTTAACCGTACTGGAAAACTGTACGCTCGCGCCTATCTGGGTGAAGAAGATGCCAAAAGATGAGGCAGAAGCAGTTGCGATGAAATATCTGGAACGTGTAAAAATTCCAGACCAAGCGGAGAAGTATCCCGGTCAGCTGTCTGGTGGCCAGCAACAACGTGTGGCGATTGCTCGCTCTTTGTGTATGAACCCTAAAGTCATGCTTTTTGATGAGCCAACATCTGCACTCGACCCGGAAATGGTTCGCGAAGTACTGGATGTAATGGTCGAACTCGCCGAGGAAGGCATGACTATGCTATGTGTGACACATGAAATGGGCTTTGCTAAAGAGGTTGCCGATCGCGTGATATTCATGGACGCAGGAGAGATCATCGAAGAAAACAACCCGGTCGACTTCTTTGAGAATCCTCAATCGGATAGGACCCAAAACTTCCTAGCGCAAATCTTACACCACTAAGATTTAGCCGAATCGACATAAAAAAGCACTGGTTTCTATGAAGCCAGTGCTTTTTGTTACTAAATTCAAAAATCCGTGTGAGAATCAACATAGCTATGCTAGGCAGTAATATTGTGTTACAAGTTGCCAAATACATAACATCTTATTTCCATTATCATTTTATCTAGGATATGCATGAAAAGGGCTTGATTTTTTGAACTTTCAGCCCCATAAATGTACCAATAGTAAACTCCCTTATTGAGGATAATTATGAACAGTCCAATGTTTACTCGTTCAACAAGTGTTCCTAATACACTAGAAACTAACAAAGTACTGAAAAACACTTACTTCCTACTGTCGATGACACTGATGACCAGTGCTATCGCAGCAGTCGCGACTATGGCAATGCAAATTTCACCAATCATGGCAATTGTGATGCAGCTTGCAGCGATTGGTATTTTGTTCTTTGTTATGCCAAAGGCAATCAACTCATCATCTGGTATCGTTTGGACATTCGTTTTCACGACTCTAATGGGTGGTGCTTTAGGTCCAATGCTTAACTACTACGCATCAATTCCAAACGGTCCTACTATCATTGCTCAAGCTCTAGGTTTGACTGGTATGGTGTTCCTTGGCCTATCGGCTTACACCATTTCAAGCAAGAAAGATTTCTCTTTCATGCGCAACTTCCTGATGGCGGGTTTGATCATTGTGATCGTTGCAGCGCTGATTAACATCTTCGTTGCTTCAACAATGGCTCACCTAGTAATCAGCAGTGTTTCTGCACTCGTGTTCTCTGGTTTCATCCTATTCGATACAAGTCGTATCGTTCGTGGCGAAGAGACAAACTACATCAGTGCAACAATTTCGATGTACCTAAACATCCTTAACTTGTTCACTAGTCTACTAAGCATTCTAGGTATTATGAACGACGATTAATCGTTTCTCGTTAAGTAGAATAAAAAAGCCCGAAGGTAATTCCTTCGGGCTTTTTCTTTGTGTGCAATTCAGTGTATTACGCCTGCTCTACTGACAACTCGATAACTTCGTCAGCTTCTGGATTTTCTCTAAAGCGTCTCACTTTGATCGTTTCCTCTCCTAACATGATTTGCTTGGCGATTCGGTGCATACCGTCAAAAACACGATAGTCACTGGTTAAGATTACCGGATACGACAAATCAGCATTGTTGATTCGTTGGCAATGTTTTGCAATTTCACGGCAGGTTGGCTGTGGCCCTTCATGACTAAACCAAGTCACTTCATTTGGGCCTTTGATATCATCAATCGAAATTTCTTCTACAGGTAAGGATTCTGCAAGTTGCCAAATACGCTCGATGGACCAAGTGGATTTTACATTGTCATTAATCTCAATGTAACGTTGTTTCGACATGACTAACTCCTTGTCATCATTGTTGTTTCTAACCTGAATACAGGCTTTCATTAATCCAATGAGAATATCGGTCTATGAAAACAAACACAACGTTGTCAGCTATTCATTCACCCATAAAATCCCATAATCAGACAAGTAGCCAAGAAAAAACCAAAACAAAAATGAATAAGCCTGGATATCCATGCAATTTCGTTGGTACTCACCCCGTAAAATTTCTAACAAACTGAATAGTTTCCTATTTATTTGAATAAAAGAGCATTTATATCAAAGTGCCTAGCTCAGTCAAAAACACTCACCATTTTGTACGCTTTTGCTTCGCTCGGCACTACTTCGAGATTCTTTTGTTGAGAACATTCTCGGCTGTCGCTAATCTATAAACATCCATGTTTACTTAACGGATAAAACGTTATGTTCGTTTACAACGGCAAAGAAATTGAAACGGATGCTCAAGGCTACTTATTGGATCATACTCAATGGGAAGAAGGTATGATTGAGCTTTTAGCAAAAGAAGAAGACATCGAGCTTACGGATGCTCATTTGGAAGTTGTGCATTTTGTGCGAGACTTTTATGAAGAGTTTAATACCTCCCCTGCAGTGCGTATGCTTGTGAAAGCGATGGAAAAAGCGCACGGCCCGGAAAAAGGTAACAGTAAGTATCTATTCAAGCTGTTTAAAAAGGGGCCAGCCAAACAAGCAACCAAATTAGCCGGCCTACCAAAGCCAGCTAAATGCTTGTAGATTCATAAAATTTTAAAACCGCGTAACGGCTTATACGACGCAGGCTCCTGCATCACATGCTCTACTGTTGCCGTTCGCGGTCCTTCTTGTAACCATTCCGAAAACGCAACTATTTGCGCGTCTGTTCCACACGCCATCACTTCAACATCACCATTGTTTAGGTTCTTCGCATAACCTGTTAACCCTAGCTTCAATCCTTGATGGGAAGTATGGTAACGAAAGCCCACGCCTTGAACATGACCTTTTACTATAAATCTCTCACACTTTACGTTCATCTTTGTACCGCTTCTTTTTACTGAGTGATATATTCTTTTCGTCTATTCACCCCACTAAGGATAGTGGGTTTTTGCACGGTTATTATAATTATGAAAGAAATTCCATTCCGCTGGATTGATAAGTATCTCATTCACTTAAAGATTCAAGAAAAGTTCTATTTGCTCTTCGTTCTCCCTCTTCTTGCTTTAGTCATTCTCACTCTCGTCCTTAATAGCGCGGCTAATACACTGATCTCAAGTATGTACCAAGAAGAGCTCATGCTTATGAAAGGTCTGATAGAGGCAGGCAACCTTTCTCAATCTCAAGTAGCAAGCCTCATAGCGGGTTCAGAAACCGTTTCTATTGGCTCTGGTTCGCAATCCGTGTCTGTTTTAAATGGTGCGTACAGTTTGGTTGCGAACCATGAACTTTCTTTATGGACTGCCCTATCAACGACTCAAGTGAGCATCATCTGTGTGAGCTTGTTTATTCTCGCTCTTGGCGTTTACTACATCATGACGTTTATTGGCGGCGCGATGTTCACGATGAACAAAGCATTAAACACCCTTGCGGGTGGCGACTTAACTGCGAGAATGAACTTCTTCCCTGTTCGCGACGAGTTTAGTGAAATTGCTATTACGATAGACAAAGTTGCAGAACGAGAGCAACAAATGGTGCTGTCGATTCAAGAGTCTGTGGCGTTAATGCAACAAATTAGCTCAGACCTGAATCAATCGATTCATCACAGTTCAGATATTTCAGCGACTCAGCAGGAACACCTCAACTCTCTTGCGAGTGCAACTGAACAGATGGCATCAACGATTCGAGAAGTCGCGACACTAGCTCACGATTCAAGCACGCAAACCGATGATGCGCGAAACGTGGCTCAGTCTGGACAAGTGAAAGTTGAGAATACGCTTCACTCGATTTCGAACCTTTCTAATGAGATTCAATCTGCGTCTCAAGCCGTTGCCGAGTTAGATGCCAATGCAGCACAAATTGATGAAGTCGTGACAACCATCAATGGGATCTCCGAGCAAACCAACCTACTTGCTCTGAACGCGGCTATTGAAGCTGCACGTGCTGGAGAACAAGGTCGTGGATTTGCGGTCGTTGCGGATGAGGTTCGCGCTCTTGCGGGACGCACTCAGCAAGCGACAGTGGAAATCCAAACGATGATTGAATCGTTACAGCGTAACAGTCAGTCACTTACTAAGCTGATGGAAGTGACAGTTAATAACGCAAATGAGGGACAAAACCTCATGACGGAAGTGAATCACGAAATCGGCTCTTTGGCAGATAAAAATCAAACTATCTCCGACAGTAGCATTCAAATTGCAACAGCAGCTGAAGAGCAAGGTGTAGTCGCGGACAATATCGCCTCAAGCGTTGAAGAAATTCGAGTTCAAGCAGATAACGTGTGCAATATGATAAGCACGACTTCACAAAACGTTGATCAACTGCGTAAGCAAAGCGACACAATGGAAGCACTACTTACTGGACTTAAAGCATAGCAACGGAATCTGTTACAGCAAATTCAAGTAAATTACCACCTTCT
>NZ_JAHGAM010000028.1:0-66316 GCF_030248595.1 Vibrio sp. D417a | reverse complement strand
AGTACCGTGAGAACTATGAAACTGGAGCGACACACGAGGTTCGAACTCGTGACCTCAACCTTGGCAAGGTTGCGCTCTACCAACTGAGCTAGTGTCGCATCAACAACGTTTCCGCTGTTTAGGGCTGCGAATTATAAGAGCATTTTTTTGTGATGCAAGTCCTTCCTTCAAAAAAACTTTATTTTTTTACTGAACGACGAAAAAGCAATCAAAAGCGATATAAATTACAACAATTTGGATCGCAACCTTAACAGTTAAATCTTGAAAATAGTACCTCGATAGTACTTAAGTTCTGCGATGGACTCACGAATGTCGTCCAAGGCCAAATGTGTTCCCTGTTTTGTGAACCCATTTAGCACCTCAGGTTGCCAGCGACGTGCTAGTTCTTTAAGAGTACTAACGTCAACATATCGGTAATGGAAGAACTCTTCCAACTCAGGCATATGCTTGTATAAAAAGCGACGATCCTGCCCAATGCTGTTACCACATATTGGCGACGCCCCTTTTGGCACCCATTTTTCTAAAAATTCAATGGTTTGTGCGACTGCGTCTTGTTCTGAGATTTGACTGTTTCGAACGCGCTCAACCAAACCGCTTGCCGTATGCGTATTAGTACACCAGTCGTCCATTTTCGCTAGTTCTTCTTCCGGCTGATGAATCGCTAAAACTGGACCTTCAGCCAAAATATTTAGTTCGCTATCCGTGACAATAGAAGCAATTTCGATGATTTTGTGCGTTTCAGGATCAAGCCCTGTCATCTCTAAATCAACCCAAATTAGGTTTTGATCGCTAAAGGACATGGTTACGCCGCCTATTTGTTTATCGATAAAAGAGGTACTATACCTCAAAATACGAGAAACACGATACTCATACACGGAGCCAAGAGTACGGCTCAACCATTTGAGTAAATTCACATAAAGTACAGAATTGTGGCAAAGAAGAAAAAGTTAACCAAAGGTCAGGTGCGACGCGTACGTAGCAACCAACAAAAGCGTTTGAAGAAGCAAGAAGAGTCCATCCAGTGGGATGAAAACATGCTAGGCGCCAGCAAGCAAGGTCTCGTGATCACTCGTTTTGGTCAGCACGCGGACATTGAAGACCTTGAAACAGGCGAAATTCAACGCTGTAACCTCCGCCGTGGTATTGAGTCTCTAGTATCTGGCGATCGTGTTTTATGGCGCGAAGGATTGGAGTCTATGGCGGGCATCTCTGGTGTTGTTGAAGCGGTAGAACCTCGCTCTTCAGTGCTCACTCGTCCAGATTATTACGATGGCCTAAAACCCGTTGCAGCCAATATTGATCAAATGGTCATTGTCTCTTCGGTATTACCAGAGCTATCGCTAAATATTATTGACCGCTATCTCGTTGCATCAGAAACACTGAATATTGCGCCATTGTTGGTCTTAAATAAAGTCGACCTTCTAGAAGCCGATGATCGTGCAATGTATGAAGAATGGCTCAAAGAATATGAACGCATTGGCTATAAAGTGCTTCTGGTCAGCAAGAAGTCTGGAGAAGGCATTGCTGAACTAGAAACCCTGCTGCGTGACCGAATTAATATCTTTGTTGGTCAATCAGGCGTAGGGAAATCCAGCTTAGTCAACGCGTTAATGCCGGAACTAGAGAGCGAAGTGGAAGAAGGCGAAGTCTCTGAGAACTCTGGCTTGGGCCAACACACCACGACGGCTGCACGTTTATACCACATTCCAACGGGTGGCGATTTGATCGACTCACCTGGAGTACGTGAATTTGGTCTTTGGCATTTGGAAGCAGAAGAAGTAACAAAAGCATTCGTTGAATTTCGACCATATTTAGGCGGTTGCAAGTTCCGAGATTGTAAACACAATGATGACCCAGGCTGCCTTCTACGCGAAGCTGTCGAGAACGGGGAAATTAACGAAACTCGCTTTGAAAACTATCATCGCATTTTGGAAAGCATGGTTGAAAACAAAGCAAATCGTCAGTATTCACGTAATAAAAAAGCCGATCTGTAATTGAGTTAAGGCTGTAACTGTGTAAAAAGTCCTCACCTAATACTGACAAGCAAATTAAATTTCAGTAACATCACGCGCCCTAAAGCGCGAATCTAACAGAAGTATCGGAATTAAAGATGGACAAGTTTAAAGTTGGACTGCAGTACTGGATCCCACAACACGGCCTCACTCGCCTAATGGGTAAACTGGCTTCAGCAAAAGCTGGCGGTCTAACAACAGCAGTTATTCGTTGGTTTATCAAACAATACAATGTGAATATGGATGAGGCAAAGCACTCAGATCCTAAGCATTTTAAAACGTTCAACGAGTTTTTCGTTCGTGAGCTAAAAGAAGGCGCACGCCCAATTTCTGAAGGCGAAAACGTCATCACTCATCCAGCCGACGCTTGTGTTAGCCAGTTTGGCCCTATTGAAGATGGTCAACTTATCCAAGCAAAAGGTCATCACTTCTCAGCACAAGAATTGCTGGGCGGTGACGCGAATTTAGCGGACGAATTTAAAGATGGTTCTTTTGCCACATTGTATCTATCTCCGCGCGATTACCACCGTGTACACATGCCATGTGACGGCACTCTGCGCCAAATGATTTACGTACCAGGTGACCTGTTCTCAGTAAACCCTCTGACAGCAGAAAACGTACCGAACCTATTTGCACGTAACGAGCGTGTGGTGTGTATCTTCGATACTGAGTTTGGTCCAATGGCACAGGTGCTTGTTGGTGCGACAATTGTTGGTAGCATTGAGCAAGTATGGGCTGGCACTATCACTCCGCCTCGTGGAAACACTGTCTACAAATGGGATTACCCAGCAGAGGGTGACAAGGCCGTGATCTTGAAAAAAGGCGAAGAGATGGGCCGCTTCAAACTGGGTTCTACTGTTATTAACCTGTTTGCCAAAGACGCGATTGAGTTTGACGCAAGCATGGAAAACGGTAAGCCAACCGTTATGGGCACACCTTACGCCTTGAAAAAATAAGTAAAACACCGTTAAAGAGCCCTTTATTAAGGGCTCTTTTTATTGATAAAAAGCAAAACTCCGTTCGAAATTTAGCCTCTATTTCTCAAACTCATACCTGCCTCTAAGACCCTCATTCCACAATCAATTATCCTGCGCTTAGAATGAATATTTAGAGGGGCAGCCAATGCCAAAGATGAGTGTAAACACGTTGGCGAAATTGCTGGTGTGCTTTTTAATTCCGCTCGGTGTTTTGATGATGCCGATCGATGCTATTCCTATTGACGATCTCACTTTAATTCAGCATCGCCTGTTAGCTATTTTTCTTCTTGCTGCCCTACTTTGGGTTCTCGAGCCGGTTCCCGTTTTTGCTACGTCCATTCTTATTATCGCTCTTGAACTGATCATGATATCGGATAAAGGTTTGCATCTATTTCGCAATCCACCAGCGGGGCATGATTTAGGAGAGTTAATTGCTTACACCGATATTTTCTCGGCCTTCTCTTCACCGATCATTATTCTTTTTATGGGTGGTTTTGCTCTCGCGATTGCGGCTTCCAAATACGAGCTCGACAACAACCTCGCCCGAGTGCTACTAAAACCATTCGGCACACAACCTAAGTTCATCATGCTGGGCTTGATGTTAATTACCGCCGTTTTTTCAATGTTTATGTCCAATACTGCCACGACCGTGATGATGCTAGCCCTGCTTGGCCCCATCGTCGCTTCAGCACCTAAAGGGGATTTAGGGATTAAAGCACTGGTGTTGTGTATTCCAATTGCCGCGAATACAGGCGGCATTGCGACTCCGATAGGCACGCCACCTAATGCGATAGCGCTTCAATATCTCACTGGAGAAAACGCGATAGACTTCCTATCGTGGATGACAATGGGTCTACCCTTTGTGTTGGTACAACTCACTGTAGCTTGGTTCTTGTTGCAAAAGCTGTTTCCGTCTAGCGAACCAGAAATGAAACTAAAGCTAGATGGTACATTCAAAAAGAGCTGGCGTGCGATCGTCGTCTACATCACTTTTGCACTAACCATTTTGCTTTGGATGACAACGAAAGTGCATGGCATGAATACATATGTTGTCGCGATTATCCCACTAGCAGTGTTCACGTTAACGGGCATTATGGGAAAAGAAGAGCTCAAGCTAATTAACTGGGATGTTTTATGGCTGGTTGCCGGTGGTATAGCAATTGGTATTGCCTTAGACAAAACAGGCTTAGCCGAAGCATTAGCGCACGCTATTGATTACAGCCTGCTATCACCATTTGCCGTTGTTTTAGCCCTATCGGTAGTGTGCTGGTTAATGGCGAACTTTATGTCTAATACCGCAACGGCAAACTTATTGATGCCTATTGCTGCCGCTATTGGTACATCCATGCCAAGCCTTATTGCGGTTGGTGGCCTACAAGGTTTACTGGTTGTCGTCGCCTTCTCCGCATCACTTGGCATGATCTTACCGGTTTCCACACCACCAAACTCTTTGGCTTATTCAACAGGCCTCATCGAGAGCAAAGACATGGCGAAAGTGGGGCTGATTCTTGGTTTGATTGGTCTACTTATCGTGTATGGCGCAGTTTTCGTACTGTTTTAATCGAAGAGCTCCATGAAAAAGCGTGTTGTCATGGAGCTGCTCTCCAGCTACTGCCCTTACAGAGCGGCTTTTACATCCCATAAATTTCGTGCATATTAAGACTCCTCTACTCTACAAGGACGTCGACACATCATGGGTTACGAATGGCTTGCTTTATGCGCCGCTTTTCTGTGGGCAGTTTCTAGCCTAATTTCGGTCATTCCTGCACAACACCTAGGCGCATTTTCTTACAGCCGCTGGCGTATGGGCTGCACAGCCGTGATCTTATCAACAATGGCCTGGATAACTGGCGGCTGGTTAACGGTTTCTTGGGAACATGTAACGCCAATGATGGCCTCAGGACTGATTGGTATTTTTATTGGCGATACCGCTCTATTCGCGTGTTTGAATCGTATGGGGCCAAGACAAGCCGGGTTACTCTTCTCTTGCCACGCCGTGTTCTCTGCCATCTTGGGCTACTTCTTATTTAGCGAAGTCATGACCACAATAGAACTACTGGGCGCATCATTGGTATTTAGCGGCGTGGTGATGGCGATATTCTTTGGCCGAAGAGGTCAAGTGAATAACGTCTTGGAAGACATTAAAGGTAACATCTGGGTGGGTATTGGACTTGGCTTAACCGCAGCAATGTGCCAAGCATTGGGCGGCATCATCGCCAAGCCAGTAATGCAAACCAGTATTGACCCAGTTGCGGCTTCTGCTATTCGAATGATCAGTGCCTTTTTCGCCCACAGCATGTTGTTAATTCTAGGAGTCAAAGTCGCTCGCTCGACGCAACACATTACTTGGCGCATATTTGGTATTACTGCCCTTAATGGTTTCTTGGCGATGGCCGTCGGCATGACGCTAATCTTATACGCACTGCAAGAAGGAAATGTAGGTATGGTTGCACTTCTATCTTCAACCACGCCAATTATGTTGCTACCACTGCTCTGGATTTACACTAAACGCCGACCAAACCGATTTGCATGGTTGGGCGCAGCCCTAGCTGTGATTGGTGCGGGCATTTTGGTTCAGTAACCTTACAGACCAGCCCTTATTGCCAGATACAAAAAAGCCCGAGTTTAAACTCGGGCTTTTGTCATTCGGAGCCGTTAGTTAATTATTTATTTAACTAATACTTCACCCGTCATTTCTGCTGGGATTTCTAGACCAGCTAGAGAAAGCATGGTTGGTGCAAGGTCAGACAGTTTACCGCCTTCTTTGAATTCAACCGCTTTGTCACCTACATAGATTAGAGGCACTGGTAGGTTAGTGTGAGCAGTGTGGATGCCGCCAGTTTCAGGGTCGATCATCATTTCTGCGTTACCGTGGTCCGCAGTGATCAATAGTTGACCGCCAACTTCTTTGATTGCTTCAACCACTTTACCCACGCTTTCATCTAGAGCTTCGATTGCTTTCTCAGCCGCTTCATAAACGCCAGTGTGACCAACCATATCTGCGTTCGGGTAGTTACAGATGATGGTATCGAACTTACCAGACTTAATAGCCGCAACCATCTTATCTGTTAGTTCTGGAGAGCTCATTTCAGGCTGCATGTCGTACGTTGCAACTTTTGGAGAAGCAACCAATTGACGCTCTTCGCCTTCAAATTCGTTCTCAACACCACCGTTGAAGAAGAAAGTCACGTGTGCGTATTTCTCTGTTTCAGAGATACGTAGCTGAGTTTGACCTTGTTTAGATAGCCACTCACCGTAAGTGTTTTCTAGAGACGCAGGTGGGAATGCGATAGCTAGAGGGATATCAGCCGCGTATTGAGTCAGCATCACAAAGTTGATTGCTGGGAATACTGCACGCTCAAAGCCGTCAAATGCAGGAACGAATGCACGAGTGATTTGACGTGCACGGTCAGCACGGTAGTTCATGAAGATAACCGCATCACCATCTTGCATGATTGCGTCTTCTTGACCTTCTGCTTTGATAGCTGTTGCTTTAACGAATTCGTCGTTTTCTTCACGAGCGTAAGCCGCTTCTAGACCTGCAACTGCCGTTTCTGCTGTGAACTCAGCTTTAGCTTGAGTTAGAAGATCGTAAGCAACTTGGACGCGATCCCAATTGTTGTCACGGTCCATTGCGTAGTAACGACCTACTAGAGAAGCAACGCGGCCTTTACCTAGTTTCGCAAATAGGTCTTGGAAACGTTGTAGTGAGTTTTCAGCACTACGTGGTGGTGTGTCACGGCCGTCTAGGAAGCAGTGTAGGTAGATTTTCTCTGCGCCACGAGCCGCTGCCATTTCAACTGCAGCGTAAATGTGGTCTTCGTGAGAGTGAACACCGCCTGGAGACATCAGGCCCATGATGTGTACTGCTTTTTCAGCTTTCACAGCAGAGTCGATTGCTTCAACTAGCGCAGGCGTTTGTTCGAACTCACCATCAGCAATTGATTTAGTGATACGAGTCAGGTCTTGGTATACAACGCGGCCTGCACCAATGTTAGTGTGACCAACTTCAGAGTTACCCATTTGACCATCAGGAAGGCCAACATCCATGCCTGAAGCAGAGATTAATGTGTGTGGGTTATTCGCAATCAGAGCATCCATTACTGGTGTTTTCGCATTCGCAATTGCGTTACTTGCTGTGTCTTCACGGTAACCGTAACCGTCAAGGATAACTAGAGCCAGTGGCTTCTTAGCTGACATAGTGATGACCTCATCAAATTTAAGTAACTTTTGGCGTAGGGCCTCGCTGCCCTATCTAACCTTGAAACAAAACTAGCGTAATTTTACTACACTTTTTAACCAAAACTGTAGGTTAAGATCAAATAATGTTTGCGATTTATTGTTGCTATCTTACAAGTTAAGCGAACAACGAGTCAGTGCCGACAATCGTGTTCCACAAGCATAGTCATTTCTAATACGCTTTGTACACCCCAGTCTAAGTTCGGTTTTCTTACGCTTCTCATTCTTATTTTTGCACTTGAAATAGCGCTAATTTAAAGCAACATCAAACAAGATGGGTTAATACCTATTGTTCTCTTTTCTCAGTAAAACAGAAGTCACTTAAACCGATAAGTCCAATAGGCAAAAGCAATCAAGCTACCAGAGCAAAATGTACGGATAGTAAGGGCATAAAGGGTTTATAGAGATCTCAATTATTCGTTAGAAAATTTTAACCCTCTCGCCTAAGAGCCGTAACCTCGCTATACTCCTGCTTTATTTTTCCGCCAACAGCGTAAGAGCTCAAGACATGCAAGAGTACATTGAATTTTTCCAACAGAACATGATTCTATCTTTGGTTTGGGTAGGTCTTCTTGTCGCCTTTATCATGAACATCGTGAAATCAGCGACAGCCGCATACAAAGAAATCAACGTAAACCAACTGACTCATCTTATGAACCGTGAAAACGGCGTTGTAGTGGATATCCGTACCAAAGACGAGTTCAAAAAAGGTCATATCACCGACTCACTTCACATTTTACCGTCAGACATCAAAGCGGGTAACTTGGGTAGCCTTGAAAACCACAAATCAGACCCAATCATTGTTGTATGTAAGACAGGACAGACCGCTCAAGAAAGCGCAAACCTACTAGTAAAAGCTGGCTTCGAAAACGTGAGCCTACTAAAAAATGGTTTGATTGCGTGGAACGAAGCGAACCTGCCGTTAGTTCGCGGTAAGAAGTAGGAACGTGGCAAGAACGAAAGTTCGCGTTTAAACGCGCTTTTACCAAGCCTCGCGGACAAGAAACTGAGCAAATTGAAAGCAGTTGGAGCACTAAGTTGTGACGCTTTGCACGTAATACACGCTTCATCTAGTCAAGGTAGATTGGCTCAGTTAGTCTCAGGACATACCAGTTTTCTGAGCTTAGACGTTTCTAGGCTCAACAAATATTGATTTAAGGATTAAAAAATGGCTGAAGCAGCACCTCAAGACGCACAACAAAACTTCGCAATTCAACGCATCTTCCTAAAAGACGTTTCTTTTGAAGCGCCGAACTCTCCAGTAATTTTCCAGAAAGAGTGGAACCCAGACGTTAAACTAGACCTAGACACTCAAAGCCGTGAGCTTGGTGAAGGCGTTTACGAAGTTGTTCTACGCCTAACCGTTACTGTGAAGAACGAAGAAGAGACTGCGTTCCTATGTGAAGTTCAACAAGGTGGTATCTTCACTGCTGAACAAATGGAAGCTGGTCAACTTGCACATTGCCTAGGCGCATTCTGCCCGAACATCCTATTCCCATACGCTCGTGAAACTATCTCAAGCCTAGTCGTTAAAGGTACGTTCCCTCAACTGAACCTAGCGCCAGTAAACTTTGACGCGCTATTCATGAACTACCTACAACAGCAAGCTCAACAAGGCGAAGCTGAAGCGTAATTCACGTTTTATAAGTGACGAATAGCCACAGTGCTGACGTCACCGAATCAAATAAAATGCACAGAGCGTCTACCATCCGATGCAATGTGCATTTTTTATTTCTGACAAAAGTTCCTAGTTCCTAATCGCCAGAAGGCGTAAAATTTGACGATTAGGAACTAGATTCTACTAGTAGCAAGACAATTAGGCGGTAGCATGACACAAGCAAATACAAACAATGCTTACGGTAAAGACATCGCAATGACTGTGATTGGCGCAGGCTCATACGGCACCTCTTTGGCAATCTCACTCGCTCGTAACGGCGCGAACGTTGTCCTTTGGGGACACGAGCCAGAGCACATGGCTCGCCTAGAAGCAGACCGAGCTAACCATGCCTTTTTACCAGGTGTTGATTTCCCTGAAAGCTTGATCATTGAATCGGATTTAGAAAAAGCCGTTCAAGCAAGCCGAGATTTGTTGGTTGTGGTTCCAAGCCATGTCTTTGGCATCGTGCTAAACAGCTGTAAACCATTCTTGCGCGAAGACTCTCGCATCTGTTGGGCAACCAAAGGGCTTGAACCTGAAACGGGGCGCCTGCTGAAAGACGTCGCTTATGACATTATCGGTGAAAACCACTCACTAGCAGTATTGTCTGGCCCAACGTTTGCGAAAGAGCTCGCAATGGGTATGCCGACTGCAATTTCAGTTGCGTCTCCAGATTCTGAATTTGTTGCGGATCTACAAGAAAAAATCCACTGTAGCAAAACCTTCCGCGTATACGCTAATAGTGACTTTATTGGTATGCAACTGGGCGGCGCTGTGAAAAACGTTATTGCGATTGGTGCAGGTATGTCTGATGGTATCGGTTTTGGCGCCAACGCCCGTACTGCATTAATTACTCGTGGCTTGGCTGAAATGAGTCGCCTTGGTGCTGCGCTGGGTGCACAGCCAGAAACCTTTATGGGCATGGCGGGTTTAGGCGATCTTGTCCTGACATGTACCGATAACCAATCACGTAACCGACGCTTTGGCTTGGCATTAGGCCAAGGTAAAGACGTTGATACGGCTCAAGAAGAAATTGGCCAAGTGGTTGAGGGTTACCGCAATACAAAAGAAGTATGGCTACTTTCTCAACGTATGGGTGTTGAGATGCCGATAGTTGATCAAATTTATCAAGTATTGTATCAAGGAAAAGATGCGCGCTTAGCAGCGCAAGATTTACTTGCTCGTGACAAAAAAGCCGAAGGAAAGTAGCAATCTACCGCCCTTTGCAGCTCATCTGAGAAAAATTGAAGTTGTCGGGTCACGGAAGAACCACTCTGGATATTGAGAATGAAACACTGCGAAAAACAAAAAGTCTGGAACAAAATTGTCTCAGAAGCCCGTGAAATGTCAGAACAAGAGCCTATGCTGGCGAGCTTCTATCATGCCACCATTATCAAGCATGAAAGTTTGTGTGCCGCTCTGAGTTATATTCTGGCTAACAAATTGAACACCGCTTCCATGCCAGCGATGGCTGTGCGTGAAGTGGTTGAAGAAGCCTTTGCAGCTGATCCAACCATCACTGACGGCGCGGCTTGTGATATTTGTGCCACGGTCAATCGCGACCCTGCTGTTTCAATGTACTCAATGCCATTGCTGTACCTAAAAGGCTATCACGCACTGCAAGGCTACCGAGTAGCAAACTGGCTGTGGAAGCAAGGTCGTCACGCTCTTGCGACTTACCTACAAAATCAGATTTCGGTAGCATGTCAGGTCGATATTCACCCTGCAGCGCGCATTGGTAGTGGTATCATGCTCGACCATGCAACAGGCATCGTGATTGGTGAAACTGCCGTGGTCGAAAACGACGTGTCTATACTGCAAGATGTCACCCTTGGTGGTACTGGTAAAGAATGCGGTGATCGTCACCCGAAAATTCGCGAAGGCGTAATGATCGGAGCTGGTGCAAAGATTCTTGGCAATATCGAAGTCGGTGAAGGCGCGAAAATCGGATCTTGCTCTGTGGTATTGCAAGCCGTGCCTCCTCACACAACGGTGGCTGGCGTGCCTGCAAAAATCGTCGGACGTCCAAAAACGGACAAACCCTCTCTCGATATGGATCAAGGCTTTAACGGCAAGTCGCAAAGCTTTATCCATGGAGATGGTATTTAATCGTCAACAAACCTTTTTGACAACAACGTGGTAGGTAACTCTCAAGTGCGAAAACAAAATCACCCTGTTCTACGCTCGGCTATTTTATTAACTTGTGCTTTATCTGCCACTTATCCCATTACCTCCTCTGCTGTGAGTCAGCAAGAGCTCAAAGGCGTATCCAGTGAGATAAGCCGTCAGCGCAAATCGCTCTCTTCCCAAGAAAAGCAGCTCAATGAGTTACAGAAATCACTAAAAGATCAAGAGCTTGGTATTTCTAAGCTTGAGCGTGAAATACGACAAACCAAGTCTAACCTCGCACAAGCAGACAAAAACATAGAAAACCTGGAAGAGAAAATTGCCTTGCAAGAAGCACAGCGTCAAGAGCAAGAAGAAGAACTCAAACAGCTGCTGCAAACGTATTACGTAACCGAGCGAGCGAAGGCCAATGGTCACTTGTTAAATCAAGGTGTGGAAGAAGACCGCATGAGCCAATACTTCCAGCATTTAGCTAAAGCACGTGCTGAAGTGATTGATGCGATCACCAAAATAACCCAAGAATTAGCGCACAACAAAAACCAGCTCGAGCTAGAAAAAGAGCAAATCGAGACTCTGCTCAAGCAGCAATCCGAAAAACGTACAGCGCTAGCGAGTACACAATCCAAGCGTAAGCAAACCCTGAATAAAATTCAGAGCAGTATCAAGAATGACAAACGCTACTTAGCCGAGCTGCAACGCAACGAAACCCGTTTAAAAGCAGAGATCGCCAAAGCAGCGAAGCGTAATGCGGTGCCAATGGACGGACTCGGCAAACAGCGCGGTAAGTTGCCTTGGCCACTCAAAGGCAGTGTGTTACACAACTTTGGTACGCGACAAACTGGGCAGGTAAACTGGAAGGGTATGGTGTTGTCTGCCAACTATGGTCAACAAGTGAAAGCCGTTTATCCTGGTACTGTCGTATTTGCTGAGTATCTGCGCGGATACGGTTTAGTGGTACTGCTCGACCACGGAAAAGGTGACATGACCCTCTATGGTTACAACCAAGCGTTAACTAAAAAAGAAGGCGATCGAGTCACCGCCGGCGAAGTGATTGCTCTCGCGGGTGATACGGGTGGTCAAGACAGGCCATCGCTGTACTTTGAAATTCGTCGTAATAGTGAAGCGCAGAATCCGAAATCTTGGTTAAAACGCTGATTATCTGACTCATCGACTTATAATAAAAAAGGAGCCACTCGGCTCCTTTTTTGCATTCATATTTTGGAAAATGCTATGCGTAGTAGGTTTCTACCGCATCAATAAAAGCATGCACATCATCTTTGCTTAACGCGTTGATTCCTGCCGCCGCCTCTCGGCCCCCACCTGTCGGGAACTGACCACACACGGCCACGGCACCTTGTTTATTGTTTAACGGGGCACGAAGTGAAACCGTATAAGTCTCATCTGCATTTTCAGTAAGTACCGCATGCGCAGAGTCAGGGTTTTGGTTTGCCAGCCAGTTGCCATAAACACCACTGATTCGGCGTGATGCCGCCGTGTTTGGTAACTCAAACAACTTTAGCTTACCGCCCTCATGCATGGCAGGCACTGCGAGAGCCGCCTCCATGTCTTGTTGGTAAGCCGATTGCAATTGGTAGTATGGCGAGGCCGTATCTTCAATAGCTTCAAATGGTGACATGTACTTCAGCAAAGCTCGGTACAGCTCCGCAGGATGAAAGTGTAAATCTTCGACTTTCGAGCCGTAGCCGTTGTAGTTAATTAAAGTACCCAGCTCTTTTAGCTGCTCTTTCTGTTGCTGCGACAAGCCCGCGTTATTCGCTAACTCATTGGCTTTAGCAATCATGTTATCGCCATAAGCCGCCGTAATCGCCCAGTCATGAAAACGCCCATCAAGCAACTTATCGACAATCAACGCCGTGCACATGTTGGCATCGAGATCGATGTGCGCATCCAAATTACCATGCTGAGGAATGTCACCAGCTTTGTGATGGTCGGCGTAAAAGACGTGCGCGCCTTGAGCCAAAGCTTGCTCTAGACCTGCCATGTTCTTTTCCATCGAAATGTCTAACACAGTCAGCTCATCACCCGCTTGCACGTCTACTTTTTCCACCAGTTTGATGTCGCGCTTTACACCGGTTATTAACTGGGCATCGACAGGATCAGCCAAACGTAATTGCAGAAGAGCAATGATGCCATCAGCATCACCATTAAAAATGTCGTAATTCATGGGGCGATAGTTCCTTTATCGAGAATCTTATCCCTGCAAGGGTTTTTAGCGTATGGGACTATTGTGCGTGGCATATTTGACAAGTCAACTCGAGCCACGACTCGAAAATGAGAGTGACTCTCGAAATATTAAGCAGTTTGACGTTTAACTGTGTAGATTGCTAACCGCATCTTCTAATAACAGTAGCTGCTCTAAGCCCTGCTCAGTTGCTAATGGCTTAACGACATTAAGCATCTGCAACATCCCTTGCTTCACCATTTGTTCGGTAATGTTGGTTTTTGAAGCCATCGCGGATTGATACGCCAACCAACTACACGCAATCAAGTGCAATGTACATACCAATGACTTCAACTGTTGTTGATCGACATTCAACAGCTTCATCGTTACGAACTCTTGCATAATAGCAATGAGGTTCGCTTGCAGCTTCTCTTGCACATCGATGTACTGTTCGTGTAGCTGTTCATCTCGTGACAAGATTTCTGGTAAGTTTGCGTAGAAAAAGCGGTATTTCCACATCAAGGTAAAAATAGAGTCTAGGTAGCTCTTCAGCATAGTCAGGCTCTCTTGCGAACCTTGAATAGGGGTAAATCTTTCTAAAAGTTCTGCTGAATAAAGCGCAAAGATCTCACGAACGATTTCTTGCTTATTGCGGAAGTGGTAATACAAATTACCAGGGCTAATTTCGATGTGATCGGCAATGTGATTGGTGGTGATGTTGCGCTCACCATGTTGGTTGAACAACTCCAGTGCCGCGTAGACGATTTTGTCGCGCGTTTTCATTGTTATCGTGTTCCCTCTTCATTAACGAATCGAGTATAGCGACTTCACCAACCTAGGTCGATAGAGGCTCCAAATCCGGTAACATAACAGACCAGTTAAGATGCCAGTTGAGTTGGCGACAAGGTCTAACCAAGAAGTTTGTCGCCCTACATACCCTTGCAACCACTCAATAACGGCGCTGAATAGCAAAATACTAATCGCCACCGCCCAACGTTGACGCCAACGCCACACACAAAAACAACCTAAAAACGCAAAGCCGCTGTACGCCATAGCGTGCTGCATTTTGTCGAGGTACGCAATATTGCCCCAGTCTTGCAGTTCACCTGAACTCAGAGATAAAAAAGCGATCAATATGGCGTAGCTCAAGATGACGAAACGTGCAGCCGTCAAGTTCATTGGATATCCTTATGCGATTGGAAATGGAAAGGCCGTGACTTGATCAATGTGGTCACAGCCTAGCGCCAGCATGATCAAACGATCAATACCCAGCGCAACCCCTGCACAGTCTGGCAACCCTGCTTCCAGTGCAGAGATCAGATGATAATCGATCGGCTGTGGTTTTAAACCCATTTCGATACGCTTTGCGTTATCTTGTTCAAAGCGCGCTAATTGCTCTTTCGGGTTATCCAGTTCATGAAATCCGTTCGCCAGCTCTATCCCCTTAAAGTACACTTCAAAACGATCCGCGACGCGATGATCTTGAGGATTGATTTTCGCAAGCGCCGCCTGTGATGCAGGGAAGTCGTACACAAAAGCCGGCACGTCCTGACCAATTTTGTTTTCTACTCCCACGCTAAATAGTAGTTGCAGCAGCGTATCGCGATCTTCTTCTGGCTCAGCAATGTCACTCAAACCCAGCTTGCTTGCCGCCGCTTTCAGCTCAGTCATCGAGCCTTCCAGTGGACACACACCCAACACATCAATGACGGCTTGCTGATACGTCATGCGCTGCGCTGCACCACACTTCAATACCAGCTGCAACAGGTCATCCATTTCATCCATCAATTTATGATGGTCAAAGCCAACGCGATACCACTCCAACATCGTGAATTCAGGGTTGTGGTAGCGACCATTCTCTTCATTACGAAATGCTTTGTTGATTTGATAAATACAACCGCTGCCCGCAGCCAAAAGGCGCTTCATATGGAATTCTGGGCTGGTCATAAAAAACAGCTTACTGCCATCGGCATAGCCTGGGCCAACAAACTCGGTTTGGAAAGTATGCAAATGGATGTCAGTCACGGTTGCGTGACTCATGGCTGGCGTATCGACTTCCATCACCTGTCGGTCAGCGAAGAATTGTCGAATCGACGCGATTAACGTCGCACGTTGACGAAGTTGGTCAATGGAAGCAGTAGGTTGCCAGTTGGTTTGCATAACAAGTCTCTCAAACTTTAATTCAGCGAGGAAAGTCTCATTCTACATGCTTTTTACTCTTCAAGAAGAGAGGAATATCCCTTCTTCTTTTTACTAATGTGCTCGCAAATTTGAGGCAAGCATTACTCGTGCCGCAGAACAAAAAACACTCAGTTAAAATCCTATTATCCATGCGGTTAATGTCACGCAACACGGGTTTAACATCCCTAATGTTAATGCTTGAGGGCCAAAACCTCGATGCCGTGATAGCAGTCACATAACCTATAAATTCTATGCCCTTAAGTGCATTACCGAAGCAAAAACCCAATTACATCAATTTTTCTGCCATGTGGCTCATCTACACTAACCCTACTACTTTTGGGGAGTTCTTTTTAAGGAGCGCCTCGTAATGACAATAACAAGCGGATTTCCGCAATCACACACTGGAGGATAACTGTGCAAATTATCACCACAGATATCGCAGTCATCGGCGCAGGCGGCGCTGGTCTTCGTACTGCTATTGCAGCGGCTGAAGCAAACCCAGACTTAGAAGTCGCTCTGATTTCTAAAGTTTATCCAATGCGCTCCCACACGGTCGCTGCAGAGGGTGGCTCAGCAGCAGTTATCAAGGATGAAGATAGCTTAGACAACCACTTCAACGACACTGTTGGCGGTGGTGACTGGCTATGTGAACAGGATGTTGTTGAATACTTTGTAGAGAACGCGACTCGCGAAATGATCCAAATGGAGCAATGGGGTTGCCCATGGAGTCGTAAAGAGAACGGTGAAGTCAACGTACGCCGCTTTGGTGGTATGAAGGTTGAACGTACTTGGTTCGCTGCAGACAAAACTGGCTTCCACATGCTTCATACGCTATTCCAGACATCAATGAAGTACAGCAACATCAAACGTTTTGATGAGTACTTTGTGGTGGATCTGCTTGTTGATGAAGGCGAAGTTCAAGGTCTGATTGCTATTCACATGTCTGAAGGCGAGCTTGTTACTATCAAAGCAAAATCTGTTGTTCTAGCAACAGGTGGCGCGGGCCGTGTTTACCACTGTAACACCAACGGCGGTATCGTAACGGGCGATGGTATGGCAATGGCTTACCGTCACGGCGTTCCTCTACGTGATATGGAATTCGTTCAATACCACCCAACCGGTCTTCCAGGCACAGGTATCCTGATGACGGAAGGTTGTCGTGGTGAAGGCGGTATCATCGTTAACAAGAATGGCTACCGTTACCTACAAGATTACGGCATGGGCCCTGAAACTCCAGTTGGCCAACCGAAGAACAAATACATGGAACTGGGTCCTCGTGACAAAGTTTCTCAAGCTTTCTGGCACGAACAACAGAAAGGCAACACCATCAAACACCCACTGGGTGACGTGGTGCACCTAGACCTTCGCCACCTTGGTGAAGAGTACCTACAAGAACGTCTACCGTTCATCTGTGAGCTAGCAAAAGCTTATGTAAACGTGGACCCTGCAAAAGAGCCAATTCCAATTCGTCCAACCGTTCACTACACCATGGGTGGTATTGAAACGGACGGCGGTTGTGAAACTCGCATTAAAGGCCTATTCGCGGTGGGTGAATGTGCGTCTGTTGGTCTTCACGGTGCAAACCGTCTAGGGTCTAACTCACTGGCTGAGTTCGTGGTATTTGGCCGCGTAGCGGGTGAAAATGCAGTGAAACGCGCAGCAGAATTCAAAGGTTGGAACGACGCGGCAATTGACACGCAAGTCAAAGCCGTTGAAGAGCGCATCGCGAAACTGATGAACCAAGAAGGCGACGAAAACTGGGCAGAAATACGCACAGAAATGGGCCACACCATGGAAGCAGGCTGTGGTATCTACCGCCAAGAAGATTTGATGCAAGCGACTATCGACAAAATCACTGAGTTGAAAGAACGCTACAAACGCATCAGCATCAAAGACAAAGGTAAAGTGTTCAACACTGACCTTCTGTACGCAATCGAAGTGGGTTACGGCCTAGAAGTCGCAGAAGCGATGGTTCACTCTGCGATTCTACGTAAAGAATCGCGCGGCGCGCACCAGCGTCTAGACGACGGTTGTACAGAACGTGATGACGTAAACTTCCTAAAACACTCACTTGCTTTCTACAAGCCAGAGTCAGCACCAAGTATCGATTACAGCAATGTGACCATCACTAAGTCACAGCCAAAAGCTCGTCTATACGGTGAAGCAGCAGAAAAAGCAGCGGCTGAAGAGAAGAACGCAGAGGAGCAAGCATAATGTCAGCAAATCGCATTCAAAAAGTAGACATCCTGCGTTACGACCCAGAAAAAGATGCAGAACCATACAAGCAAACATTCGAAGTCCCATTCGATGAAACCATGTCTGTACTTGACGCACTTGGTTACATCAAAGACCACCTAGACAAAGATCTGTCTTACCGTTGGTCTTGTCGTATGGCGATCTGTGGTTCTTGCGGCATCATGGTGAACAACGTACCGAAACTTGCTTGTAAGAGCTTCCTACGTGACTACCCAGACGGCGTGACTATCGAGCCTCTAGCGAACTTCCCAATCGAGAAAGACTTGATTGTTGATATGACGCCATTCATCGAGCGCCTAGAAGCAATCAAACCATACATCATTGGTAACGATCGTAAACCAGAAGACGGTACGAACTTGCAAACGCCAGAACAGATGGCGAAATACAAACAGTTTGCTGGCTGTATCAACTGTGGTCTGTGCTATGCAGCATGTCCTCAGTTTGGTCTTAACCCAGAGTTCATCGGTCCTGCTGCACTAACGCTAGCCCACCGCTACAACCTAGACAGTCGTGACAACGGTAAAGATGAGCGCATGAAGCTTATCAACGGTGAAAACGGTGCTTGGGGTTGTACGTTTGTTGGTTACTGTTCTGAAGTTTGTCCGAAGAACGTTGACCCAGCAGCGGCAGTAAACCAAGGCAAAGTGGAGTCTTCTATGGACTTCGTGATTGCTATGTTGAAACCTGATGGTTCACCAAAGAAAGTGGAGGCATAAGGATGAGCAATCGTAAACCTTACGTTCGTGAAGTAAAACGCACTTGGTGGAAGAACCATCCTTTCTACCGCTTCTACATGCTACGTGAAGCTACGGTGCTTCCGTTAATTATATTCACTCTGTTCCTAACTTTCGGTTTAGGTTGCTTGGTGAAAGGTCCTGAAGCATGGCAAGGTTGGTTAGCGTTCATGGCGAACCCAATCGTAGTCGCAATCAACATCGTTGCACTACTCGGTAGCCTATTCCACGCTCAAACTTTCTTCAGCATGATGCCACAAGTAATGCCAATTCGTTTGAAAGGCAAACCAGTGGACAAGAAGATCATCGTATTGACTCAGTGGGCCGCGGTTGCGTTCATCTCACTGATCGTTCTCATCGTGGTGTAAGGAGCTGAGCAATGAAACCGAATTATAGTGTAAACACATCACCAAAACGTTCTGATGAGCCAATCTGGTGGGGTCTGTTTGGCGCAGGTGGTACTTGGTTCGCGATGATCACGCCAATCACCGTTCTTGTGCTAGGTATCTTGGTCCCACTAGGCGTGATTGACGCAGAAGCGATGAGCTACGAGCGTGTCTCTGCCTTCGCAACCAGCATCATCGGTGCGCTATTCATCATTGGCACGCTAGCATTGCCAATGTGGCATGCAATGCACCGTGTACACCACGGCATGCACGACCTTAAATTCCACACTGGTGTGATTGGTAAAATTGCATGTTATGCATTTGCAGGCCTCATCACTGCACTAGCAGTTATCTTTATCTTCATGATTTAAGAGACTGACCAAAAAAGAAAAAGCTGGCTAAATGCCAGCTTTTTTATTGCTTTGGGTTACCTATGATATTTTTGCTTTTTAAGCTTTTGACCACCCATGATCTTATTGCTGTGCGACCTTCTTTGTCTGGTCCATAAGACCCAGAGCACCAAAGCCAGTAATCACATCTAGGTTTGTTTTCAAGCCCGTTTCGTCACTTCCACCAATGTAATTTTGTGGCATCTGAACTTGGAAGTTTTGCAAATTGTTGTACAGCGAGTTCGCTACGTCTCGATTCAATTCTGCCAAGTAAACTTCACGGTTTGCTCCTAACGCCGCATACTTACCTTTAAGGACTTCAGATTCTGCGCGACCTTTCGCTAATATCGCTTTCGCTTCAAACTCAGCAGAAAGTGCGTTCGCTTTTTGAATCGCTAAGTTAGCCTCTGCGATAGCTAGCTCTTTCTCCTTCTCGACTTCAGCAAGTCGTTTGGTTTTTTCCACTTCAACGATTTCACGCTCTGCAATCTGACGTGCAACTTCCACTTCTTTTTGCTGAGCAATAATTGCGAGTTCTTTACCACGCTGAGCGTCTTGCACCTCACGTGTTCGTTGAATCTCTTTGCGTAACTGCTCGGTCTCTGCCTGTGCTTTCGACGTTTCTTGTTCCTGAATCGCGCGAATACGATCCGCCACTAGACGCTTTTTATCTGCCAATAACTGATCTAATTGCTTTTCTGGCTGCGGGTCACCAATGGTCACCTGCGTCACTTGAATACCGTATTGTTGTAACGGATTGTCTTGACGAATTGGTTGCCCGGTTTTGTCTACGACTGGCACAGTTTTCCATACCAGTTGATTGGTGCGCTGTAATTGGTTCGGATTGGCTTGATTCGCCCCAACAGGCGCAAGATCCAACTCTTCCACTTCAACCTGACGTCGCTCTGTCAGATAAATCCCCTCTCGTAACTGATCGCCAAGTTTCGATTTGAACTGGTTCAAACCACCTTGGAAAAACTCTTCACCCGTGTATTGGGTCGCGGTAATCACCGTTACGTTACGTGCGTTCTTTACAAGCAGCGCATCGATCAAGTTACTGTTGTTGCGGAACTCTTTGTGCATCTTCTTCACCGCTTCAGGATCATTACTGAGCTTAAAGCGGAATGTTACGGGGATCTGACCAATATAGGTGTCGGCAAATCGAACCTGAATCGCATCAAGGCGTTGATAAAAATCTTCGCCCTTGCTGTTACCGAATGACACGGTGATGACTTGGTCATACTTGGTGATTTTGGACAGAAATGGCATACGAAAATGAATGCCAGGTTCAGTAAACACATCCAACTCACCAGTAATATTATTCTGATGCACGTAGCTGTAACCCGCATCGGTCATCAGCACCGAGCTATTAATCGTTAAGCCTATTGCCAACAGCGGTACGCCAAATACGGCTGCTTTTAATCCTTTATGTAGTAACTGACGTCTTTCTTCCACCTTTAAACCCCTTCCTAAACCTCTGCTTTCCATTTTGTTCTCCTTTTTGGATTGTTACTGAGCTAAATCGATAAAAATCAGATTGCTATGCAACTCAGCAACAAGTACTAATGTATCAAAATGTTACATTAAGGAATAATCGACAGATTCATGGAATAAATAAGATTTTTACGAATAATACAAAATCATCAAAAATTTGCGGAGGATATCGATGTTTTACGCAGAGGGATTAAAAGAGAAGAATCACAGGCAATAAAAAAGGCCGCCGAAGCGACCTTTCTAACAATCATATAAAGTGCTTACTTCACACGACCTACGTATTCAGCAGTACGAGTATCTACGCGAATCACTTCACCAATTGAGATGAACAGAGGAACACGAACAACAGCGCCAGTTGATAGCGTCGCTGGTTTACCGCCAGTACCTTGAGTATCACCTTTCAGGCCTGGGTCTGTGTCTACAACTTCTAGCTCAACGAAGTTTGGTGGAGTAACAGTAATTGGGTTACCATTCCAAAGAGTGATCATACAAGTGTTGTTTTCTACCAACCACTTAGCGTTTTCACCTACCGCTTTTGCATCCGCTGCGATCTGTTCAAACGTTTCACTGTTCATAAAGTGGTAGAATTCGCCGTCTGAATATAGATAATCTAGGTCGATATCCATTACGTCTGCCACTTCACAAGTGTCACCAGACTTGAATGTTTTCTCTAGCACTTTACCAGAAAGAAGTTTACGAATTTTAACACGGTTGAACGCTTGGCCTTTACCTGGTTTAACGTATTCGTTTTCCAGAATTACACAAGGCTCGTTATCAAGCATTAACTTAAGACCGCCTTTAAATTCATTGGTGCTAACTGTAGCCATTTTTTCCTCTTACATTCTTAGAGCTAAATTCAATGCCGCACATAATAACCCGAAAAGTCGAATCTGTTGAGCAAAACTGGCTCAAACAGTTGGCGAATGGGATCTCTGATCCTGCAAAATTGCTCGAAATACTGGAAATTGATCCTTCACCGTGGCAAGACGGGTTTGCCGCGCGCAAGCTGTTTGCACAGCGTGTACCGCAAAGTTTTGTCGATAGGATGGAGAAAGGCAACCCTAAAGACCCTCTTTTACGTCAGGTTTTACCACTGAGCGACGAATTTGAGGTGCATCCGGGTTACTCCAATGATCCATTGGAAGAGCAGGACAATGAAGTCCCTGGCCTGCTACACAAGTATCGCAACCGCGCCCTGATGATTGTCAAAGGTGGCTGCGCGGTAAATTGCCGTTACTGCTTTCGTCGTCACTTCCCTTATCAAGAGAACAAAAGCGGGAAACAAGCCTGGACCAAGTGCTTAGAGTACATGGCACAACAACCAGAGTTGAACGAAGTCATCTTCTCAGGTGGTGATCCATTAATGGCAAAAGACGATGAGATTCATTGGCTTTTAGAGCACATTGCTCACATTCCTCACATCAAACGTCTGCGTATTCATAGCCGTTTACCTGTGGTGATTCCAGCTCGAGTCACTGATGAACTATGCCAACTTCTGCAAGCATCAAGGTTACAAATCATCCTCGTCACTCACATCAACCATGCCAACGAAATCAATGACGAATTTGCTGAACAGATGTTCCAGCTCAAAAGAGCGGGCGTTACGCTTCTAAACCAAGGCGTTCTGCTGAAAGGCGTGAATGATTCGGTAGAAGCTCAAGTGGCGTTAAGTGAGGCCTTATTTGACGCGGGTATCTTGCCTTATTACCTCCACGTTCTTGATAAGGTGCAAGGCGCAGCGCACTACTTTATTTCGGACGAAGAAGCGAAAGCTATTATGCGCGGACTCATCACGCGTGTATCGGGTTATCTGGTACCAAAACTCACACGAGAAGTTGGTGGCAGGCCAAGTAAAACGCCGTTGGATTTGCATTTAGAATAAGCTCTGACACTCAATTAAATTTGTCGTCTAGATTGATTATTTTTGTTCGCTTTGCACGGTAAGTCTATGCATACTCCGCACTTTTGGAGGTCAAGATGCATACAGCATTCGAACAAATTTTCGATCTTGGCCCATTCAGTTGGCCTGCCCTACTATGCTGCGCCATTAATGGGCTCATGATCGGTATAGAGCGCCAAACTCGTGGTAAACCGGTTGGCATTCGCACAGCAATATTAATTATTTCAGGCACCTACCTGTTTATGTCGATGGCAGTGTCGTTATCGCCAAATACACTTGATCAAGCACGAGTGCTTGGTCAGATCATTACTGGCGTCGGCTTCTTAGGCGCTGGCGTTATGATGACACTTGATGGAAAAATCCATGGCGTAACATCCGCAGCTGTAATATGGGTGCTAGCAGGTTTAGGTTTGATGATAGGTTTGGGTTATTTAACGCAGTCGGTGGTTATTACTCTCCTGACACTAACCGTGTTGTTAGGTGTGGATAAAGCAGAAAACCACATCAAAGCATTACGCCGCGGTGTTCATCAAAGAATTCAACAACGCAAAACTTCATCACGATTAATTAAATAGTTAACGCTCCGAGAAACTCGCTTCATCTCATCAGTAATTAAAGAGCCCTCGACAAACATCGAGGGCTTTCTGTATATAAAGATTCTGACTTTCTCAGGGATTACTTAGCAAAGTTGATGAGTGGGAAACACTTGAAGAAACCGTTATCCGCACAGTTCAAAAGACCAATTTGCACGCCATCGATTTGATCGGTCATGTTGAAGAAACCAAACTGGAAATTAGACTTCTTAGAGATACTCGCTAAGCCCACATCCGCCATGGTGTAGCCTTCAGAATAGTTCACCGCGCTCCAGTTCAAGCCTTTTACGTTGTTCGTAATGTTAACAGCACCCAAGTTAACACCCGTCGTCTGACCTTGGTTCCAGTTAACTAAGCCTAAAGACGCGCCTTTCATTTCTTGATTTACTTTTGCTGCACCAAAAAACAGACCAAAGTTCACACCTGTCGTACGATCCGTTTCTGACATACCAAGCAGTGAAAAGTCGACACCTTTAACCTCATTTACCTGCCCATGCAACACAGCTAAACGAACGCCACCTACTGAGGAATTAGAGGGTGCGTTTGTGTTATCGATAGTAGAGAACATCACAGGTGTACTGTCGGCTAAAGCAACAGGTGATGCGATAGCGGCTGCAACCGCCAATGACGTCATAAGCTTTTTCATTTTCATCTCCATGATGGGAAGCAACAATTTACAACATAGTGTAATGTTCAGATTTTGCTCTGTCCCCGTTCAAAAAGTGTTAGCAATAGGTCAGATTTAACCATCTGACTCAAAAGAAAAAATATTTCTCTTCGATTTTTTGCTTCTGAAATGGCGCTTGTTACGCTCAAAAATTTCATGATAAGCCACACCAGGACGTCATGTTTCTCAGGTGGCACGCATAAAAAAGTCGAGGCATCTGCCTCGACTTTTAAAGGTTTGGTCGGTTATCTTTCCGCTATAAGGGCTTCCTTAGAGCGATGAGATAAGCTGGCTTACATCATGCCGCCCATACCGCCCATGCCACCCATGTCAGGCATCGCTGGCGCGTCTTTTTGCGGTAGGTCAGTAACCATCGCTTCAGTTGTGATCATCAGACCTGCAACCGATGCTGCGAATTGTAGTGCAGAACGAGTAACTTTAGTTGGATCTAGGATACCCATTTCTAGCATGTCGCCGTATTCTCCTGTTGCCGCGTTGTAGCCGTAGCTACCTTCACCCGCTTTCACGTTGTTCGCAACAACTGAGTCTTCCTCACCTGCGTTCTTCGTGATTTGACGGATTGGCGCTTCCATTGCACGTAGTGCAACGCGGATACCAACGTTTTGTTCTTCGTTGTCACCCGTTAGGTGAGCAATCTTAGATGCCGCGCGGATAAGTGCAACACCACCACCAGCAACAACACCTTCTTCAACCGCTGCGCGAGTTGCGGCTAGCGCATCTTCTACACGGTCTTTCTTCTCTTTCATTTCAACTTCAGTCGCTGCACCGACTTTGATTACTGCAACACCGCCAGCCAGTTTAGCTACGCGCTCTTGTAGTTTCTCTTTGTCGTAGTCTGAAGTTGCGTCTTCGATTTGTTGACGAATCTGAGCAACACGGCCAGAGATCATCTCTTCTTCACCGATACCATCGATGATAGTCGTGTTTTCCTTCGTGATAGAAACACGCTTCGCTTGACCTAGATCTTCTAGTGCAACTTTTTCTAGCTCTAGACCGATCTCTTCAGAAATCACAGTACCGCCAGTTAGGATAGCGATGTCTTGTAGCATTGCTTTACGGCGGTCACCAAAGCCAGGTGCTTTCACAGCTGCAACTTTTACGATGCCACGCATGTTGTTCACAACCAATGTTGCTAGCGCTTCGCCTTCTACATCTTCTGCAATGATAAGCAGTGGACGAGATGCTTTCGCGACAGCTTCTAGCGTTGGAAGAAGCTCACGAATGTTTGAGATCTTCTTGTCTACTAGAAGAATGAATGGGTTTTCTAGATCAACACTGCCTGATTCTTGGTTGTTGATGAAGTAAGGAGACAGGTAACCGCGGTCGAACTGCATACCTTCTACTACGTCTAACTCGTCTTGTAGCGCCTGACCTTCTTCAACCGTGATAACGCCATCACGACCCACACGCTCCATTGCTTCTGCAATGATATTACCTACGCTTGCGTCTGAGTTTGCAGAGATAGTACCAACCTGCGCGATCGCTTTTGTGTCGTTACATTCAACAGAAAGCTCTTTTAGTTGCTCAACTGCCGCGGCAACAGCTTTGTCGATACCACGCTTAAGATCCATTGGGTTCATGCCCGCTGCGACTGCTTTTAGACCTTCGTTAACGATAGATTGCGCTAGTACCGTTGCTGTTGTTGTACCGTCACCCGCTGCGTCGTTTGCTTTAGACGCAACTTCTTTAACCATTTGTGCGCCCATGTTCTGGAATTTATCTTCCAGCTCGATTTCACGCGCTACTGATACACCATCTTTAGTGATAGTTGGTGCACCAAAAGATTTGTCTAGAACGACATTACGTCCTTTAGGACCCAGTGTTACTTTTACTGCGTCAGCCAGAACGTTTACACCTTCCAGCATTTTAACTCGTGCGTCATTACCAAATTTAACGTCTTTAGCAGCCATCTTTGATTTCCTTTCTAAAATTCTTTGTGTGTAATTTCGTAATTGAATCTGAGCAAAAAATTACTCAATGATTGCTATTATTCAACGATCGCCATGATGTCGTTTTCAGACATGACAAGCACTTCTTTACCGTCGATTTTTTCAGTTTTTGTACCGTAACCTTCAGCGAAGATAACGGTATCACCGACTTTAACGTCTAGTGGCAGTACGGTGCCGTTTTCTAGGATGCGGCCTTTACCCACAGCTAGAACAACACCGCGAGTCGATTTTTCTGCAGCAGAACCAGTCAGAACGATGCCACCAGCAGACTTAGATTCAACTTCTTTACGTTCAACGATAACTCGGTCATGTAATGGACGAATGTTCATCGGTCGTCTCTCCTGAAAATTTCCATGTTTATTTGATAATTGTCCTTAGGGACTGTAGCCCCAGACACGTGATCCCTATATAAGGGGTCGAAGCAGCGATCCCAAGGGGGTGGCACAAAATTTTTGTGACTTAGTTAAAATAACGAACAACTAGGCAACGGTTTGCGTTAGAAATGCTCACTCGCTCGGCATCTCGCTTTCTTGTATCCTTGCAGTTTGCTCACCAGATAGTTGTCACACATGCAGGAAAATAACAAGCTGGAACCCCAAGCGACCGATAAGCATGGTTTGTTGACCGCACCCATTCCTGAAACGCTGCGGAAAATGACCGTACCCATGACCATGGGCATGATCGCAATTTTGATGTTTAACTTGGTGGACACGTTTTTTATCTCGTTGCTTGGCACTCAAGCGCTAGCAGCTATCAGCTATACCTTCCCTGTAACCTTTGCGGTTAACTGCATTACGATGGGGATTGGGATGGGACTATCGACCAATATTGGTCGCTTGCTTGGGCAAGGTCATGCACCACAAGCTGCTCGGTTCACCACCCACGGTTTGTTGTTAGCCGTGTTACTTGTGGCTATCGCGTCTTCTATTGGCTTTACCACCATTGCGCCATTGTTTCGTTTTCTTGGTGCGTCTGATGATCTCATCCCTCTTATTGAGCAATATATGCAGGTCTGGTATCTCACCATTCCTCTGCTAGTGATCCCAATGGCGGGCAACAGTGCTATCCGAGCTACTGGCGACACAAAAACACCAGCAAAAGTCATGATGTTGGCTGGTTTGATTAATGGCATGCTCGATCCATTGTTGATTTTCGGTTATGGCCCTTTTCCGGAACTTGGCATTCAAGGCGCAGCCATAGCAAGTGCCTTTAGCTGGTTAGGTGCTTTGTGTGGCTCATTCTATGTGCTAATTAAACGGGAAAAATTGCTTGCTCAACCCCAATGGGCTTTGCTGAAACAAGACTGGCAACAGACACTAAAAATTGGTACCCCTGCTGCGCTATCAAACGCGATGAATCCGTTGTCCGGTGCCATTCTGATGATGCTGTTATCCAACCATGGTACAGCGGCGGTTGCTGCTTACGGCGCAGCGCAGCGTATTGAGTCTATATTGATTTTAGTATTGATGTCGCTGACCTCTGCCCTCACACCGTTTATGGCACAAAATTTAGGAGCCAAACAACCGCAACGAGCCTTTTCCGGTTTATTTATTAGCATGCGTTTTGCAGTGGTATTCCAAGGGTTTATCTTCTTGATGATGGTACCGCTGAGCATTCCTCTGGCTGCGCTATTTTCTCAGGAAGATGCGGTGAAAAACCTGCTTTGGCATTATTTACTGGTGGTGCCATTTAGTTATGGCTTCCAAGGCATCGTAATGATGTTAGTCAGTGGTTTGAATGCGATGCACAAGCCATTGCGTGCATTCCAGTGGAGCTTTATGCGGCTGTTCATTTTTACCTTGCCATCGGCGTGGATCGGGAGCCAAATCTACAGCATTGAAGGCTTGTTTATCGGTATCGCGGTTGGAAATACGTTGGGTGGGCTACTGGGCTACTTGTTTGCGCTGCGCGAGCGAAAATTAACGCTCATAGAGCAGAGCAGCGTGTCTTAGCACTCGTCTATCGCTAGTTTCTTTTTTGTTGATTCTCAAATACAAAAAAAACCGCGGAAAGCCGCGGTTTTGTTTATCTATTTCAAGCTTACTTAGAACAGTTCTTCAGCAACTTTGTATAGATCGTTGCGTACTGGACGCTTCATGTTTTCGATTGCGTCGATGATATCGTGGTGAACAAGTTGCTCTTTCACGATACCTACACAACGACCACCATGACCTTCGATCAATAGGTGAACAGCGTAGTTACCCATACGAGATGCTAGTACGCGGTCAAATGCAGTTGGACGCCCACCACGTTGGATGTGACCAAGTACTGTTGCACGAGTTTCACGACCTGTCGCGGCTTCGATGTCACGTGCTAGTTCATTAGCATCCATCATTAGCTCAGTAAGCGCGATGATCGCGTGTTTCTTACCTTTAGCGATACCATCTTGGATGTTGCTGATCAGCTTGTCTTTGTCTAGACCAGTTTCCGGAGTGATGATGTATTCACAACCGCCCGCAATTGCAGACATCAGAGTCAAATCACCACAGTGACGGCCCATGATTTCTACAATTGAAATGCGTTGGTGAGATGAAGAAGTATCACGTAGACGGTCGATTGCATCGATAACGGTGTTTAGTGCACTTAGGTAGCCCACAGTGTAATCCGTACCTGCGATATCGTTGTCGATTGTGCCCGGAAGACCGATACATGGGTAACCCATTTCAGTCAGTTTCTTCGCACCCATGTACGAACCATCACCACCGATTACCACTAGTGCATCGATACCATGTTTTTTCAGGTTCTCAATCGCTTTTTCACGAACTTCCACTTGTTTAAATTCAGGGAAACGCGCAGAACCTAGGAACGTACCACCTTTGTTGATCACATCTGAAACGCTAGAACGATCTAGCTTCTCGATGCGGCCTTCGTATAGGCCTAGGTAGCCGTCGTACACACCGAATACTTCCAATCCTTCGGATAGTGCTGTACGTACTACGCCGCGTATCGCAGCGTTCATACCAGGTGCGTCACCGCCACTTGTTAAAACACCGATCTTCTTAATCATGCTCACCCTCGATCTTTGGCAATCAATTATTTAATTTTCTTTTAGGCCCCTTGTTACCAAGCAACCTGCATAATCCAGAACTGTGCGTTATGTTACATTTCCTCTACAGGATTACCAATGAAAACACACTTTTTTATGTAACTTTTCTACTTATGTAAGAGTATTACAGTTTCTCTATGAAACTTTGTTGATTCATATCAGGATCACGAATCTTAATAAGTATTGATGGAAAGATAGTCAATAAGTACCTGTTTGTCGTCGGGCACTGATGGATTTTTCAAGCCTACCAATCTTGCGCTTTCTGCTCTTTCTCAGGTCCGAAAACGACAGACAATGGATCTTGATGGATCAATACATCCGCATCAGGAAACAGAGCCAATAAATTATCTTCCACTTTATCAGCGATGTAATGCGCCTCAATTAATCGTAAGTTATCGTCTAGCTCTAAATGCAACTGTATAAAGCGCGTCGGTCCTGACATTCGCGTGCGTAACTGATGCACACCCAATACCCCTTTTACGCTCAAACAAGCTTGGTTAATTTGCTCAAGCTCTTCATCGGGCAACTTTCTATCAAGTAAGGTTTGAATCGCTTCGCTGACCATTTTGAAAGCGCTATAAAGAATGAAGACACCAATACCAATCGCAAACACAGCATCCGCTTGAGTCACTCCAAAATAACTGAGCCCCAGAGCCACCATGATCGCAGCATTCATATACAAGTCAGTCTGATAATGCAGAGAATCCGCCGCTATTGCTTGGCTCCCCGTCACGCGAACCACATGTTTTTGGAACATCACCAAGCCAAGTGTGACCACAATCGCAAACAGCGATACATACACACCTAACTCCGGTGCGTGTAAAGCATGCGGGCGGAAAAATCGGTCAATCCCGTTAAGAATCAAAAATACTGCCGAGCCCGAAATAAACATTGCTTGGGCTAGGGCCGCTAAGGACTCAGCTTTACCATGTCCAAACGTATGTTCGCGGTCTGCAGGTTGTAAGGCGTAACGAACCACTACAAGATTCACAACCGAAGCCGCGATATCTAACATGGAGTCAATCAATGACGCCAATAAGCTCACTGAACCGGTTACCCACCACGTGATGACTTTTACTATCAGAAGAAGCGTCGCCACAATGGTTGCAGTCCAAGCGGCGGTCGTAACTAAACGTGCGTATTGCTGTTTCATAATCAAAGAGTTAACTAAAACCATACGTTGAGTATATTGAATGACCATGAAATAACCAGATCAAAAAGAGGCAACCAATGGCTGCCTCTTTATATAACATCAATTCATGACTTAATTATTGCGCGACTTTTCCATGCGCTTGTGCATTCTGTCGCCACACTCTTGCATACGTTCATTTTGTAGCTCAACAAATTTCGCTTTCTGCTCAGGTGTTAATACGCTAAGCATTTGGTGCTTTCTTTCTAGCATTTGCACGCGACGTTCCGTTTGGCGCTCAACCATCTCTTTTGCTAACTCGGTAGCTTGAGCTTCATCAAAATTATCCGCCAGCAAAAGCGATTGCACTTTTGCGTGATGCGCTTGACGCTCAGCCATACGTGCTTCTTTGCCATCAGCGAATTTTGCTTTCATTTCTGCTTTGTTTGCTTCACGCATTTCTTTTAGCTGATCTTTTTGTGCATCAGTCAGGTCTAGTTGACGCATGACACCTCGGTCCATACCCATGCCGCATTCGTCACGAGGACCTTTATGATGGTTTTTACCACCGTAAGCGAATGCGCTTGCGGCGCCAAGAGTAAGAGGTAGAACAACAGCAGCTAACACAAGTTTTTTTGCAGACTTCATAATACGATTCCTTACACAGGTGAGTGGTTCTTCTGAGCTGTTCTCACAGCGCTTGAGTATAGAATACGACCCACTAGGTAAAGCGACGTATAGGGAGCGTAAAGAATCGTAAAGAGTGATTTTTCTCCTCTTCGTTGCGCATCATTCCAATGTAATATTAGGCTATCGGTAACTTACTATAGGTGCCCCCATGGCAAACATTCTTTTAATCGATGACGATATCGAGCTAACCAGCTTATTAAAAGAAGTACTCAGTTTCGAAGGGTTTGACGTCAGCGAAGCAAATGACGGTGAAGCCGGCTTAGCCGCGATCAATGATAAGATTGATTTGATTTTGTTGGATGTCATGATGCCAAAACTCAATGGCATGGAAACGCTGAAACGCTTACGTGAAAATTGGGAAACTCCCGTCTTGATGCTGACCGCTAAAGGGGAAGAAATTGATCGCGTGATCGGCTTGGAACTGGGCGCGGATGATTATTTACCAAAACCTTTTAGTGACCGAGAGCTGTTGGCGCGTATCCGTGCGATTTTACGCCGCACTAGCAGCACACAAAAAAATACCAAAAACAGCGATTGCATTGAGTATCAAGAAATCCGCCTCTATCCCGGTAAGCAAGAAGCGTATTGTGAGCAACAGCTACTCGACCTCACGGCAACCGAGTTTGCGCTACTCACCCACTTCGTACAAAACCCAGGACAAGTGCTGACCAAAGAGACACTGAGCTTAGATGTGCTTGGTAAACGACTCGCTGCTTTTGATCGCGCTATCGATATGCATGTCTCGAACTTACGTAAAAAATTACCAGATCAAAGCAATGGCAAGCCGCGAATTAAAACCCTGCGTGGTCGTGGCTACATGCTGCTTGAGGAGGATTAATGCACCTATCACGCATCAAACTGCCAAACATCAATAGCCTGTATGGACGCATCTTTGCCATTTTTTGGTTCACCATGTTATTAGTATTGATAGCCGTGCTATCACTGCCACATTTGGACCCACGCAAAGCTCGCGATATTCCAGAAGAACACTACAAACGTATGGTAGAAACGCGTGACTCAATCCAACAAAAATACAGCCAGCAAACTGATTTAGGCCGCATACTTTTTCGTATCGAGGGCAACCGCCACGGCAAGCACGACCCTCGCCCACGAGTCTTTTTTTCTGACTACAGCGGTAATGTTCTTACGACAGAAAAACGCAGCAATTTTCAATTGCGTGCCATGCAAAACTTTGTCACCAGTATCGAAGATTACAATAATCCAAAGCAGAAGCTGTATGGTCGATACATGATTGCGGGCCCAATTCCTATCACTTTGGCAGGTTCCGATATCTTGATGTACGTGGGCTTCAAGTGGAATGAGCCACCACCTCTACTCCTGCGTCTGTTTGATCACCCATTCCAGCTCTTGCTTGCGGTCATGCTGGTTAGTACACCATTGCTGTTATGGCTTGCTTGGGCTTTGAGTCAGCCTGCACGTCGTCTTGAAGCCGCTGCTCAACGTGTGGCGAAAGGTGAATTTGTCACAGACCCAAATTTAGAAAAAGGTACGGCGGAATTTCGTCAAGCAGGCAGCAGCTTCAACCAGATGGTCGAAGCGGTTAATCAAATGATTTCAGGACAACAACGTTTGCTATCCGATATCTCTCACGAGCTGCGCTCACCTTTAACTCGTCTGCGCATGGCAAGCGCATTAGCGACGCGTAAACAAGGCGAAAGCCCAGAACTGACTCGTATCGATACCGAAGCGCAGCGCTTGGAACAGATGATCAGCGAACTATTAGAGCTTTCTCGCATGCAGGCGAACAGTCATATGACTCGCGAAACACAGCCACTAGAAAGTTTATGGGAAGAAATCATTAAAGATGCGCAGTTTGAAGCAGAGCAAATGGGCAAACAGCTACACTATTCAGAATTACCTAAGCGCAATATTTCCGGTAACCCTAAACTGCTGATGAGTGCGGTGGAAAATATCGTTCGTAACGCCATTTACTACGGAAAAGATGAGGTACAAATCGACATCAAAGCCGATGACGATACGCTTCGTATCACGGTTGACGATAATGGAGAAGGTGTACCAGAAGAGGAACTGGCCGCGATTTTTCGCCCGTTCTATCGCGTTTCCACGGCACGCGATCGCCACTCTGGCGGCACAGGTCTCGGCCTAACCATTACCGAAAGTGCCATTCGCCAGCACAGTGGCACGATCGCAGCCAGCCGAAGTCCTTTAGGCGGATTGCGTATGAGTATCACCTTACCGATCAATTGTTAGTCTCAATTTGATGAACTAACAATAATTCGCACCATATTTCTAGAGTGAGTGATTCACAGCCCCACCCTCACTTTAGAAATTGGTGAGGCTTCTTAGAATACCCTTACAAAGATCAAAGTTGATAATAATTATCGTTAGCATTAAAGTGAATTTTCCAATTAAGGAGGATTTACTATGTCACATACATTTCCCGCTCTGCCTTACCCGTACGATTCACTAGAGCCGTACATCGACGCGAAAACCATGGAAGTGCATTACAGCAAACACCACAAGACGTACTTTGATAAGTTTGTAAATGCCGTTGAAGGGAGTGAGCTCGAAACTCAGTCATTAGACGAGATCTTTGACAATATCTCTAAGCTCAGTCCAGCAGTACGTAATAATGGTGGCGGCTATTACAACCACATCATTTATTGGAATTGCATGTCACCAAACGGTGGCGGAGAGCCTCAAGGCGCGCTTGCTCAAGCAATTAACGATAAATTTGGTAGCTTTGCGCAATTTAAAGAGGCGTTTGCCCAAGCAGCCATCAATACCTTTGGGTCTGGCTTTGCATGGCTGATCGTAAAAGATGGTGAGATTCACATTACGTCCACCAGCAATCAAGATAACCCTCTGATGGACGTAGTGGATGTGCGCGGTGAACCAATCCTCGCATTAGACGTGTGGGAGCACGCGTATTACATCAGTTACCAAAACCGTCGCCCAGAATATATTGATGCGTGGTGGAACGTCGTCAACTGGCGAGCAGTTGAAGAAAACTATGCTCACGCTCTCTTATAAAAAGCATCACTACTTACGGTATTAACATCCGCGCTAATGCCTGCTTTCATACCCAGGTCAATTTTGCTGAATCTCGCATCTCTCGGTGACTTGGGTATATACTGCCCTTCTCTTTGACCAACTCTATTTCAATACCATGTTTGATATCGCTTTATACGAACCAGAAATCGCGCCGAACACCGGCAACATCATTCGACTATGCGCCAACTGCGGTGCAAACCTTCACTTAATTGAACCTCTGGGTTTCGATCTTGAAGAGAAAAAAGTCCGCCGCGCTGGTTTGGATTACCATGATTTAGCTCGCGTAACGCGTCATAAAAACTATCAAGCGTTCTTAGAATATTTAGAGAAAGAGAAGCAAGGTAACTACCGATTGTTTGCCTGCACCACCAAAACCACAGGTCACCACGTTGATGCACAATACCAAACGGGTGATGTTTTGATGTTTGGTCCAGAAACTCGTGGTTTGCCTGCTGAAATCATCGATAGCTTGCCAATGGAGCAGCGTATTCGCATTCCAATGATGCCGGACGCACGCAGCCTAAACCTTTCGAATGCCGTTGCGATCATTGCTTTTGAAGCATGGCGTCAAATGGGCTTTGAAGGCGCATTGTAAGCAGCACGAATTCCAAATACAGAAAAGGGCGCTTGGTGCGCCCTTTTGTTTTCTTTACTGTCTAACTCAATCAGTTGAGCTTGTTGCGATCATCATCGTCTTTACGCTCGTATTCCCCTTCGAAGGTCTTGCCATTATCTGACTGGGAATCAAATGGGTCACGACGGAACGGGTCTTGCTCAAATGGCCCCTGGTTAGAGAAACCACCTTGGAAGCCACCGCCATGCATGGTTTTCACCACCATTTTGCTCATCAAGTATTTAGCTATCGCGGCGCGTGGCGCAGGAAGCAACACCAACATACCAAGGGCATCGGTCATAAAGCCCGGGGTTAACAGTAGCACGCCAGCCACCGCTAGCATTACGCCTTCAAAAATTTGCTGGGCTGGAATTTCACCTTGTTCAAGACGCCCCTGTACTGACATCAGTGTTTGTATACCTTGGCTACGAACCAACGATGCACCAACAAATGCCGTGATTAAGACTAGTGCAATGGTCGGCCATAAACCTAAAAAGCCGCCCACCTGAATAAATAAGCCGATTTCAATGATCGGAACAAAAATAAACGCTAATAATAAGATAGGAAACACACGCCCTCCTTTGTTTAATTCAGTGTAATGGTAAAAGCAGACTAAGCTCAAACGAATCGTTGTAAAAAAGCGTGTTCATACTGGTCTCCTTCTCTTTTAGACAAAGTAGCGGGAGCGCGTTTCATTCAATTGCATACCGATTTTTTCGTGCTTTTAAAGTGCTAATTTCGAACTCTAAAAACTCATGTTTGTCGAGGAAAATCGAGTACCCATAAAGGGTTATTAATAACCCGTTCATACTTTGCAAATTATTGACTCATGAAAAACGAAAAAGGTGATCTAGTTACTATTTTTATGCGCTAGGTGCAGTATCATGTGCCACATAAGTCAGGACGGATTTTCCAGCCAAAAATTCTGATGAATGGATTCTAGATTGCAGAAATGGCTAATAAATAACTTTATTATCAGAATTATCATCTAAGGATCCTGCTATGGCTACCCTATCTGATGCTCCAAAAACAGCAAACCCAGCCACTCGTATTGAAGAAGATCTATTAGGTCAACGTCATGTCCCTGCAGATGCGTACTACGGTATTCATACGCTACGTGCGATCGAGAACTTCAACATCTCCAATATGACCATCTCTGACGTACCAGAATTTGTACGCGGCATGGTAATGACCAAAAAAGCAGCAGCGTTAGCAAACAAAGAACTTGGCGCTATTCCAAAAGACGTTGCAAACTACATCATCGAAGCGTGTGATTTGATCCTAGAAACTGGCAAGTGTATGGATCAGTTCCCATCAGACGTATTCCAAGGCGGTGCAGGCACTTCAGTTAACATGAACACGAACGAAGTGATCGCAAACGTTGCGCTTGAGTTGATGGGTAAAGAGAAAGGCCAATACGAATTTGTTAATCCAAATGACCATGTAAACAAGAGCCAATCAACCAACTGTGCGTACCCAACAGGCTTCCGTATTGCGGTATACAACAGCGTACACAAGCTAATGGAAGCAATTGAGTACCTAAAAGGCGCATTCGAACTTAAAGCCGTTGAGTTTAAAGATGTACTGAAAATGGGCCGTACTCAGCTTCAAGACGCAGTACCAATGACAGTAGGTCAAGAGTTCCATGCGTGGGCGGTAACACTAAACGAAGAGATTCGTGCTCTAGATTACACATCTAAACTCCTCCTAGAAATCAACCTAGGCGCAACCGCAATCGGTACTGGTCTAAATACACCAACTGGCTACCAAGCGCTTGCAGTAAAACACCTAGCGGAAGTAACAGGCCTTGACGTTGTTGCAGCAGAAGACCTTATCGAAGCAACGTCTGACTGTGGTGCATACGTAATGACTCACGGCGCGCTAAAACGCCTAGCAGTGAAACTATCGAAGATCTGTAACGACCTTCGTCTACTTTCTTCTGGTCCTCGTGCGGGTCTAAATGAATTGAACCTACCTGAAATGCAAGCAGGCTCTTCAATCATGCCAGCTAAAGTAAACCCAGTTATCCCAGAAGTAGTAAACCAAGTTTGCTTCAAAGTTCTCGGTAACGACAACACGGTTTCTTTCGCAGCAGAAGGCGGTCAGCTACAGCTAAACGTTATGGAACCTGTGATCGCACAAAGTGTGTTTGAGTCTATCTCTCTACTACACAACGCGTGTGTGAACCTACGTGATAAATGTATCGACGGCATCACTGTGAACAAAGAAGTTTGCGAAAACTACGTTTACAACTCTATCGGTATCGTCACTTACCTAAACCCATACATCGGCCACCACGAAGGTGACATCGTAGGTAAGATTTGTGCAGAAACTGGTAAGAGTGTTCGTGAAGTCGTGCTAGAGCGCGGTCTGCTTACAGCAGAGGAGCTTGATGAAATCTTGTCAGTAGAAAACTTCATGCATCCTACTTACAAAGCAAAACGTTACGAGTAATAACGAATCCGAAGGGGGCCACTCAGGCCCCTTTTTTAGGCTCTCATACGGTTAACCACATTTTTTATATGCTTTTATTGCCGCTAAACCACTAGGTTCTCATTCTCTGAGCATTTACTCCTGTTCCTGAGTGTTCAAAAAATCAGAATCAAATAAAAAACTAAAGAGGTATCAATATGGTCATGGTCGAACTCTTCGTGGTTCTGCTCTTCATCTATTTGGGGGCAAGAATCGGTGGTATCGGCATTGGTTTTGCCGGTGGTGCTGGGGTCATTGCGTTGTCTTTGATCTTGGGCGTACCAACAAGCCAAGCTTACATTCCCGTTGACGTAATTTTGATCATCATGTCTGTAATCACCGCTATCGCAGCAATGCAAGTAGCTGGTGGTTTAGACTGGATGGTGCAAGTTGCTGAAAACTTTTTGCGCAAGCATCCTGAGCGCATCACCTTTTATGCGCCTATCGTAACTTACCTAATGACATTAATGGCGGGTACTGGCCACACGGCATTCTCTACTTTGCCAGTGATTGCAGAAGTAGCGAAAGGCCAAGGCGTGCGCCCTTCTCGTCCACTGTCTATCGCGGTCGTGGCATCGCAAATCGCTATCACCGCATCACCAATCTCAGCGGCTGTTGTAGCGTTCGCGGCAATGCTGCACCCATTTGGCGTTGACTACCTAACACTACTAGCAATCTGTATTCCAACGACGTTCATCGCGTGCATGATCGGTGCGTTCGTGGCGAACTTCATGGGCTGTGAGCTAAAAGACGATGCTGAATACCAAGAGCGTCTAGAAAAAGGCTTAATCAAGCTAAATACAGAAGCAAAACGCGAAATCCTACCAACAGCGAAGAAAGCAACATTCATCTTCCTAGGCGCAATCGCATTTGTCGTGTGTTACGCAGCAGCAATTTCTGGCTCTGTTGGCCTTATCGAGAACCCTGCTCTAGGTCGTAACGAAGCTATCATGACGGTAATGCTAGCAGCTGCGGCAGCTATCGTAATGAGCTGTAAAATCGATGCTGGCAAAATCCCAGCCGCAGCAACATTCCGCTCTGGTATGACAGCGTGTGTGTGTGTTCTTGGTGTGGCATGGCTAGGTTCTACGTTCGTTAACGCGCACGTTGACGGCATCAAAGAAGTGGCTGGTGCGCTACTGGCAGACTACCCATGGATGCTAGCACTTGTTCTATTCTTCGCTTCAATGCTGCTTTACTCGCAAGGTGCAACTACTGTTGCGCTGATGCCAGCAGCACTAGCAATCGGTGTGGCACCACTTACCGCAGTTGCATCTTTCGCAGCAGTAAGTGCGCTATTCGTGCTGCCAACTTACCCAACGCTTCTAGCAGCGGTTGAGATGGACGACACGGGTTCAACTCGTATCGGTAAGTACGTATTCAACCACCCATTCTTTGTACCTGGTGTGGTAACCATCGCTTCTGCGGTAGCACTTGGCTTCGCATTCGGTGGTCTACTGATCTAGTAGAAACAGAGTCTTACTCGGGGAGCTTCGGCTCCCTTTTTTATTCCCTGTTGTCTTGATTTATGCTCAATAAATCTTCATTTTCATGAAACTTATTGACTCGCCTCCGGGTCTGATTGAGTTACACTAACGGCAATTATCTAAGATGAATTGACTCTTTTATGCGCGCATTACTTTCCGTTTTACTCTTAGGGCTCATTACCTTTTCCACTCCGTCTTTAGCTTTATTTGGCAAAGACCAGTTTAACAGTAGCCAGAACAACAGTTTTGGTAGCAGCAGCGACAGCTTTGTTCCGGTTGATCAGGCGTTTCCATTTAACTTCTACCAGCAAGATGACAAATTGATGCTCGATTGGCAGGTACGTGACGGGTACTACCTATATCAAGAGCGCTTGTCTGTAGCTGGTGAGAAAGTATCGCTAGGCGAACTGCAAATGGAAGACGGCACACCGCATAAAGATGAATTCTTTGGTGACGTGCATATCTATACGCAACCTCTCTTCGTTAATGTACCAATGCATGATTGGCAAGACGGTGCTCGCGTAGTCGTGCAATACCAAGGTTGTGCGAAAGCAGGCTTCTGTTACCCGCCAGAAACTCGCGTGATTCCTATCAACGCGTTTACTTCGTCGAACTCAGATTCAACAACGGCGACAACTGCATCAAAAGCAGAACAGGCACCAACAGCAACGCCACCAGCGGCGCAATCATCTACGTCTGATGACACATCATCAGCGCCAGTAACACAGCAAGATAGCCTTGCAGCCAACCTTGCTGATAACTGGTGGACACCACTTCTGTTCTTGGCGCTTGGTGTGGGCTTGGCGTTTACACCTTGTGTGCTGCCGATGTACCCAATTCTGACCAGCATCGTGCTTGGCAGTGGCAAACTGAGTCAGCGCCGTGCGCTAGGCTTGTCGTTTGTCTATGTACAAGGCATGGCGCTGACTTACACCCTACTCGGCCTTGTGGTGGCATCTGCAGGTATGCAGTTCCAAGCGGCAATGCAACACCCTTATGTGCTGATTGGCTTGAGCGTACTGTTCATCGCACTCGCTTTGTCTATGTTTGGTCTGTACTCATTACAGCTACCAAGCAACGTTCAAACGTGGTTAAACAACCTCAGCAACAAACAGCAAGGCGGCAGCAGTGCAGGCGTATTCGCCATGGGGGCGATTTCTGGACTGGTGTGCTCACCATGTACCACGGCACCTCTGTCTGGTGCGCTACTTTACGTGGCACAAAGCGGCGATTTGCTTACCGGTGGTATCGCGTTATACGCGCTGGCGATGGGCATGGGTATTCCGCTGATTCTTGTTGCGGTCTTCGGCAACAAACTGCTACCAAAAGCAGGTGGTTGGATGGACCGAGTGAAAACACTCTTCGGCTTTATTCTGCTTGCCGCACCTATCTTCTTACTAGAACGCATCATGCCAGAAATGTGGTCAACGATTCTGTGGTCAGCACTGGGTATTGCTGCTTTTGGTTGGCTATACCACATCAAAAACAGTCTAGAGTTTGGTGGCTGGAAACAAAGTGCCGTGGGCATAATCGCCGTCTTAGGTTTGCTAGCCTCAGCACAACCTATCTTAAATTACTGGTTTGGCAACAGCACAACACAAACTCAGCAAGCCACTGTTAGCTTTACTCGCATTGCTAACGTGGCGGATCTTGAAGAACAACTGGCACTTGCGAAAGCGGCAGGTAAACCCGTCATGCTCGATTTCTACGCCGATTGGTGTGTAGCATGTAAAGAGTTTGAAAAGTACACCTTCCATGACCCAAGCGTCGAAGCCAAACTGCAAGACTTCATTCTTCTGCAAGCGGACGTGACCAAAAACCAAGTGCAAGACATCAAACTACTGAAGCACATGAGTGTGCTTGGTTTACCAACAATTGAGTTTTGGGATGCCAGTGGTGAACACGTTTCAAACGCTCGTTTGACGGGCTTTATGCAAGCCGAGCCTTTCTTAGAGCATATCAAGCAGTTCTGATAACCAGATATTCAAACGCCAGTGATGTCCACTGGCGTTTTTTATTGCTCAGATTTGAATAAGAACATTGCGTTTATATGCAATTTTCCTAATAAAAGTCGATTTGGTTCAGACTTTTAGCGAATAAATATTGTCCACTCTCTCAAAGCTGGACAATAATAAATTTAACGAAATAGTCAAAAGTGTTTAACGTCATGGATTCGACCTACACCATCATTATTGCAGATGATCACCCACTCTTCCGGAATGCCTTGTTTCAATCTATCCACATGGCTATTAGTGGTGCAAATTTGCTGGAAGCGGACTCACTCGACGCACTTCTGGCTTTGTTGGAGCGAGAGGAAGAGCCAGATTTAGTGCTATTGGATCTCAAAATGCCAGGAGCAAATGGTATGTCTGGCTTGATTCATTTGCGAGCAGAGCATCCAGATTTACCTATCGTCGTCGTTTCAGCGAGTGAAGAGCCGGCGATCGTGACGCAAGTGAAAAGCCATGGTGCATTTGGTTTTATTCCCAAGTCCAGCGACATGCGCGAATTAGTGAACGCGCTCAATCAAGTGCTGAATGGCGACCCATACTTCCCTGAAGGGTTGATCACCAATAACGCGGCATGTAATGACTTAGCGGAAAAGATTGCTGCGCTAACACCGCAGCAATATAAAGTGTTGGGAATGTTGTCCGATGGCTTGCTGAACAAGCAAATCGCTTACGAATTGAATGTTTCAGAAGCCACCATAAAAGCGCACATGACAGCGATTTTCCGTAAGCTCGGTGTAAAGAACCGCACGCAAGCCGTGATTATGCTGACGGAAATGAGCGACTAGATTGACGTCTTATCGTCAGACTTACTTTTTTCGTTTGGCAATCGGATACCGACTTTAGTGACCTGCTGATCAACAACATCAGCGACGATCCAATGCAAACCTTGCCACTCGAAATGGTCTCCCAATACTGGCGTGCTACCTAATTGCTCTTCGACAAGGTTTCTCAAACTTTTATCCAGCGGTTCATCCCCCAGATTCAAACCATACATCACGGCAATATCGGCAAGCTTCACTTCAATATCGAGGAAGAAGTCACCGAAGAATCGCGCTAGCGACGCTTTCTCTGGGGCTTCACTAAACAGTAAGCTCAGTGCATCTAAATCCTTTTCTTGAGCTAATACACACAAGGTATCATCTTCCTCAAGACGCGTACTGCCGGATGGGTGCAATAGCTCTTTACTGCGAAATACAGCGGCGATACGCGTTCCTTCCGGCATCGAAAGACTACGTAATGGCTCACCAATGCACCATTTATCTGCTTTAAGTCTATAGATAAAAAGCTCCCACTCACTGGTCGGGTAAATCTCTACACCCGTACGCGAAATTGGCTCAGGCTTAGAAGGTAGCTCGACCTTTGCAAGAGACATCGCCTTAGTCAACGTGCCCCCTTGTACTATCAAAGACACCATTACTACAAAGAATGCCAAATTGAAGTACAGTTGAGCATCTGGCAACCCTGCCATCATCGGAAATACCGCGAGGATGATAGGTACAGCACCACGCAATCCTACCCAAGAGACAAACCACTTTTCACGTGGCGTGAAACTCTTGAATGGCAGTAAACCAATCCAAACTGAGATTGGTCGGGCAAACAAAATCATCCCGAAAGCAAGCGCAAGACCTGGCAACGCAATAGAGAGTAAATTGGATGGTGTAACCAACAAACCAAGCACCAAGAACATACCAATTTGAGCTAGCCACGTCATACCATCTAAAACATGAAGAATAGAGTGGCGGCTGCGTGTTGGACGGTTACCTAATAAAAGACCAACAAGGTAAATCGACAAAATACCACTGCCACCCAAAGTGTTAGATAAAGCGAAAATAAGCAAGCCACCACTGACCGTTAAAATAGAATACAGCCCATCTGGTAATTGATTGCGATTGATAACTTTCCATAAGATCCAGCCACCAGCGAAGCCAAGTAACGCGCCAATACCAAACTGCTTAAGAAAACTGAACGCCAAAAAGCCCGCACTTAAATCTGCGCCAGGGTTCGCTAAAATAGCAATCAGAGTTACGGTCAGAAACACCGCCATTGGGTCATTGGTGCCGGATTCAATTTCCAGCGTTGAACCAACACGTTCGTTCAGGCTACGACCTTTGAGTAGAGAGAAAACCGCGGCAGCATCGGTGGAACCAACAATCGCACCAACCAATATGCCTTGCAATAAATCTAAGTCGAATAACCACGTTGCCATCAGCCCGGTCAAAATGGTGGTGATCGCAACGCCAAATGTCGCCAAAGAGACCGAGGGCCATAACGCAACCCTAAAGCTGGCGACCCGCGTTCTCATCCCACCATCAAGCAAAATGATGGCTAATGCGAGGTTACTAACCAAATAAGCGATGGAAAAGTTATCGAATAAAATGCCGCCTAAGCCATCTTCCCCCGCCAGCATTCCAACGGCTAAAAATACCAAAAGAATTGGGATTCCCAACTTAGAAGACACTGGGCTTAAAAGAACGCTAAGTGCGATTAACAACGCACCTATTAGAAAAAAACTGTTAATGGTGTCTGCGTCCATTCTCACCCTCCCTTAATGAAAAACGATACTAATTGTGATGAGCAAGGCTACTTCGTTAATGAGGTAATGCCCTAATCTGCCTCCCCTTTACACCGTCTCAAAATGCGAGGTTGTACGAGAATGACTCAGTTATATTACTTTATTGTGCGTTAAAACGGTGATTTGATGCGAAAACTTTATGTAAATAAATTACTTGTGAGCTTTACTATCTACGCCTTCTCTCTTTAAGAGCCACAAGATCACCACCAATACTTACACAGCATCCCCAAGTTCAATGAAGAAAAGATTAATGGCCAGTCTTAATCATGCTTGTTTATCCAATCAACCTTTAGACCTTTGGCTAACTTAACAGTTTATTAACATAGAATTTTACCCCTTTGTTCGCTGCAAAAGCCCATAATATGGGGGTTCTTCATTTTTAACACCCCGACTAAAGTTGAAAAGAGTTATTGCCAACACCTTGCTAATGTACATATTGAAACATTTCATTAACAACAATACCAATCGTAAGGAGACGGCAATGGCATTTGAAAGCGAAGAAAGAGCCAAAGCCTATTGGGACAAAAACGTGAAGCTCATGATCGGCCTAATGGTCATCTGGTTCGTCGTGTCTTTCGGCTGCGGCATTTTATTTGTCGACGTACTAAATCAATTTCAACTAGGCGGTTACAAACTCGGTTTCTGGTTTGCTCAACAAGGCTCCATCTATGCCTTCCTAGGAATTATTTTCTATTACGCATGGAAGATGCGCCAAATTGACCGTGAATTCGGCGTGGACGAATAAGGAGTCACTCAGATGGATTTGAAAACTATTACCTACCTGGTCGTTGGCGCCACGTTCATCCTGTACATCGGGATTGCTATTTGGGCTCGCGCCGGCTCAACCAAAGAGTTTTATGTTGCTGGTGGCGGTGTAAACCCGATTGCAAACGGTATGGCAACCGCAGCCGATTGGATGTCCGCAGCGTCGTTTATCTCAATGGCAGGCTTAATTGCCTTCATGGGCTATGGCGGCTCAGTATTTCTAATGGGTTGGACTGGTGGTTACGTTCTGCTTGCGCTGTTGCTAGCGCCTTACCTACGCAAATTTGGTAAGTTTACGGTGCCAGAGTTCGTTGGTGAACGCTTTTACTCCAACACGGCACGTATCGTAGCGGTTGTTTGTCTTATCATCGCATCAGTGACTTATGTTATCGGTCAGATGAAAGGCGTAGGTGTTGCGTTTGGTCGCTTCTTAGAAGTGGACTACTCCACTGGCCTATTAATTGGTATGTGTATCGTTTTCATGTACGCGGTTCTTGGCGGCATGAAAGGCATCACTTACACGCAGATTGCTCAATATTGCGTACTCATTCTTGCTTACACTATCCCTGCAATCTTTATCTCTCTGCAACTCACTGGTAACCCAATCCCACAAATTGGTCTGGGGAGTACCATGGCTGGTACCGATGTCTATCTACTCGATCGGCTTGACCAAGTGGTGACCGAACTCGGGTTCAGTGAATACACGACCCAAGTACGTGGCGACACACTTAATATGTTTGTCTACACCATGTCACTGATGATTGGTACTGCCGGTCTACCACACGTAATTATCCGTTTCTTTACCGTGCCGAAGGTTCGCGACGCACGTACATCAGCAGGCTGGGCTCTGATCTTCATCGCAATCCTTTACACTACAGCACCAGCGGTATCAGCGATGGCTCGTCTCAACCTAATGAATACGGTAAATCCAGCTCCGGGTCAGCACCTAGCGTATGACGAGCGTCCTGCGTGGTTCAAAAACTGGGAAACAACTGGACTACTCGGTTTTGACGATAAAAATGGCGATGGCAATATCCAATACACTTCAGATGCGTCCACCAACGAACTGCGCGTTGATAACGACATCATGGTATTGGCTAACCCTGAGATCGCTAAACTACCAAACTGGGTGATTGCACTTGTGGCAGCAGGTGGTCTTGCAGCTGCACTATCTACCGCAGCAGGTTTACTACTCGCCATTTCTTCAGCTATTTCCCATGACTTAATCAAAGGGGTTATCAATCCGAACATATCCGAGAAAAAAGAGCTACTTGCTAGTCGAATATCAATGGCAGTAGCGATAGCAGCCGCAGGCTATCTCGGTTTAAATCCGCCTGGATTTGCCGCAGGTACGGTAGCACTCGCCTTTGGTCTTGCCGCTTCATCCATCTTCCCTGCATTGATGATGGGCATCTTCAGCAAGAGCATCAACAAAGAAGGCGCAATCGCCGGTATGATTGCGGGTATCAGTATTACGCTGTTCTACGTATTCCAACACAAAGGCATTCTTTTCGTTGCTGATTGGAAATATCTAGAAAGCTGGGGAACAAACTGGTTCCTAGGTATTGAGCCAAACGCGTTTGGTGCTATTGGCGCACTATTTAACTTCATCGTCGCATTCGCTGTCTCCAAAGTAACAGCAGAAACGCCACAAGAAGTAAAAGACCTAGTCGAACACGTTCGCGTGCCAGTAGGTGCTGGTAGTGCAGTGGATCACTAAAAACTAATCAAAACCACAAAAGCCCCGTTTGGAACCAGCCGTCCGGGGCTTTTTTATTCTCACTTTTCAGTTACCATATTCGCAGTATGTCGTTGCAAGGAAGCCAAGATGTTCAAAAACAAGCACTTTATTCTCGCTCTACTGATTGCGCCAGTTCTCTCTTTGATCGCTTACTTCGGTACCGATATGGCCCTCAGCGAGAAACCCCACGCGGCGCAAGAAGGGGAAACTTACAAACTCGCGAGTAAGTCTAATTGTCGTTACACCAGTGGTCTGTGTGATATGGAAAATGGCGATTTTAAAGTGAAATTTCGCTCGGAAAAACTCACTAAAAATAACTTAGAATTGTCACTCAACGCCGCTTACCCACTCGAAGGGGTTAAAGTTTCTATTGTGAGTGACAAAGAGAAAAACGCTCAACCGATTGATATGAAGCCCGCCGATCAAGCAGGCCAAAGCTGGTACATCACCTTACCAAAGCCTGCATCTGCAGAAAGCTGGTTAAGAGTCGTCATTCAATCAGGCGGCACACTGTATTATGGTGAAACGCAAACCGCATTTGTGAAGTACGAAACCTTATTTACTGAATAACGGCGACAAGCTAATTCACCGGCCTTCAAACGACAGTGACTTAGTTTCACTCAGCATAAATGAATTCCTACTCAGCCGACGCCTTTGCGTCGGCTTTTGTTTCCGTAAGTCTTTCTTCAACAACCTCTTACTCTAAAAAGGGTTGCCAACCCACAAGTTAATTGATAATAATTATCATTACATTTAATGAGAGGTGGTTATGGACAACAAACGGGACATCTTTAACGCATTTTTTAAAGCCCAAGATAGATTCCTTCTCGCCGCACCACATGGCTTTGAGCCAGACGTGATTCATGACTATATTCATTGGGGAATGGTGTTGTCTTCCTGTTATGAACACGATGCCGATGAAGAAAATCTATTGTTGTGTGAGCTGTTTTTACGTCAGGTTTATTTCCATTTACTAGACGCAATTCAAGACTCAACTCGCAGTCGTATCTTCCGTCGTGTCTGTCTCGATTCTATCCATACGCCATTATTTTGCCTCAAACGCTATTACTACCAGTTTGAACAAGGCGACGTGAAATTTCTCGCACTACAACAACAATTACGCCTGATTCAAATCTCACTCGATTAACCAAAAGGATCCCTACCATGAGCACCGAATTCCGCATAGAAACTGACAGTATGGGCGAAGTAACGGTCCCTGCAGATGCTCTCTACCAAGCCCAGACTCAACGCGCCGTCGATAACTTCTCATTCAGTCAACATAAAATGCCATCTGGTTTTATCAAAGCGTTAGCACACATCAAGCAGACTGCGGCACTCACCAACGCACAGCTAGGGCTGCTTGAGGGAGATATTGCCAACGCGATCGCTGACGCAGCTCAAGAAATTATCGAAGGCAATCATATTGAGCAATTCCCAATTGACGTGTTCCAAACGGGATCAGGCACTAGCTCAAATATGAATGCGAATGAAGTAATTGCAACACTGGCCTCCCAGCATCTAGGCGGCACTGTCAGCCCTAATGATCACGTCAACATGGGACAAAGCAGCAACGATGTGGTACCGACGGCCATTCAAGTTAGCGCAGCATTAGCCATTGAAAAACAGCTCTTCCCGGCCCTGTCACACCTAAGCCAAACACTAGAGTCTAAGCAACAAGCATTGAAAGATGTTGTAAAAACCGGTCGCACCCACTTAATGGATGCGATGCCAATTACCTTTGCTCAAGAACTTGGCGGTTGGCAGTTCCAAATCGAGCATGCAAAACAAGCGATTGAACAAACACTTCCTGCTGTAAAAGCCTTAGCCCAAGGTGGTACGGCGGTTGGAACGGGGATCAATGCCGATCCACGCTTTGCAGACTTATTCGCTAGCAACCTAACCCAGTCAACTCGTATTCAGTTCACGGCCAGTGATAACTTCTTTTTCAATTTAAGCAGTCAAGATGCGATCGTCGCTCTGTCGGGACAGCTCAAAACAGCAGCAGTTGCGATCATGAAGATCGCAAACGATCTTCGTTGGATGAATTCAGGCCCATTGGCTGGTTTAGGTGAAATTGAATTACAAGGCTTGCAACCGGGTTCTTCCATCATGCCTGGCAAAGTAAATCCTGTGATCCCAGAAGCCGCAGCTATGGCATCAGCGCAAGTCATTGGTAATGACACCACCATTACCGTCGCAGGCCAAGCGGGCAACTTCCAGCTTAACGTCATGCTGCCAGTTATTGCTCATAACGTATTGGAGAGTATCGAGTTACTCTCTAACAGCGCAACCGCTTTAGCTGACAAAGCCATTGCGACGTTTGAAGTTCGCCAAGATAACTTGGATGTAGCACTCGCCAAAAACCCAATTTTGGTCACGGCTCTCAACCCTGTCATTGGTTACCTAAAAGCGGCAGAAGTCGCGAAAAAAGCCTACAAACAGGGACGCGCGATTATTGATGTCGCGGAAGAAGAAACTGATTTGGATAGAGCCACACTAGAGCGATTGCTTAATCCAGCCAAACTGACCCAAGGCGGCGTCGCAGAATAAACGGCAAACTCAGCCTATCAACTAAGATTACAAATATCGAGACCTCCATTCGGAGGTCTCTTTTATAGTGATTTTTCAAACACTCCAATCCTAAGCGACTCGATTGAGCACCGAACGCAGCTTAAGCGGCTTAACTGGCTTAGCAATAAAGCTGAACCCATTTGCTTTGATGCCATCAAGCATATCATCGGTACGATCTGCACTGATGATGACTCCTTCAAAGCTGTGGCCTAATCTCAGGCGGCATTGCTGTAGCACTTCTAAACCAGTACGACCATCATCAAGTCGGTAATCGGAGAAAATTACATCCGGAATCCAACCATCCTCAAGCGCTTGTAGACTTTCAACTAAATCAATCGCAACTCGTGTATCGCAGCCCCATCGGGAAAGTAAGTTTTCCATGCCGACTAGAATGTCAGGCTCATTATCGACACATAGGATTCTCAGATGACCAAGTTCAGATTGCTTACTCATTGCCACGTGAACTGGATGAGGCTGAACATGATCAGCTTTATCTAGGGTGATGGAAAAAACACTGCCTTTTCCAACCCAAGAGCGCATCGAAATTTCATGCCCAAGTACCTGAGCAATTCCTTTCGAAATCGCCAAACCAAGTCCGAGGCCTTGGTCGGAACGAACTTGAGTTCCGCGATTAAACTCTTCAAAAATCTCTTGCTGCTTCTCTTCTTCAATCCCCACTCCATTATCCCATACATCAATACGCACTCGCCCTTTCACGCGCCGAACACCGAGTGCGACTTTGCCATTCGGGTTATAACGAAACGCATTGGTCAGGAAGTTTTGCACCACACGGCGCAGCAGTTTGGGATCCGACTTAACCATGAGTGAGGACGGAATCATGGTGAACTCTATACCTTGCTGTTTGGCTAACGCACTAAACTCAGCATTCAAATTCGATAACACATCATTTAACGCAAAGCCATGCACGTTGACTTCCAACTTGCCCGATTCCAAACGCGAGATATCCAGCAAATCTCCAATTAAGTCTTCGGCAGCCTCTAAAGCACTTTCAATGTGTGCTGACAGCTTTTTGGCTTCGCTGTCTTTGGCGACTTCCGATAGTGAAGATGCGAATAGACGCGCCGCGTTGAGCGGTTGCATCAAGTCATGGCTTACTGCCGCCAAGAACCGTGATTTGGACTTCGATTCCAAATCCGAGCGCTGCGTCGCTTCCACCAGCTGCTTGTTAAGTTGTTCTAATTCTCGAGTCCGCAGACGTACTCTTTCTTCCAATGTCTCGTTGGCGTCTTTCAGTGCTTGCTCTGCATCACGGAATACGGTGATGTCGGTAAAGCTCATCACAAAACCACCACCTGGCATTGGGTTACCTTGCACCTCTATCACGCGACCATCGGGACGAACCCGAGAAGAGGTGTGCCGAGTCCCTTGCTCAAGGTGATAAACACGGCGACGGACGTGGTCATCAGGGTCACCAGGGCCACACAACCCCTGCTCTGCATTGTGCCGAATCACATCCGCAATCGGTCGACCTACTTGAATCAGGCCTGGCGGAAATTCAAAGAGTTCTAAATAGCGTTGGTTCCACGCTACCAAGCGTAGTTGCTTATCGACGACCGCAATACCTTGTCCAATATGCTCAATCGCGCCTTGGAGTAAACCCCGACTAAAATCGTACAGTTCAGAGGCTTCATCGACGATAGTCGCCACCTCTTCAAGCTGCATGTTTCTTCCTTGCAGAGCGGAAGTAAGTACTAACTTAGCAGAAGATGCTCCAAATACCCCTGCTAGCACACGCTCCGTATGCCGAATCAGAGAAGATGGCGCTTGTTGATTCGGCATCAACTCTTCTCGTTGCTGGCTCCAGTAGGCTTGAAACGCCGCTTTAACTCGCGTTCGTCCTACAAATCTGGATGCTAGCATTTCCAGTTCTGCAACCGTAACGCGGCTCTGGTACAGACTCATATTTTCGCTTTCAGGCAACGGTGTACCAACGAATGATGCCGATTGTAAGCGCTCACTTAGGCTTGGTCGGGTAGCCATAGAAACCACAACAAAACACACTGCATTAGCGACCACGCTGAGGATCATCCCCCAATCTGAAATCGCGATATCAAAGCTAGCCAATACCTCTGGTGGCGTAATCAACCAGATCAGGAAGTTATTACTGGCGTCTCCGGCAAGCATGTCTGTTTGGCTCATTAACGTAATCAACCAGGTAGCAAAACCCACCGCGAGGCCAACATACACACCTTTCTTATTCCCTTGACGCCAATACATACCGCCAACCAGCGCAGGAGCGAATTGCGTGATAGCCGCGAACGAGAGAAAGCCGATAGCAGAAAGTGAATGAATGGTGTCCAACGCTTGATAGAAACACCACGCGCCAATCAACAAAACTAAAATCAAACCACGGCGGATCCGCAGTAATAATTCAGAAAAATGGTGATGGTTACGCTGCGTCAGTCGCATGCGACGCAATAGCAATGGCATAACCAAGTCATTCGAGACCATGATCGCTAAGGCAATCGTCGATACGATAACCATGCCACTTGCCGCTGAAGTACCGCCTAGAAACGCAAGCAAGGCGATTTCACTCGCCCCTACCGACATCGGCACACTGATGACATAAGTATCAGGCGAAGCGCCACTCAAGAGACCTTGCCCTACCCACGCAATAGGTAAAACAAAAATCCCCATTAAGATCAGATAAATGGGGAACAACCAACGAGCCACATGCAAATCTTGAGCACGTTCATTTTCCACCACCATCGTATGGAATTGTCGCGGAAGGCAAACGATCGCCAGCATCGTGAGTACAGTATGAATCAATATAGTCGGGATATTTGGTGACTGATACGTCTGTGCGGCAACATCAATTAAGCTCAAATTCTCGGTGTTCATCGCCAACCAAACAATGAAGACACCAACCACTAAAAAAGCCAGCAGTTTGATAATGGATTCGAAGGCAATTGCCATCATCATCCCACGATGGTGTTCCGTGTTATCAATGTGACGGGTACCGAATAGCATCGTAAAAATCGCCAATGCGACCACAACAAACCACGACACGCTATCGTTTTGATAACCAAAATCAGTAGCCAGCTCCGGAGCAATAATTTCAAGCCCCATAGTGATACCACGCAGCTGTAAAGCGATGTACGGCAAAATTCCCGCAACCGCTATGAGCGTAACAACCACGGCCAAACCTTGGGATTTACCGTAGCGTGCTCCGATAAAGTCAGCAATCGACGTGATGTGTTCCCGTTTAGCAATCAAAATAAGCCGAGCTAAAACGCGCCATCCGATGGTAAACACTAAAATGGGAGCAATATAGATGGGCAAGAAAGACCAAGGATTACTGCTGGCCTGCCCGACCGTGCCGTAGAAGGTCCATGATGTACAGTACACCGCAATGGAAAGGCTATAAATCCAAGGCCGCCAGCGCGCTAGCCACCTTTTCTGAATGTCGCCGTACCACGCGATGATAAATAAAGCTCCCAAATACGCTAAAGAAACGGGAACCACCAGCCATCCTTGCATCCGATATCCTTTCTTGCCTTTCTTGCTACTTTTAAAGCAAGAGAATAAAAAAACCTCTCCATGAGGGAGAGGTTTCATTTAACACTGCTTTGATAACGGAGACAAAGCTTAGTTTTTAACCTTTGTTACATAAGTCTAATTCTGTGTTTCAAGTGGCTTGTCTGATACATCAACCACCTGATGTGGGTCTTGCGAATCAAGCTTGATGAACAGAGCCAATAACCCCATCGCGGCCATGCCCCAGAACACAAGCGGTCCCCAGTGCTCATAACCCCAGCCACTCAATACGGTCATTAACGCGATAAATGCGCCCAACGGAATCGCGTTATACAACGCTTGCAACGCTACGATCTTATTTTCTTCGGAGTTTTGGATATATTGGATCGCGGCAATGTGTGCGGTAGCGAAAGTCACACTATGCAATAGTTGAACAACCACCAAAGCAATAATTGATGTTGTCGACGCCGTAATACCCCAACGCATCATTACACCAACGGCAGCAGCAATAAACAGCGCGCGTATTGACCAACCTACGAATAAGCGCTTACTCAATGCAAACACTGCCACTTCTGCGGCCACTCCTAAGCTCCACAAGTAGCCAATGACATCTTCCGAGTGACCAGCGGCCTTCCAGTGAATCGCACTAAAGCCGTAGTAAGCCGCATGACTGCCCTGAATTAGTGACACCAACACTAAGAATTTTAGTATCGGCTTGTCGGTCAAAAGAGCGGTCAGCTTTGGACGTTCTGCGCTTTGCCCACCATGCGTTACAGGCATTGGGTTAGTCGGTCGCATAGCAAACAGCAACGAGATAAACACGCCGAACATCGCAGTGTACAAGATCATATCGGAGCCAAATTCAGCCACCAGGTAGCCCACTGCCGTCGAGCCTGCGATAAAGGCAATCGAACCCCATAGCCGCGTGCGGCCATAATCGAGCATTTTCAGGCGAGCGTAGTAATTTGCCATCGCGTCCGACAACGGAATAATCGGTCCACAACAAAGATTGAACAACACTGTCGCTAGTGCCATTAACCAAAAGCTACCACCCGTAAAAAAGTGAAATCCAACAAAAAGGAGGGCAGCGAAACTCAACCAACGTAAAGCAGGCATAAGATGTTCGACTTTGTGTACTCGTGGGGTGATCACGATATTGGCAACACAACGTGTCGCAAGGCCTAACCCGACCAGCAAACCGATATCTGCCGAAGATACTCCTTGCTCCTTAAACCAAAGTGACCAAAATGGCAGATACACGCCATACGCAAAGAAGAATCCGAGAAAGTACTGGGAAATCCAGCCATACGGAGAAGGTTTCAACATTACTAATATCCTAAAACGGGAACACCAACGTTCGAGCCGGGAATTATGGATCGCCATGCGTATTATAAAAAGGGAAGAATAAGAAACTTATCGTTTCCTCGATGGAATACTAACTTTGCGACATTTGGCATCTTCAAGCGAAAACATCGTAATTTAGACCAAAGTCGTCTGGCTTCCGGTAAGAAATTTGTCAGACTTAGAGAGTGTTCCTTCCATCATTATTGGGTGTTCTCATGCCTGACAAATTTAACATGCAATCTCCACCGTTCGATCGCTTAACTGAAGCACAACAAACGCGACTGCGATCGTCTCTGGACGTTGCCTACTATCGAGCTCGAGATGTTATTTTATCCTGCGGACAGAAGAACCCCCACTTACATATTCTGATCAAAGGCGCGGTAGAAGAGCGCTCCAACGATCAACAGGAAGTGTTCGCACATTATGCCAACGACGATATGTTCGATGTACGCTCGTTACTTGAAGACAAGGTACGTCATCACTACATCGCGCTTGAGGACACGCTCTCTTACCTACTGCCGAAAGAAGTTTTCCTTGCCCTTTACAACGAAAATGGCCAGTTTGCAGCCTATTTCGATAACAATTTATCGAAACGGCAAGAGCTCATCGAAGCGGCCCATCAACAGCAAAACTTAGCGGAGTTTATTCTCACTAAAGTTGACCGCAGCATTTATCACCCACCGATGATCCTTGAACCAAATACACCAATTAACGAGGTAACACGTGCCTTAAAAGAAAATGGGATTGACGCTGCATTGGTTCAACTCCATGGCGATGATCCACGATTGGAAAAATGGCCATCAGCCCACCCGTACGCAATAGTGACTCGTACTAATATGCTGCATTCTGTGATGATAGATGGTTGCGCGCTCGACACACCAGTGGGTGAGATCGCGAGCTTTCCTGTTTATCACGTTGATGATGGTGACTTTCTATTCAACGCCATGATCACAATGACCAGAAATAGAATGAAACGCCTCATGGTATGTGAAGGCAACCGAGCCGTCGGCATGCTGGATATGACCCAAATTCTCAGCGCGTTTTCAACCCACTCTCACGTGTTAACGCTCAGTATTGCTCGAGCAAGCAGCGTGGAAGAGCTCGCTTTGGCCTCAAACCGCCAACGTCAATTGGTCGAGAGCTTATTGAAAAACGGCATCCGCACTCGCTTCATCATGGAGCTGATCTCAGCTGTAAACGAGCAAATTATCGAGAAAGCGTTCGAGTTAGTAATACCACCAGCCTTGCACGACCATTGTTGCTTGATCGTACTCGGCTCTGAAGGCCGAGGAGAGCAAATTCTCAAAACCGATCAAGACAATGGCCTGATTATTCAAGATGGTCTGGAATGGCCTCATTGCGAACAAGTGATGCAATCCTTCACACACACCCTACAACAGCTCGGTTATCCACTTTGCCCTGGCAAAGTGATGGTTAACAACCCGAAGTGGGTCAAAACACAGCAAGAATGGATAAGCACCCTAAACCACTGGATAGCTAAAGCCGAACCAGAACAAATCATGGACTTAGCCATTTTCAGTGACGCCCATGCTATTGCTGGGAATTGCGAGCTGCTGGCTCCAATTGCGGCGCATCTTCGTGACACAATGAAAGATCGCATGTTGATATTGTCTGATTTTACTCGCCCTGCCTTGCAGTTTTCGGTGCCCCTAACTCTATTTGGCAACGTAAAAAGTGCTAAAGACGGATTGGACATTAAACGCGGCGGTATTTTCCCAATTGTACACGGCATTCGCACCTTGTCTTTGGAGTATGCCATTGAAGAGAAGAACACGTTTGAACGCATTGAAGCTCTGAGAAATAAGCGCATCTTAGAACCCGAAACAGCAGATAATCTCAACGAAGCACTAAAATTGTTCTTTAAACTTCGCCTTAATCAGCAACTCAAAAAGCAAGAAGCGTTGAATAACATTGATATTAAACAACTGGATAGAACTGAGCGTGATTTGCTTCGCCACAGCTTACATGTAGTGAAGAAATTTAAGCAATTTTTAGGCTTCCATTATCAAATTCGTGATTAACCCTGATTTTCATAAATCACAGAGGCGTAAGCAATGAACTGGTTACAACGCAAATACTGGTACTACAAATTGAAAGGTTCGCCTTATCAGTCGCTGTTTTGCACGCCAGATAAAACAGAATACGTCTCTCTTGACTGCGAAACCACCAGCCTTGACCCAAATCGCGCCGAGCTGGTGACTATTGCAGCCACCAAGATCATCGACAACCGTATCATCACCAGTCAACCATTTGAAGTCCGCTTACGCGCGCCGCAATCGCTCGACTCTGGCTCAGTCAAGATCCATCGAATTCGCCACCAAGACTTAGTCGATGGCATCAGTGAAAAAGAGGCGCTGCTCGAGCTGCTCGACTTTATCGGCAACCGACCACTTGTGGGCTATCACATTCGTTACGATAAAAAGATCTTAGACCTTGCTTGTCTGAGGCAACTTGGCTTCCCACTTCCTAACCCACTCATCGAGGTCAGTCAGATTTATCACGATAAGTTGGAACGACATTTGCCGAATGCCTATTTCGACTTAAGTCTGGATGCCATTTGTAAACACCTCGAACTTCCTATCCAAGACAAACACGACGCCTTGCAAGACGCGATTTCTGCCGCTTTGGTCTTTGTCCGCTTAACGAAAGGCGATTTACCCAACCTAACCGCACCGTATACATAAAAATCAGTTGACCTAGCTCCCAGAAATACTTTTGTTTCAGCGATTTCCCGGCGCTTCTATCACTCTCATCCTAAAGTCTAATTGTGGAAATACGCGCGGTGACTGACAGTTATAAGCACAACGTCGTCATTACCACGACCAAGTTATTTAGAACCAAAAAACAGCCCTACAAAAATATATTCAAAATCTTATCTAGATTGGTGTAAGGCCGAGAAATAAGGCACAAGGAGAGAAGCCATGAGCGAAGCCCACGTTTATCCGGTAAAAGAAAATATTAAAACTCATACACACGCGGATAATGATACTTACTTAGCCATGTATCAGCAGTCGGTAACCGATCCAGAGGGCTTCTGGAACGAACACGGCAAAATCGTTGATTGGATCAAACCTTTCACCAAAGTAAAAAGCACTTCTTTCGACACTGGCCATGTTGATATTCGCTGGTTTGAAGATGGCACACTGAACGTCTCGGCTAACTGTATTGACCGTCATCTCGCAGAACACGGGGACGACGTCGCCATCATTTGGGAAGGCGATGATCCAGCCGACGACAAAACACTCACTTTCAACGAACTACACAAAGAAGTGTGTAAATTCTCCAACGCATTGAAAGACCAAGGCGTACGCAAGGGCGACGTGGTGTGTCTATACATGCCAATGGTGCCAGAAGCCGCAGTGGCTATGCTCGCTTGTACTCGTATTGGTGCGGTTCACACCGTAGTATTTGGCGGTTTCTCACCAGAAGCACTATCCGGCCGTATCATCGACTCTGACGCTAAAGTCGTGATCACCGCTGACGAAGGCGTACGTGGCGGACGCGCTGTTCCACTGAAAAAGAACGTGGATGAAGCACTAACCAACCCAGACGTAAAAACCATCAGTAAAGTCGTCGTGCTTAAACGTACAGGTGGTGATGTAGAATGGCATGAACACCGTGATGTTTGGTGGCACGAAGCAACAGCCAACGTTTCTGACGTTTGTCCACCAGAAGAGATGAAAGCCGAAGACCCGCTGTTCATCCTCTACACATCTGGCTCGACAGGTAAACCTAAAGGCGTACTACATACTACAGGCGGTTACCTCGTCTACGCGGCAATGACCTTTAAATATGTCTTCGATTATCAACCAGGTGAAACCTTCTGGTGTACCGCGGATGTGGGCTGGATTACAGGCCATACTTACCTAATTTATGGTCCACTAGCGAACGGGGCCAAAACCATTCTGTTTGAAGGTATTCCAAACTACCCAAGCACGGCTCGTATGAGTGAAGTGGTTGATAAGCACCAAGTGAACATTCTCTACACTGCGCCAACCGCTATTCGTGCACTAATGGCAAAAGGTAACGAAGCGGTAGCAGGGACATCTCGTTCAAGCTTACGTGTGATGGGTTCAGTAGGTGAGCCTATCAACCCTGAAGCGTGGGAGTGGTACTACAAAACGATTGGTAACGAGAGCTCGCCTATCGTTGATACTTGGTGGCAAACAGAGACCGGCGGTATCTTAATTGCACCACTACCAGGCGCAATAGACTTAAAACCAGGCTCAGCAACTCGACCATTCTTCGGAGTCCAACCTGCACTGGTTGATAACATGGGCAACATCATTGAAGAAGCCGCAGCAGAAGGTAACTTGGTGATCCTTGATTCATGGCCAGGTCAGATGCGTACTGTTTATGGCGACCACGAGCGCTTTGAACAGACCTACTTCTCAACCTTCAAGGGAATGTACTTTACGAGTGATGGTGCTCGTCGTGACGAAGACGGTTACTACTGGATCACAGGCCGTGTTGATGACGTACTAAACGTGTCGGGTCACCGCATGGGTACCGCTGAAATAGAATCGGCTCTTGTCGCACATCATAAAATTGCTGAGGCCGCGATTGTTGGTATTCCACACGACATCAAAGGCCAAGCTATCTACGCTTACATTACCTTGAACGATGGTGAATTCCCGTCAGCAGAGCTACACAAAGAAGTGAAAGATTGGGTGCGTAAAGAGATTGGTCCAATTGCAACACCAGATGTACTGCACTGGACGGATTCCTTACCGAAGACTCGTTCTGGTAAGATCATGCGTCGAATACTGCGTAAAATTGCAACGGGTGATACCAGCAACCTCGGAGACACATCAACGCTTGCCGATCCGAGCGTTGTAGATAAACTTATCGCAGAGAAAGCAGAATTGGCATAAATTCAACCAACTGTTTTAAAAGCACTTTAAAAACCGCCATCACTCATGGCGGTTTTTTGCTTTAGTGCACAAATTGGCCACACAAAAAATATGGCAATTATGTTGTTTTTGTTAACTTGGTTACAGAAACGAGAGTGGCTATTAGGAGATTAGACCAGTAAATTGCTGCTAATTGCTATGAATTAGCTATAATCTTGGTCGATTTTTTAAAATTTGCTCGGTTTTAACAAAAAAATCGTGCTGAACTATCGTATATTTGGGAATATAAACGTTCCACTCACGATAAGGGAAGATAGCAACACAATGTCTGCAAAGTCACGGATTCTTGTTCTAAACGGACCAAATCTTAATCTATTGGGTCTGCGCGAACCGACACACTATGGTCACAGTACCTTAGCTCAAGTTGTGGATACTCTTACAGAGCAAGCCCATAACGCTGGGGTAGAACTGGAACACCTACAATCAAATCGTGAGTACGAACTGATTGAAGCCATTCACGCTGCCTATAGCAAGATTGACTTCATCATCATCAATCCAGCGGCTTTCACTCATACTAGTGTGGCGCTGCGAGATGCATTACTTGGCGTCGCCATCCCATTTATTGAGGTGCACTTATCAAATGTGCACGCACGTGAACCATTCCGTCATCACTCTTATCTGTCAGATAAAGCAGAGGGTGTGATTTGCGGTTTAGGCGCACAAGGTTATGAATTTGCTCTGTCTGCAGCGATCAATAAGCTACAGGCAAAGTAACCCTAACACTCTGCAACCCTACGAGGGTTGTCTTAATCACAAGATAAAAGAGAAAGAAAAGATGGATATTCGTAAAATCAAGAAGCTAATTGAGTTAGTTGAAGAGTCTGGCATTGCTGAGCTAGAGATCTCTGAAGGTGAAGAGTCAGTGCGCATCAGCCGTCATGGCACTGCAGCCCCTCAAGCACCAATTCACTACGCAGCAGCTCCAGCGGCGGCACCTGCTCCAGTAGCAGCGGCACCAGTAGCAGCGGCACCAGTAGCGGAAGCGCCAGCAGCAGAAGCTCCAGCAGCAACACCTGCAGGTCACCAAGTTCTTTCTCCAATGGTTGGTACTTTCTACCGCTCTCCAAGCCCAGACTCTAAAGCATTCGTAGAAGTGGGTCAGAAAGTAAATGCTGGCGATACTCTATGTATTGTTGAAGCAATGAAAATGATGAACCAAATCGAAGCGGACAAATCTGGCGTTGTTACAGCAATCCTAGCTGAAGACGGCCAACCAGTTGAATTCGACCAACCTCTTGTTGTAATCGAATAAGCGGGGCTTGCCTTATGCTAGACAAAGTAGTCATCGCGAACCGAGGTGAAATTGCACTTCGTATTCTTCGCGCTTGTAAAGAATTAGGTATTAAGACCGTCGCTGTTCACTCAACAGCGGACCGCGATCTTAAGCACGTACTACTCGCAGACGAAACCGTATGTATCGGCCCTGCTCGTGGTATCGACAGCTACCTAAACATTCCACGCATCATTTCTGCAGCAGAAGTGACTGGTGCTGTGGCTATCCACCCAGGTTACGGCTTCCTGTCTGAGAACGCAGACTTCGCAGAGCAAGTTGAGCGCAGTGGTTTCATCTTCGTTGGTCCAAAGGCAGACACTATCCGCCTAATGGGCGATAAAGTATCTGCTATCAATGCAATGAAGAAAGCAGGCGTTCCTTGTGTACCGGGTTCTGACGGCCCTCTAGACAATGACGAAGAGAAAAACAAAGCATTTGCTAAGCGCATTGGTTACCCAGTAATCATCAAAGCATCTGGCGGCGGCGGCGGTCGTGGTATGCGTGTTGTTCGCGCAGAGAAAGACCTTATCCAAGCCATTGCAATGACACGTGCTGAAGCAAAAGCGGCGTTCAACAATGACATGGTTTACATGGAGAAATTCCTAGAAAACCCTCGTCACGTTGAAGTTCAGGTTATTGCTGACGGTCAAGGCGGCGCAATCCACCTTGGTGAGCGTGACTGTTCAATGCAACGTCGTCACCAAAAAGTAGTGGAAGAAGCTCCAGCACCTGGTATCACCGAAGAAATGCGTAAGTACATCGGTGAGCGCTGTACTCGTGCATGTATCGAGATCGGTTACCGCGGCGCAGGTACGTTTGAATTCCTATACGAGAACGGTGAGTTTTACTTCATCGAAATGAACACTCGTATTCAGGTAGAGCACCCAGTAACAGAGATGGTTACTGGCATCGACCTAATCAAAGAACAGCTTCGCGTTGCAGCGGGTCAGCCTCTGTCATTCACTCAAGATGATATTAAGATCCGTGGCCATGCGATTGAGTGTCGTATCAACGCAGAAGACCCTGAGCGCTTCCTACCATCTCCGGGTAAGATCGAGCGTTTCCACGCTCCTGGCGGTATGGGTGTACGTTGGGAGTCTCATATCTACACAGGCTACACAGTACCACCTCATTACGATTCAATGATTGGTAAACTGATCACTTACGGTGAGAACCGTGATGTAGCGATTGCACGTATGAAAAACGCACTGGGTGAGATGATCATCGAAGGCATCAAAACTAACGTGCCACTGCAATTCTCCATTATGAATGACGAAAACTTCCAACACGGTGGTGCAAACATCCACTACCTAGAGAAGAAGCTTGGCTTACAATAAGCCTAAGCAAACGTCTTAAAAAATGCCCACTCCCGTGGGCATTTTTGTTTTATATGTACGCGAAGGGCTCAACATATAAATCGGCTTATTTGGGTATATACTCAAACAAATCGTAGAGTTCTGGTAAACTCTGCGCCACTTCATTCACTTTAAGAGCAAAAACCAATGCCTTGGATTCAAATCAAACTCAACGCGACCAATGAAAACGCTGAGCAAATCGGCGATATGCTAATGGAAGAGACTGGCGCGCTGTCTGTTACATTCTTAGACGCGCAGGATACACCTGTATTCGAACCTCTACCTGGCGAAACTCGCTTATGGGGCGATACTGATATTCTGGCACTGTATGATGCAGAAGCAGACACTAACTTCATCATCGACCAAATTAAAGCGAGCAATATGCTGGCTGACAATTTTGCTTACAAAGTAGAACAGCTTGAAGATAAAGACTGGGAACGCGAATGGATGGAAAACTTCCACCCAATGAAATTTGGTGAACGCCTATGGATTTGTCCAAGCTGGCGCGACATTCCAGATCCTGACGCTGTTAATGTTATGTTGGATCCAGGCCTTGCATTCGGTACGGGTACTCACCCTACAACAGCACTTTGTCTTGAGTGGCTAGAAAGCATGGACTTAAGCGGTAAGACCGTTATCGACTTCGGTTGTGGCTCAGGTATTCTTGCGATCGCAGCGATCAAACTGGGCGCTGAAAAAGTGATAGGGATCGACATTGATCCTCAAGCCCTGCTTGCTTCAAAAGACAATGCTGAGCGTAATGGCGTTGCAGACAAACTAGAAGTTTACTTACCGCAAAATCAACCTGAAGGTCTCGTCGCTGACGTCGTTGTGGCCAACATCCTTGCAGGACCTTTACGTGAACTTGCACCTATCATCAAAGGGCTAGTTAAGCCAAATGGCGACCTTGCAATGTCTGGCGTATTAGACACTCAAGCTGAAGATGTTGCGAACTATTACCGTGACGAGCTTCACATTGACCCGATTGTTGAGCAAAGTGAATGGTGTCGCATCTCTGGTCGTAAGCAAGGCTAGACAAGGTTTTCAGAGCTAATTGTTTGAAATTCATACAATTTACAAAAACAATTTGTAAATGCTCAAATATTAGTCTTTTCACGCAGTGAAAAAATGCGTAAAATGCGCGCCCTTGCTGGTACAGAACTGTGATGACGTTTTGAAAATCGGAAACTATCAACTTAAGAACAATCTAATCGTAGCCCCTATGGCTGGTGTAACGGATAGACCGTTTCGCGAGTTGTGTCTTCGCTATGGTGCGGGAATGGCCGTCAGTGAAATGATGTCTGCTAACCCAAAACTATGGGGAACGTCAAAGTCGAAACAGCGCATGGTACACGAGGGCGAATCGGGCATTCGCTCTGTACAGATTGCGGGTTCCGATCCACAGCTTATGGCGGACGCAGCTCAATTCAGTGTTGAGAACGGTGCACAAATCATCGACATCAACATGGGCTGCCCGGCAAAAAAAGTGAATAAGAAGCTAGCGGGCTCTGCTCTGCTTCAATACCCAAACATTATCGAAGAGATTTTGAAAGCGGTCGTGAATGCAGTGGACGTTCCTGTAACGTTAAAGACTCGAACTGGCTGGGATACAGACAACAAGAACTGTGTCCAGATCGCTAAATTAGCCGAAAACTGCGGCATACAAGCTCTTGCTCTGCATGGCAGAACGAAAGCATGTATGTACAAAGGTGAGGCCGAATACGACAGCATTAAAGCGGTAAAAGAGGCGATTTCAATTCCGGTTATCGCGAACGGTGATATCGATAGCCCGGAGAAAGCCAAATTTGTACTGGAGTACACCGGTGCGGACGCTTTAATGATTGGACGCCCTGCCCAGGGTCGTCCTTGGATTTTCCAGGAAATCCATCACTATTTGGAAAACGGCACCACAATGGAGGAGCTTCCAACTGAGGAAGTGAAAACCATTATGCTTGGTCATGTGAATGCTCTGCATGAATTTTATGGGGAGTTCTTAGGTCCACGTATCGCGCGCAAGCACGTTGGGTGGTACCTGAAAGAGCATGAACAGGCAAGTGAGTTTCGCCGTACCTTCAACGCTATCGACGCAGCTCCGCTGCAAATTGAGGCGTTAGAAGGTTATTTTGATAACGTTGCATCATAATTAAGAGAAGAGCTAGACCGAATATGTTCGAACAAAATCTGACTTCAGAAGCATTAACAGTAACTACAGTAACGTCACAAGACCAGATTACTCAGAAGCCTTTACGTGACTCTGTTAAAGCGTCTCTTAAAAACTACCTTGCTCAACTAAACGGCCAGGAAGTAACAGAACTATACGAATTAGTTCTAGCTGAAGTTGAACAGCCACTATTAGATACTATCATGCAGTACACTCGCGGTAACCAAACTCGCGCAGCAACTATGATGGGTATCAACCGCGGTACTCTTCGCAAGAAACTTAAGAAATACGGCATGAACTAAGACCGTTTTTCAAAAAGTATTTGGAACAAGCCGTTACCTTTTTAGGTAACGGCTTTTCTTTATCTACTAAAACACTACGAATAACGCTCACTTTGTTCAGTATTACCAACTGGCTTTAAGATAACTACTGCTGAGCCAAACAATAGGAAAGCCACGAAAGCGACCCATTCATTGCCTACAGAATACGCGAAGCCCGCCAAGGCAGACCAAATCGCGACACCAAAGTGCATCATACTCATTCCAAAAGACATTAACACACCTCGATATTCATCAGATAAGCTTGCGATATGTGCTTGTAATGCCGGAGAACCAACCCCTCCAGCGAGAGACCAGAGCACTAGAGCTGGAAGATAAGCGGTCACCGTACTCATCTCATTTGAGAACACCCATGCACTGCAAGGTATGCACACCATTAAAGCCACTCGCATAACGGCTCGAGAGCTACCAAGCCAACGGCAAGCTCTCCCCACGCACATATTTCCAACCACACTAACGATCCCTAGAGCAGCATAAATAGCGCCCACCCAACCGAGCGCCAACTCGCTGGTATCTCGAATATGGAGGCCTATCAGGTTAAATACACCAATACCTCCCCCTAGGCCTAAACACATCGCTAGAATCGCTCTCAACGCGCCTGGAAGATGAATGACGTCTGCGATAGGTGGCAGAGTATCTGACTTCTTGGACTCATTATGCTTGTTGTTCATGAACACTACAATCATGGCACTGACAAGAAGAGCCGCAACGCCCAAAATAATAAAAGCGGCACGCCATGATAAAAGCTGGGTCAACAATGCTCCGATCGCCGGGCTGGTTATCATACCTAGCGTTAATCCCGCCTGAACCATCACAATTTGACGCATCGCTCTATTACCCTTCGCGTCTCCCGCTAACGCGAATGCAATTGGCAACATGCCTGCACTTGCAATACCAGTGATCACTCGAGTTGCAATAGCAAGTTCAAAATCATGAACTATGCCCGTCGTAATAGACGCAACCCCAAATACAAAGCAAGCAGGCACCATGATTCGAATACGCCCAACTCGGTCTGATAAACGGCCCAAGTAAGGAGCGAAAATTGCTATGGCTAAACTATATGCCGTAATAAATAAGGTCACCTGACTCGGTTGAACACTTAAATCATTTCCGATAGGTTCAAGAATAGATCCAAGCATCAACTCATCAGCACCAACAAGAAAAGCAACGAGAAATAGGATCATGGACTGCATCATAGCTCCACCTCCTGTTCTGTTTTCGATTCAGCACAAGTGAGCAACGAAATATCTAAAACTCTATCAGGCCAAGATTGCAAAAATGCCTTCTCATGAGATACCACAATCACGCTACCGGAAAAGCGCTGGAGAGCCTCTTTAAGCGCATTTTTGCTGCTGCTATCCAAATGTGTTGTTGGTTCGTCCAACAGCAAAACATTGCATTTCTGAACCGATAAACAACACAGTTTCACCCGAGTTTGCTCACCACCGCTCAATGTATCTAAGTGGCGCTGCGTCTTATCCCCCGTGATCCCAAAGCGAGCTAATAGCTTGCGTGACTCTTTGCTTGAGATTGTTGGCGCACAAGAGCACAGCTCCTGTTCAGGCGTGTTCTGAGGATGGCGCCAAGACAAATCTTGAGAAAAATAACCAATCATTGCACCTTTTGCCAATACCACCTCACCAGAGAGTGGCTCGATCTCCCCCATCAGGGTTTTAAGTAAGGTCGACTTACCTACGCCGTTAAAGCCAGCAACAACCAACTTTTCCCCGCGCGCTAACGTGATATCAAATACTGGAAGCAGAGGCTGCTGATAACCGATCATCAACGCTTTTGCGTCAATCACATTCGGTTGCCCAATGGGCTGGTAAGCAAAGTCAAACATCGATACTTTCTCTACATTATTCAGTTGAATACGTTCGATTTTATCCAGTTTTTTCTTACGCCCTTTAGCAAGACTCGCGTTAACTCCAGCGCCATTTTTGGCAATAAATTGCTCTAACTTTCGAATTTCATTTTGCTGAGCCTTATATTGCTTTTCTATCAAAGCACCATCGTGATGCTTTTGCTGCATTGCTTTGACATAAGTGCCGCTGTATTTTCGAACCGTTTGATAATCAATATCACAAATACTGGTCGCTACTTGATTAAGGAAATCAATATCATGAGAAACCAGTAAAACTGTGCCAATGTAATCATTGAGAAACGTGACTAGCCATTCAATGTGCGGAGCATCAAGATAGTTTGTCGGCTCATCAAGAATTAACACATCGGGGTTGCGAAGTAACAACCTGCCTAAAAGGACTTTGTGCCTTTGACCGCCACTTAGCGAGACAAGCGGTGTATCTAAGCCAAATTGATAAATACCAAGACCTACAGCAACTCGTTCAATTTTGGTATTAATTGCATAGAAGTCTTCATCTTCTAAATATGCCTGTAGCCGAGCGACTTGGCTTAAAAGAGATGTAGAGTGAGACTCGGTCATCGCATGATACAAAGTCCAAAGCTTTTGCTCTGCAGCGTATAAACTCTCAAAAGAGCCCTTTAAACACTCATGAACTGTCAGCACATTATCGATCTTAAAATGTTGTTCTAAATACCCCACCTCAAGGTTTGGTAACCATTCAATGCAGCCCTTATCTGCAGATAATTCACCGCAAAGCAGTTTCAATAAGGTGCTTTTTCCAACACCATTCGCTCCGGTGATACCTATTTTCTCTCCCACGTTAATACGAAAGGTCACGTTGTTGTATAACGTCTTATCAGCTATCTGATAAGACAAATTTTTAACTTGTAAAATACTCATGTTTTCAACCAATTAAAAAAGGGCCGGTGATCAATACCGGCCCTTATTTCAATACTGGGTAATGCTTTGTAGCTGCTTAACAGATACAAAAAGGCCGATGATGAAATATCACCGGCCATCTCTTCTCTTTTATCAGGTGTACAAGCTCCTGCGTATAACTTCAGCGAAGCTACCCACACATAAAACACCTGATGAAGATTAATTTAAGACTCCGAGCAACACTTCATCGCGTTTTTTTGCACGGAGTTCAGCCTTCTTACAAAGCTTTTAAACAAGAGATATAACATGATTTACTGTCGAAAAAATATTCGATGTGAAGCGTACACCTTTAGAATAAAAAGTACCAGATAATTGTTAAAACTATCGTGACTTACACGAAGGTCCACTGAAAGAAGACTTTTCCTCAGTCAATGTGCTAGGTGAACGACTTACTCAGCAAACACAGCTATGAGAGCACCTATACCGCTCACGTTATACGAATGTAGTGGTGGCTTTGTAGGTTGGAGAGGGTTAGAGGGAAGAAGTAGCGAATACACTTTAAGACACTGGCTTAAATAGATCGACAAAACAAAATCCATGTTTGGAAAGTTTTAAATGCGCTGAGTTTATATTAATAAGCGCCTATGGCTAAATCAAAACATTTAAAGCAGAGAAATCTCCCCCGAAAATAACATAACCTAGTGAATAAATTCTCCAGGTAATAATAAAGGAAGCTTTGGTAAGTTAAGCACAGGGGCTCAAAACTAGCGCT
>NZ_JAHGAM010000027.1:0-145238 GCF_030248595.1 Vibrio sp. D417a | reverse complement strand
ACTTTTTGTGGGGTACACCACTTCGGTAATGCGTTGCTCACACCTTAACAGGGCGTTAGCAATCAGGGAGAAATTGGAGTTGAGTGGTTATCAATCGAATTTAGAAAGTCAACTGAACATGCTCAGTGAGACTTGGAGTTCATTAATAAGTAACGGAATCATCAACGAAACAGAGTTAGTTCTAGAATTTAGTTACTTATGTCCAAATAAAGCATCAGCCATTCAACTAAACGATGCTCTCGAAAACTATGAGTCATTGATCAGAAGTGAGGGGTTTATTAACCGTTCATGGTTTGTTGAAGGATATTCTCACCCGACAACGGTAACCAAAGACATCCTTGCTCAATGGTTAGACTTTATGGTTACAAAAGGTTGGGAGTTTTAATGTACCTTTGATGGTTTTGGGGCTTCGTTTAGTTAAATTGCTAACAAACTGTTTAAGAGCGATTCGCAACGCGTGGCATTTTTACTATGCGTTGGTTTTAGTGTTTAAGGCGGTATGCGGCGGCTTTTGTATTGCGTTGCTCACCTCCAAAAGGTCATTAATACTCAAAGGTCAAATATGGATGTTTACCCAGAAATCGAGTTATCTAAAGCGCAGCATAATGCAATTGAAGCTCTTAGAAACAAGTCGTTTCCTGAACACCAAGTTACTCGCTCTTACTATAAGCAACTCCCGCATATGAGAGTTCTGAATTACGAAGGTGATCAGTTAGTTGGTTACATGGGATTAGACTACAGAGTTGTTCGCGTTGGTGATGAAATTTATAAAGTATTAGGTGTGAGTGACTTTTGTGTCGAGAGCACAGTTCAAAGACAAGGTATTGGCACAACAATGTTGTCTCAACTCAGCGAGTATGCGTCCACTAAAGATGTCGACTTCATCATTTTAGTCTCCGATTTGGAGCGTTTTTATCTGGCTAATGGTTATCAGCGCCTTAACTCTCTAAGTTCTTGGTTGCGAGTTCACGAACATAAAAATTACGGTGTTGCTGTAGAGCAACTAGATGATTTATATGTTAAACCTATCAGCGGCAAAACTTGGGCTTTTGGTCATATAGATTGGTTAGGGTATATGTATTAGTCTGTAGTGGGCTAATAATTGGTTCACAACAAGAGTGGTTACACATGGCATTTTCACTATGAGTTGATTTAAGTGATGTGTGGGGCAGTTTTGTATTGTGATACTCACTCCTTAATAATGTGCAGTAACTCTTAGGAAGCAAAAGGCTTAATTTATGGAATGTAGAGTACTAGTAACCAGCATAAGTATTGCTCTTTGTAGTGTAGGAATGGCCGCGAATCCACTAAGTATTCAAAGTGATGAGCAACTGTTTAAAAACTTCGCTCTCTCATCTTGCATTGCGACTCATTACAAAGGATCAGCTGTTGCGAAAGATGCGATAACGGCGATGCAAGGCTACAGAGAGTTTTCCGAGCTTCCTTTGGAGTCATTCTTTGGGGTTAGCGAGCTATTGGAAAAATATGATATGGCTATTTACAAATCAAAAAATGGTAACGTGATCAAATTGGCCTACTGTATAGACTTTTCTAATTCAGACGATGTTCATAAGCTATACATTAATGCGAAATCAGAGTTATAACAAACTGCTCAAAGTTGATTCGCAACGTGTGGTATTTTTACGGCGCAATACGTTGAGTGATTAAGATGATTTTTAGTGGCTTCTGTATTGAATTACTCATCTCTTAGCGGGGCATTATGCGGTGATGTAAATATGAAGATATTTTTAATAGTAGCAACACTCGTTCAGTTCACTCTCCTGAGTTTCTCGAAATACTATTGCTCAATTGCAAATGAGGTGCTTAGAAAGGCGGTGGAAACTAAAGAGAGTAATTTTCTATCTTTCCTTGATAAGTATGATTATTACAATGACTTAGATAATTATCTAGGCTTAGCGTCCGCTACAGTGTGGGTTATGGTCGTGCTCGTGATAAAGTTGAAAAATGTATCAAGCACCGACATGGCTCATGTGGCTGTTTGTTTGCCGTTATTTTTTCATATGATTTTGATGTCGATGTAGCTTCAATAGTTGTGGTTGGGTGATTAGGTACAACAAACTACTCAGGCTAGCGTGCCATACGTGGCATTTCCAATTAGCGTTGCTTATACCTTACGAGCGCGTTTTCCCACAAGGAGTAATATGTGATTGTAGTAGCAAGGTTTTCTTTTCCTCATGAAGCTCATATTGCGAGAGCAAGCCTAGATAGTGTCGGAATAGAAAGTTACATCGCTGACGAGCACACGGTAAATACTCAGTGGCTTTATTCAAATGCAATAGGCGGCGTCCGTCTGATGGTGGACGAAAGTGATGCAGAAGATGCGAAACAAATACTTAGTAGCGATTTCTCAGAATCATTGGGAAATGAAGTTGACGTTGATGAAGAAAAAGACGCTTGCCCTAAATGTGGTAGTAAAGATCTATTTGCATTTACAAAAGGTAAACGCCCAGCTTTCTTAGTTTTTATTTTACTGGGTTTTCCACTGTTTTTTTACAAGCATGGTTATAAGTGTAAGCAGTGTGGGGAGTTTAGTGAAAAACTTTAAATCTTTAGATAACAAGGCATTAAAGAGATAACTTGTACTCGTAGTATTTTTACGATGAGTTAGGTCTAGTGCCTATACAAGAAGTCAGAGTTACTGCTTGCCTACAAGCAAAGCATTATACGATAGTGAAGGAACAACATTGAATGAGTGAAATTAAAACAATAGAGCAGTTAAAAGAAATTTACGCAGAGCCAAGTGCGAGAGCTAAAAATAAAGCGCTGCCTGTGCTGGATGTTCATGCGATTACATTAATTAATAATTGCCATTTTGCAGTTCTAAGTACCGCTGATTCACAAGGGTATATCGATCTTTCTCCTAAAGGAGGGGAGCCTGGCTTCGTAAAAGTTTTAGATGAATCAACATTGCTGCTCCCTGATAGCTCGGGGAACAATCGTATCGATAGTCTAAAAAATATCATTAGTAACCCCAAGGTAGGGTTGTTATTGATGGTAAATGGTATTGATGAAGTGCTCCGTATTAAAGGAATCGCAAGTATTCACACCGACGCCAACTTGATATCTGCTTGCCCCGATGGAAGTAAAGATCCTAAGGTTGTTATCAAAATAGTCATAGAGAGTATGTACTTTCATTGTGCGAAAGCGGTGATGAGAGGGAAACTTTGGTCTGATGACTATAAAGTAAATCGCTCAATTCTCCCTTCATTAGCTCAAATCTTTAAAGATCAACAAAAGTTAGAAAGTAAAGCGCTTAATCAAGAAGAGATGTTGAAATATTACCAATCTAGCCTTTAGAACGAGCGTGGTAATATATTGAAAAGATAGAAAAATCAGGTTCGACCGTGCTCTGCGGAAGTATGGATTAGGTTTAGTGGGGATGTTACTGTCTCAATAATGTTAGTTCACCAATAAGCAATTGTTAGTCCAAATTTTAAAATGAAAAATGCAGAAAAATTTACTCTAGAAAATTACGTTTTGGCTAGTCCGGGAGTTAGGTGTGTTGGACAAATGATTGATCTTTTTGTCAGTTTTAGCATTTTTACTCTCGTTTTATGGGTCGGCTTAGAAATCGGTATTGAAAAAGAGCTTGTGCGCGCTACAGCAGTAACTGCGACTGTATCGTATTACCTTTTTTCTGATAGTTTACCAAATGGTCAAAGTGTGGGAAAAAAACTTTTGGGCATTGCAGTTATAAGTGCAAGAACGGGTAAAAAGTGCAATATTTTTCAGTCGCTCTTTCGAAATGTTATTACTCCATTCTTCTGTTTTATTGACTCAATTTTCATTCTTGGTAAAAAGAGGCAACGGCTCGGTGATAAGTTAGTGAGAACGGTGGTGGTAGTTCACTAACTTGTTGAAAAAATTGATAGCGCTGAGGACTTGGGTTCAAGTTGGGCTTTGTTTTCGTGGTGAAATAACCTCGTTTAGGTGGTAGCGTTACTCACATACTTAATGTAGCGTTGTAAGAAAATTGGTATTGGAGTCCAAGTTTTATGTCAGAAAAAGAGAAAATGTTAGCAGGTGAGCTTTATGACCCAAGTGATGAAGAGTTATTAAAGTTAAGGTTGAGCGCTAGGTTACTAACTGAAAAATTGAATGCCACGTCTGTTGAGCATAAACAAAAGCGAGTTCAAATAACTAAGCGCTTGTTCGGCACAACAGGTGACGATATTCATGTTGAATCTTCTTTCAATTGCGACTACGGATCCAACATTCACGTTGGAGATAATTTTTACGCTAATTTTGGTTGTGTGATTTTGGATGTTGCGGAAGTTAAGTTTGGTGATAACTGTTTACTTGGGCCTCAAGTTGGCATTTATACTGCTACTCATCCCTTAGATCCTATCGAGAGGAACAGTGGTTTAGAGCTAGCAAAGCCCATAAACATTGGTGACAATTGTTGGATAGGTGGCCATGCCGTAATCAACCCTGGCGTAACACTTGGGAACAACGTGGTGGTAGCCTCTGGCGCAGTCGTTACAAAGAGTTTTAGAGACAATATCGTTGTTGGTGGCAACCCAGCCAGAGTACTGAAGGAAATCGTCACTAAGCGATAATAAAGTATATGGACTATTTTGAGCCTGAGTTTAGGACTTATGATCAACTCACCCCAAGCTTTGATGCGTTCAACGGTTACTTGTTGACGCACTTGAATGTCTAAAATTTGCTTCAATATAGAGTCGTTACACGTGGCGCTTTTACCGTGCGTTGAGCTTGTTTAAAAGTCTCATACGAAATCATTTGTATTACGTGTCTCATACTTTTATTGGATTTTCGTCACCAATAACTAACCAAAAGGCTGACTCCTAAATGTTAGTAACAAAGATTGAAACGGAACGATTAATTCTAAGAGAGCTAGTTGAAGATGATGCAAGCGAATTGTTTGACATCTTCTCAGACCATGAGGTCATGAAATATTGGAACTCTGGCCCTTGGGTTTCAATTGAAGAAGCGCGGACATTTATAGCCAAGAGTACACAGGCCATGAATAGCAATACAGAAGTGACACTAGGCATCTTCCTAAAGAGCAATGGCCAACTTCTGGGTAAGATAATGCTGTTTAATCACGTGAAAGAGTCTAGGCGCGCAGAAATTGGCTTTGGCGTGAGTCGTCATTTCTGGGGTAAAGGCATGGTATTAGAGGCGGGAACTGCATTAATCGAACACGCATTCAAAACACTGAATCTACGTCGAATCGAGGCTGAGATAGATCCAGACAATGCTTCTTCAGGTAAAGTCTTGGAACGGTTAGGTTTTATAAAGGAAGGTTTCCTTAGGCAGCGTTGGGAAGTGAATGGAGTAGTCTCAGATTCAGCTATTTACGGGTTGTTAGCTAAACCCCTGGACAGCGTTTAGTACCCAGCCTTAAAAGCATCTAATAGATCTAGCCTGCTCGTACTCAATACACAGCCTTACACTTGACGGCGAGGTTTCTTGAATTGACTTGGTGGTCACTGAATGTACTATCAAGGATAGGACTTACTGCAAGGATAGCAGCATGAGCGAGAAATTATTTTGGGTTAATCCCTACCAAACAGAACTTAACTCAAGAGTGACCAATGTAGACGGAAATAAGGTTGAATTGGACCAGACTATCTTCTTTGCAGAGTCTGGAGGCCAAGAGAGTGATAAAGGAACGATTAATGGTATTCCGGTTTTGATTGCTCAAAAGTTAGGTGTTCGACTTATTTACACATTGGAATCCTCTCCAAATTTTACTCTTGGTGACATTGTAACTACGAGTATTGATTGGAAGCGTAGATACGCCTTAATGAAGCTACACTTTGCGGCTGAAGTGGTGCTCGAGATGTTTTATCAGCGTCGGGAAGGCATTGTTAAGATAGGCGCGCATATTTCTGAAAATAAGAGTCGCATAGATTTCGAGTGGTCTGAAAATATTGGTCCGTTATTGAAAGAAATTGAAACTGATGTGCAAGATTTGATTAACTCTGATTCAGTTATTATTAGTGACTTTTCCGATCAAGAGAGTGAAAGAAGGTATTGGAGAGTGGATGGGTTTGCGCAAGTACCTTGCGGTGGCACTCATTTAAAGCGCACATCAGAAGTCGGCCAAATTCAGTTAAAACGCAAGAACATCGGTAAAGGCAAAGAAAGGGTAGAGATAACCTTATGCTCGTAAGTCGATAGGGCATTAGAAATAGATTCCTAACACGTGGCATTTTAATTCATGGTGAGATTCACATTTGCGATATGATGGTTGAGATTGAGGGCGTGTTGGCTACTTCTTAACGAAAGGTTACAGGGGCGAGAGGATGATATGTCGAAAGTAACATTGAAAGGCTTTATTTTAGTTCCGGAAAAGGATTTAGAATTAGTAAAACATGCGTTAATAACTCACAAAAGGCTCACGTTAGAAGAGCCGGGCTGCCTTACTTTTCTTGTGACTCAAAGCTCGACTAATCCTTTTCGTTTTGATGTCTATGAAGAGTTCGTCGACAAAGCCTCTTTTAAGCAACATCAGGAAAGAGTTCAAGCCTCACATTGGGGAAAAGTAACTGCCAATGTTAAACGTCAATACGAAATCTTTGAATGTGTGCATGACTAATAGAATCGGAGTGATTTAGAGCGTTTACTCTTTGTTTTTAGGTTGCTCTACGCTCTGCTATGTTGCTTTATTCATCTATTAACCTGGCTTAGTGTTCTTGATACTTTGCCGTATTAAATCTAGAAATTTTAATGGAAGTGTTATGTTTAGAGTTGTGTATGAATGGCGTGTGCCAAGTGAAAAAATGGATGAGTTTCAAAATATATGGCGTTCGACGACAGATTCAATTCATCAGTCAGTAGATGGGGCGCTTGGTAGTTTTATGCTTCGTTCTTACGATGTACCGGAAAAGGTTTTAACTATTGCCAAGTGGCGAACACGTGAAGACTGGGAGCGGTTTTGGGGAACTAGTAACCCAGAAAAAATGAAGAAGATGAGTGAAATTGCAGAGCGTGTTTCAGTTGAACCATTCGATGAAATTGAAGATAGAACTAAGTAGGGCAATAGAAACGTTAAAGTGATGCCTAATGAACAGTTTGGCGGACAATATGAAAGACAACCTTAACCAAGGAATAGCGTTATGCAGATTTTAATCGTTGGAGGTAGTAAGGGTCTAGGAAGGTTCTTGGCTACGAACTTACAGGGTACAGAAATTTATGCGATTTCTAGATCAAAGCTAGTTGAGGAGGGAGTCGCTTCTGTTTGTATTGACGTTGATCCCGGTAAAAAGCCAGATTATACGTGCTTCAAAGGTGTAGAGTTTGACATCATAGTTTATTTGGCGTCGATGTGGGGAGAGTCTTCAGAATTGACAACAAACGAACTGATTGAGTTTATGAATGTTGGCCCGGTTGGGTATCTTAATTTAGTCAATGAGCTTAACGCTTTAGGTTCACTTAACGATAAATGCAATATTGTATCTATTGGCTCTACAGCAGAGCTTTCAGAAAGTAGTGAATACCCTGCATTCGCCCTCAGTAAAAGATTACTCAAAGATATTTCTAGCCAGCTGCAAAACGTTTATCGTGATTACCGCTTTACTCACTTTACAATAGGTGGGATCGGGCATGCTGAAGAGGAACGTATTGAGTATTCGAGTGTTTTGGAGATTATAAATATGCTAACCAAGCTTGATCCAAACACATACCTTTCAAATATGCATATAAAGTCCAAGCTAGGAATGTAGCTCTCAAGCTGTATTACGTACCTGCTTCTATGGTTTGGCATCATGTGCATTCTTTTTATTGAGCTATGGTTATAACTCCAATGAAAGGAGTTTACTTATGTCATACATTGATGGGTTTGTCGCTGCAGTACCGACAGCGAATAAAGAAAAGTATATCGCACACGCAAAAATAGCAGCAGAAATGTTCAGGGAGTTTGGGGCCTTAAAGGTTGTTGAGACGTGGGGGAGTGAAGTACCAGATGGTGAGATCACATCATTTCCCATGGCAGTTAACGCTGAAAGCAACGAAACCGTTGTGTTTTCGTGGGTAGTCTGGCCTTCAAAAGAAGTTCGAGACTCAGGGTGGCTGCGGATCATGGGTGATCCTCGAATGAGTCCAGATAATAACCCAATGCCCTTTGATGGAAAGCGTCTCATTTATGGCGGATTTGATGTTATTTTGGAGCAGTAAAATACGAAAGAATCTCAACTCGATTCGTGACACTTGGTGTTTTAATCAGTATTACGCTTCTGATGTACGTTCAATAGACTATTCTGCGATAAGTGTTGATAAAACTCCATTTGGAGGCTTAGAGTAAAAATGGAAGAGATAAATTATTCACTGATTGTCGTATCAGCTATCGCTGCCATCGCTAGCCCCGGACCTGCAACTCTTGCGATAGCAGGCACGTCAATGAACCACGGTCGGCGCTTTGGTGGGTATTTGGCTACAGGTGTTTTAACGGGGTCTTTATTTTGGTCAACCTCAGCCGCTTTTGGTCTCGCAACCATACTCTATAGCAATGTTTGGCTTTTTGAAATTCTTAGATATTGTGGGGCATTTTATCTTTTATATTTGGCTTTAAAGTCTGTACATTCAGCCTGCAACATCGAGCAGCTAAAGTTACCCAAAACATACGTAACGACAAAGAAGGGTAACTACTTAACCGGAGTGTTAATTCACTTAACTAACCCAAAGGCTATTCTGTTTTTCGGTGCGCTTTATTCGATAGGGGTTCCTCCTAAGGCCAGTCCGTTGGAATTGTTGTCGGTCATTTTTGTTGTGGGGCTGGTTAGTGCTTTGGTTTTCTTTGGCTATGCTTTTCTTTTCGCGCATAAAAAGGTCAGACAAACCTATCTCAGATCCAAAGCAGTTTTTGAAGGCGTGTTCGCGTTATTTTTTGGTGTAGCAAGTATTAAGTTGCTGCTTAGTGAGGCAGGAAAATGAAGCACAAAAGGCTTGAAGAAATAAGAATAGATAATCTATCTGATTTGACGGTCTATTAAGTATACTAAGTAGCCGATTTGTTAACTTCCATAAGAGCTGCTGGCTAGAAAAAGCTTACAACCCAATGATGCTAAATATTATCATTCAAAGGGCTAACAAAGGCCCATAATTTAATTCGTATCACTGTTCATGATTGTGCTCTTCGCGCAGTGCTGTAGTATTAGTAACGTGTTGTTAATACTAAATATAACCAATTGAAACCTGGACGTTGCATTATTTGTAGTTCGATGAAATGTTATCCCGCAAGACGTTAATTTGGAGAAAAGAATGGATTCAAACTCACTATTATTATTTGTTGTCGCTTGTCTCGCTATCAACATGATTCCTGGACCTGATGTAATTTATATTGTTTCCAATACAATGAAAGGTAAATTATCTGCTGGGCTGAAAGCGGCTCTGGGGCTTGGTGTTGGTTACTTTTTTCATACACTAGCGGCATGTTTAGGTTTGTCAGCAATTATTCTGAGTTCATCTTTGGCTTTTAGCGTTGTTAAATGGTTAGGGGCCGCTTACCTAGTTTATTTAGGTGTTCAGTCATTACTGTCCATGTGGCGTGGAGAAAGTAAAATCGTTGAAAACAAAAATGTTGATAATAATAAAAATGTGTTTGTTCAGGGGGTTATCGTCAGCGTCTTGAATCCCAAAGTAGCGCTATTCTTTCTCTCGTTTCTGCCTCAATTTATTGATACGTCTGCAAGCTCAACATCAATGCAATTATCAGTACTTGGCTTGCTGTTCAGCGTACTTGCGACGACATGTAACGTTTTGTACGCCTCTGTGGGTAATTGGGTATTTAGTCGTCCACACTCTCAGCGTTATTCAAGAACTCTTGAAGGTGTTTCAGGTATTCTACTTATCAGTCTAGCGAGTAAAGTGGCATTTAGTGATCGTTAGATACAGGGCATTTTATTCTCGTGATTATTATATGGCTAATGTTTGCTCAATCTATACGCTAAATGAGTGCTATTGCATAGGTTGAATCACAAATTTCAAAAATACCAATAAGTGAACGTATTTATTTATAGTATGGTTGGCGCGATTTTATCGTAGCTAGGTTAATAACATGAAAAATAAAGTAATTCTGTGTTCCGCATTCCTTTTGGGTTTGTCAGGTTGTGCTTCTGTTCCTACTGTTGATTCGACAGTATCAAATCAAATGAAATCATTTGAAGCACCTCAAAAGGGGAACGCAGGGATTTACATTTACCGAGAAGATGCTTTTGTCGGAGCAGCGCTTAAAAAGTATGTTTACGTCGATGGGGAATGTATTGGTGAAACCGCTCCTGGTGTATTCTTCTACCATGAGGTCGAAGGCAATAAAGAACATCAAGTAAGTACAGAGTCTGAGTTTTCTGAAAATCACTTAACTATCTTAACGGAAGAGGGCCGTAATTATTTCGTTAATCAATACATTAAAATGGGTGTATTTGTTGGTGGTGCGGGCGTAGAACTCGTAGACGAAAGCAAAGGTAAAGCAGAAGTACTAAAAGTCGACATGGCAGAAAAAGGAAACTGTTCTTCGATCTAGTTTTACAAACAGACCGCTTTTTAGATTAAAAAACACATTATCAATGTAACCCAGCGCTTGATGAGATCCATTCAGCGTTGGGTTTTGTATTTTTGGCAAACAGTATACCTATTTCAGACCGCATGATTTGCCACCTCCTAGCTTGAGCCAATTTATCGTTCAAAGTATCTACTTGTGAAAAGTGAATTTTCGAGAGGATTTCGTAGGGAGCAATCCTACAAACGCGATTAACTGATATGCCATTCCATCATTAACCTTGTCGAGTGTATTGCTAAACTAGGTAGCGGTGTGTCTCCTCTCATTAAACAAATAATAGGTATATCAGTTTTAGCTTCTATGCCTTTACATCATGCACTCGGAGTGCAATTTAAAATCAAAGGGCTAACATCAATATTAGAGAAAAATCTTGAAAGTCACCTTACACCACTAACGAAACTCTCTGTTTCAAACATTACCTCAAATCGACTAACGCAGATGGTTAATAATGCGTTAAACCCTTATGGCTACTATCATTCCGAGCTCAATGTTCAGAGATCAGAGAATGATCTCATCACGCTTGAGGTTGACGCAGGGGAGGTAATGTTGGTCAAAAAATCTAATATTGCTGTGTTGGGGGAGGCCAGTAACGATCAGGATTTCATCGAACTAATCAATCAAGCTCAACTTAAGCAAGGGCAGCCGTTGCTTCATTCTGAGTACGACACGCTAAAGCGAAACTTGATTTCATTGGCTCAGCAAAAAGGTTATTTAGATGGACGTTTTATCGAATCGTCTTTGGAAGTCATTCCAAGTTTGAATCAAGCCCATGTGAATCTGCATTTCTCTAGTGGTTCTCGTTACCAATTTGGAGAGCTGTCTGTTCTTACGTCGGGTATCGAAACGGCTCGAATAGAAGCGATGAGAACATTTGAGTGGGGCGACGATTTTGACACTTTGAAATTGAGTCAATATCAGGCCGATCTCTCCAGTACTGATTGGTTTCGCAGTGTGATTGTGAAAGCGGATTTCGAGGAGGTATTCGATGGCTATAAGGTGCCGATAGAAGTACTCGCAGAGCCGAATTCACGCAATATTGTGCAAGTCGGTGGAGGTTATTCGACAGACTTGGGGTTGCGCGCTTCGCTAAACTGGACCAAGCCTTGGTATAACGCACGTGGACACAGTTTTGAGGCACAAGCGTACGCTTCCAAACCGGAACAATCGCTATTACTAGGTTATAAAATTCCCACCCCAAATGTTCTAACGGATTACTACGGGATTCAGTTTGAATCTAAGCATGTCGACTATCGAGACACATCGAGTTTTTCTAATGATTTATCGTTTGAAAAACACTGGAAGTTAGACAGTGATTGGCAAAGCACCATGCACGTTCGTTATTTGCAAGAGAGTTATCGACAAGCGTCGGAGAATAACGAATCACAGTTGTTATTACCTGGGGTGACATTTTCACTGCTTGATCGCAAGAACGATCAATTAGAAGTAAAGCACCGTCACGTCTACTCATTGGAATACTCGGACCCCAATTTTTTCTCCGATTCTCGTTTGCTGCGCATTGAAGGCAATAGTGTTCTGTCTTGGGACATTAGTGAAAAACACAAGTTTCACTTTCGTTCTAATGTTGGCATTAATGTCGCTGACACTTTGAGCGATATTCCATCATCATTACGTTTCTTTGCGGGAGGTGATGGCAATCTTCGTGGTTATGGTTATGAGTCTATCTCTCCGAGAGATGAAAATGGCGATTTAACCGGTGCTCGTTACATGTTTACTGCTGGGCTGGAATATCAATACCAGGTCTACCGCCAACTGTGGCTTGGGGCATTTTATGATGTTGGTGATGCCTTCAACGATAGGGTGGATTGGAAAAGCGGTACAGGGTTGAGTTTGATATGGAACTCAAAATACGTGCCCGTCAAAGTGGACTTTGCTTATGGTTTAGATGCTCCTCAAGGAGACCAATTCCGCGTTCACTTTTCGCTAGGCACGCAGTTTTAGCGGGCATTAAAAAAACTCTCATCCTTGCAGATAGAAAGCCTTTTTAAGTCTTGATTGTTTAGAGTTCGAACTCACCATTCAGTTTCTTGAATATCCAGTTAGGCGCCTTATGCCATCCACCATAGTTTGGATTCTTAGTATGGATCTCATGCATTAATTGCCACTGAGTTTGGCCTTGTCCATCTCGAGATACTCGCCAAAACAGTTCATCTTGTTGTCGAGTTAAGTAGTGCATGACATGTTCTGCAAAGGCTTCGCTTTGGACCAACACACCAAATTCCACATTGAGGAAATCCGATCTTGGGTCGAAGTTTGATGAGCCGATATAAGTTAGCCGATCATCGAGTATCACCGTCTTGTTGTGATAATAAGTATCCGCATGGAAGTAATGGTCATCATTGTTCGCTTGGTTTTTGTACTCAAGTATATGAACGCCCTTATCCAACAAGGTTTGGCGATGCTCCTCGTAATAAGCCGGAATAAAGCCAGAATCATTAGATGCAGACGAGTTCGTCATTAACGTGATGTCCGCTTTTTGCTCCATCAAGGTATCAATAAAGGTAAATTCACCATCACTTGGTACCACATAAGGCGTTGATATCACTGCTTTTGATGCAGAGGTTATTTGTTGCCAAACTTGGTGTTCTGCACGTTTTCTAAAGTAGGGTTTGTTGTTTTCTAACTTGTCTAATGAGTCGAAAACGGGGGTGACTTGCGTAGCAATGAAGTCGGGACTGGTCAGTTGTTTTACCTGTTTTTCAACTTCAGCCAGAATGATGCTTTTGTCTTTCTCACCTTTATTAAGCGCTTTAGTAAACGCGGAATAGTTTGGGGTAACGTTAACGATGTTTTCTATTGGCGTAACATGCTCGCTGTCCCAAAGCTGTTGGTAGTTTTTGTCGAACGCTCGAATAATGCTGCCTTTGAACAAGACATCCATATCAAAGAAGTTGGCTTTGCGGCTGTAACCAAAATAGTCGTCGCCAATGTTGCGTCCACCTAGAATCATCCATTGATGGTCGACGTTGAAGTACTTCTCGTGCAGACGATTATCCAAACGTTGTTGGTGAGTAGAGAAGTTGACGGCGCGACCAATCCAACCTGACTTACGTGAATCAAACGGATTGAATAAACGGATTTGAATGTTGTCGTGAGCGCTGAGATCAGCAAGCCATTTCTCGTTAAAAACCAATAGATCATCGAGAGTGAGTCGAATTTGCACGCCTCGATCTGCTGCTTGCTTGAGTTCATTGAGTAGCATCAAACCAAGCGTGTCACTCTCCCAAGAAAAGTAAGTCATATCGATGCTTTGCTGAGCGTTTCTTACCAGTTCAACACGACGAGCAAAGGCTTCTGGAGCGGTAGGAATTAAGTAAACTTCGGATTGATGCTGAGTAGTTTGCCAATTGGCTTCAAAATCCGGTTCAACTTGAGGGTAGGGCTGGGCACAGCCAACCAACAGCGCGCCGAAGATAAAGAGTAGCAGAGCACGAAGGGCGTTAGGAAACATGAGTAAACCTTCCTAATTATGTTCAAGGAATAAGGATGAAAAAAGCCAGCGGACTGGCTTTTAGGTATTCGGTAACGAGTTTTTAGTGGCTGAGGATGAAGTTACATGTGACTCAGAATCAGCCCAAGTTCCTCGAGACCGTTGAGGCGACCTTGGCGCAGTTTTGGATCGATGCCTGAGTGATGAGCATTGTCCCAGTCTTGTGTGGATTGAATACCGCCATCGTTATCGATCAGCAAAACTCGATCAGTCGCACTGTTGTATTGGAAGTCTTCAAATAAACGTTCGCTAAACCACATACGAGAGAGCTCGTTCATCATTGCTTTGTCTTTGCTACCTGGACGAACACTTGAACCATCAAGCTTTAATGCTTTATTAAACACAAATGGTAATTCCGATGCATTGCAAGCGCCGACAATACAACTGATGCTTTTGAGTAAATCGCCAACGTCGAGATCGCCATTTTCACCTTTGGTATTGTAAGTCCATACGTTGAATCCAGGTGTGTAGTCAAAGTAGTAAAAGCTTGGCGTCGCTCCTGTTGCTTCTTCAGTTGAAACCTTATGACGGTTTGGACCCGTGAAGAGCAAATCATGCAAAGTGGTTTTGAATTGCTGCATGTTTTTGGTCGCACCATTTAGTTCGCTTTCATCGTTAGGGAAAAAGTCAGCCAGAGCAAGTAACTCAGTGGTTGAATCGGAGTTCCCCAAACCGAAAAACAACTTAGTCATCGCCTCATAAGCGGTGCTAGGCAGCAGTTCCAATAAGTCAGAAAGATCGAGTTCAATCGAAGCTGAATCGCTGAGTAATGAACGATATTCAGCGCGTAAACGGTTCAAGTTCGCATCCGATTCTAGCCACTCCACCATGTATTCGACGATTAAGGTTTCGTCACCACTTTCAATGATCTCTGGCGCTTCTTGGCTCAAGATTTCAATGATAGTTGGGATCAAAAATGTCAGGCTCGGCAGCATGCCCAGAGTATTGATTTCTGCGCTGTTAGAGCCAATTACCGTTGGTACGATCCATTCACTCTCAATGGCTTGCTCAGTAAAGTGATAGCCTGGTACTTCTTTCACTAGAAACGCTGGTGGGCGATGCTCGATGTAAGGCGCAAATGGCATCAATGTAGCTAATGGGCTGTTGTCGCGTGTTGGGCTTATAACCGGAATATTCACGGCGGTCAGTACCCAGTTCTTAAGACGTTGAATAGGATCAAGCATCTCGCTTTGTACCTTCATGATCTCTTCAAGTGGTAGTAACGCAAGATCTTCAACGCTTTGCTCTGGTCTTTGGCTCTTGGCAACATCGTAACTTTTATATTCAAAGCCGTAAGGGTTGCTTTGCATGATGGCACGTTGAAAGTGCTCACCTGCGATTGCAGCATCGCCTTTTGATTGCTGTAAAATTCCCACCGACATGGCACCCGCACCTTGACCCATGAGTGTCACGTTTTGCGGATTGCCGCCGAATGCCTCTATGTTTTGTTGAACCCATTCAAGCGCGTGTTTTTGATCGCCTAGGCCAAAGTTACCGCCCTCTGGGTTGTCCAAACCATCGACCCAAACACTGCCCAACAAGCCCAAGCGATAGTTAAAAGTAACTGCAATAAACGGGTTACCATCGTCAGCACCTTGTGCAACCACCATATCACCATGAATCAGCGGTTCTGAGCCCGCGCCGTATTCAAAGTCTCCACCGTGAATAAAGACATACACTGGCAAATCTGCGTACGCTTCTGTCCCTGCTGGTCGCCAAATGTTTAGGTTCAAACAATCTTCTGATTGCGTTTGTGCCGTGGTTTTTAACTGCGGGCACGCATCACCGAACTGAGTCGCATCAATATCGCCTTCAAGTGGGATCGCAATGCTGTGCTGAAAGCGGTCTGCTTGCGCAAATTGGATACCTTTGAACGCCTCTACCGCTGCCAGTTTTTCATCCGCAGCAAGAGGCGTGATGACAAGGGACTCTTTGGTCGCTTGAATGGTTGCATCGCCAATTTCCAAAGCGATTTGCTCTGGTGGTAAGGGTTGTAGTGGCTTCGGGCCGTTAGGAACGCTAGGTTTGCTTGAATCATCACTACAGGCAGCTAAGGCAAGAGTGATGGTAATGGCTAAAGTTGAGCGATTGAGTAAAGTCATTGTTATGTCCAAAAAGTCATTTGGTGCGTACACCTAAAATGTTAAACGGCATCTAACAAGCGACGTCCTGACGCTTTGGCATTAATCCGTGAATGGTTGGATGGCTTGTTGTATTGATGGCTCAAATGGTAGGACATCGGCGACAGTTTCAGTAATCGCCTTTGTAGGATGCAGTCCTACCATCGTCTAGGGGCGGGCTCTTTATGAGAGTTAGAAACGGTAACCAAGATTTAAGGTTACTGACTCTCGAGTTTCCCCTTTGTTATAGAGAAAGGTCAGGTTGTAGTTTTTGCCGATTTGCTTATTGAAACCAGTCAAAAACGCCCATTGATTAAGATCTACACCAATGTCGTAATCGAATTCGATATCACCACTTTTTACATGCCCGTCCATTCGAGCGTCCAGTCCTTGATATTCTGCTCCGACAAAGAACTGCGTGCGATAATCGACAAGTTGATAACCCAACATCGGCTGTACAGTAACAATACCATCGCCCCAATCATCTAAGCCCTTTAAGCGAGTTTGCGAATAGGTACCAGTGACAGAAGCAAAGAATTCTTTATAGCCAACCGAAAGGGTTGTACCTATACCACGAAGGTCATATTCCAAATGCAGCGGCACGTCTAGGCGTCCGCGACTACAAAGTGCAGATAAACCATCGCAAAACTTATCACCTAATCCTGGCAGTTTATCGTTCAGCTTATCTTTTATGTACTGGCCACCTTCACCCGTGTAGGCGGCATCAACATTGGCATCGACATTAACTTTTCCGATGTAACCAAATACATTCCAAAATGGCAGGATGTTTACATCGCCACGAAGCGTCATGCTCTCAGCACTCACGATGCCGACACTGTCTTCTGGATCAAACAATTCATTAAGGCCGATGCCTTCAATCGTGAAATCATTAAATGGAATATTCATATCTTGATTTCGATACGCTAGCGATACACCAAACGGCAGAGGCAAATCGATACCTTGACGACGAACCATATCACCCATTAAAGGAAAAACGCGGTCTAGCTTAACACTGGCTTCTTGCATGCGTGGATCAGAGACCTCATTCAAGCGTTTTTCGTCTAGTACTTGCACGCCAAGCTTATCTTCATAAATCGCTACCGGTTTTACGCTGCTCATCATTTCGAGGGGTTTATTTTTCTTTGAACCAACTATCTTGGTGTTTTTACTGGCAATCGCAATTTTGCCTGATGTTAACTTCTGGAAGAGGATCTCTTGATCGTAAGAATCCACTTGGTAGTTGTGATGTGTGAACGGTTTATCGTTGGTAATGACCATACGTTTCGGTTCACCATTAACCAACTCAATATCAACGCTTAAAAAGCGAAAGTAGGCGATATCTTGAGGAAGACCGTATTTTGAGTAATTAAAACTGATGATCACATTACCATTCTGATCCTCTTTGGCTCTTACTGATGACGGATCAAAACTCTCCGCGTAGTTTCGAAGGCGGTATTCTGTTCGTGTGAAAGCTTCGATCTCATCAAGTACTTTTTCATTTTCATCGAGTTGTTCAGGGTTGTACTTGATACGCAGATCAATGTTGCCTTTGTTATCGGTGTTCTTGACCAAGTAGACGGACGAATCGCGAACGCTATCACCGATTTTAACACTTCGGTGGGCATGCTCGACCAAATGCTCGCCTTGAACTAGAGAGCTGATGGCCAGTTTTGGTAAATCATGACTGATACCGTATTTGTCGAACAGTGCTCGGCCTTGCTCGATTACTTCGTTGTAGGTCGTCGTCTCTTCAGCGGCGAAGCCAAAAGTGGGGGTAGTAAGCATTAGTGCGCTCGCGAGCACAGTAAGAGAAGACGTCTTGCCGGCGCGTAATTCAAAAAAACTCATGACAGTTTCCACTCTGAATAGTCTCAAACCTTCGAGACTCAGACAGTTAATGTGTCACTGAACTTCTTGTTCAGTTAAATAGATGTGTTTGCTGTGATTGACGTTGTGAATGCAGAGTTTTCGATTGCATTTCGTGAATCAATGAGAGGATTTTATGAGGTGAAGAGAAATACCGTTAATCGCTTTTGATGGATACTATCCTCGCTTTATGGGTTACGGAGGAATAATGGCTAGCTCACAAACAAACAGCCCCGCAGAGCAGAAGCAATGCAGGGCTTTAGTTTCAAGAACGGAGGTGACGCTTAGACCGTAACGCGAACACGAAACAGATCAGTAAACAACTTGGCAATCATCAAAATAATCATAATGTTTACCAGCATCAGCAAGGGCGTTTCAATTCGATACGCTGGGGTTAAATTGAGCGCTCCTGATGTCAAGACAACCAATAAGTTAATACCTAGAATTCTGTGTACCATCAGCTTTGGTGTGGAAAATACCTTCCAAATCACGATGATGTTGATGAAGTAGAATAGCCCAAGCTGCCAAAGCTCGGTCATCATTGGCATTAGGAAAATGTATTGCAATAGAATCACCGTGCCAGTGCCTATCACACCAAAAAATGCATCTTTAATAATGCTTGGTGGCATAGTAGGAACGATTGAAGAGAACACGCCTGCTAGCATCGGAAAAATGAAACCTCCGGGCACAGGAAGATAAATCCAGATCAACAGCGACGTCACGAACATGGAGACACCTTGCAGTACCTTTCTGCCGTCTTCATTCAAATGCTGGATAAACGTTCGATGCTCGTGATGCCAAACTGTGTTTTTCTCTCTTTGCATGACACAAGCAACGTGACCGATGAGAGACGTACTTGGATTTTTAATATCAAAGCTTTGAAGTTGCTGCGTTAGCGTTGGCCAATCGATCTCACGACTTTGCGATTTATCTGCTTGTTCTAGCAATCGGTCTTGGATTTGTGCCATCTCATTTAAACGCGCACGCCATAGCTGACGATGTTCTTTCAAGTGGTAGCTGCCAGTAAGTGGTAAGCCGACCAGTTGGAATAACTTTTCTATGTTGGCGCTGTTGGTCTCAAGAGCTTCAATATCTGTATCATTGGGCGATTTCATAGCGTTAAGCATCGCCTCTCTGCTGGTCTCAAAACGTTGAATGAAGTTTTGTTCTGTACTGACTGGCCAGACTAATCGGTACACAACAGAAAACGTGATCACACCAAGAATAGTCTCTTGCATGCGAAGAACAGCGAAGTGGAACGTTGCTTGACTATCAAATCCTCCCATACATGCGATGATGGAGCACACAGCAAAACCGATAGAGAACACATAACCATACTTTTCGTCGCTCGACATAAAAATGCACGCACCTAAAAACAAGGTGAAGAAGGTGAGAAACAAAAAGCGATCTTGAGAAAACGTCGTGATGAGGAAAAAGGCATAACCGATGCCAAGGAGGGTTCCTAATAAGCGATTATGACCTTTGTTTATCGAGTGAGCGAAGCTTTCATTTAATGCCATTACCGCGACTGCGATCGCTGCCCAATACGGTTTCTCCCATTGAAACCATAAGGCAAGGTAGATCGCGATAACGATAGACAGCGCAGCTTTGATTGCTTCTTTGGTTGAGGCATTAAACATACATTCCACCACATTATTGTTTGATGATTTTGATAGAGGCCGTCATACCAACACGTAGTTGAAAATCTTTCGGTAAGTGATCTAATTTAACTTTAATTGGAATGCGTTGAGCTAAGCGTATCCACTGAAAGTTAGGGTTCACATTGGGCAAAAGATCGTTACCAGTACTACCATCTTGCTTCGCAATGCCGTAGCCAATGCTTTTGATTTTGCCTTCCAGCACAGCTTCATTGTGCATCATTAAGGTCACGTAGGCTTTATCTTGTGGATCAACGCCAACTAAATCCGTTTCTTTGAAATATCCTTCGATCCAAAAGCTGTCTTCATCAATCAAAGCCACGACTGGGGAGTTAGCGACGACTTGAGAGCCGACGCGTAAGTTCAAATTAGTTATATAACCATTCGTTGGCGCATAAACTTTTGTGTAATCAAGGTTTAGCTTGGCTTCTTCAACATTGGCTTTCGCGAGTTCTACGTTGGCAACGGCTGTCTCCACTGCATTGTCTAGGTTATTCAATGTCAGTACAGGTACGGCGCCAGGTGTGCGCTTTTCTAACTTAAGTGCTCGCTGCTCTTCATTTTTGGCCTTTGCTAGTAATGCAATGGCTTGCTTTTGAGCTGCTAGCGCTTTGTGGTACGCCGCTTTATAGATGCTTGGGTCAATCTCAAACAGCAAATCGCCTTGTTTCACTTGCGAATTGTCTTCAACGTAGACTTGGATGATTTGTCCTGTTACGCGGGGGGTTATAGAAACGATGTGCGCGCTAACTTGGCCATCTCTAGTCCAAGGGTTGTCAGAGTATGATTGGTAGTAGCTGAAAATCACGGTGCCAGCGGAACACAGTAGTAGCAGTGTGATGAGATAACGTTTTATCACGGAATTTGCCTCAAAATATCGTAATGAATCGACCAATAACGCCAGTAAAAATCACAATTAGGCTTAGCTCTGCGAGTGCAGGAAATGCAACGTATTTGTGGAGTCCCAGTTTTGTAGCAACGGTTCCGACCAAAATGGTGAGCATGTAAGCCAATGCAATAACCAGCAACAAGGGTGGGAAGTAAACTTCGCCCCACACAAGTTCATGTGGCATTGAGTTCATGGTGTTTTTCTCTATTAACTTGATGAATGGAAAGATAAGGCAAATGATGGCATCCGTGATAATCGCTTTTGGAGGATCTAATCCATCAAACGAAAGGTGTTATGCGCTATATAGAGGGAATAGCGCAGCGAAGTAGCTTTTTGGACAGTGAAAATAAAAATAAATTTATTTTCCAATTTATTCTATGTTCATTTCAGACCACTAAGTTGTTAAATTTTCGACAATTATTGTTCAATGTTTGCTTTTGAATATGCGAAGTGATGGTTTCGTCCTTCAAATGGGATTACGAGTTGTGAGGTTTTGTTTCTAATATTCGCTTCGAAGCAAACGAGATGCTTTTTAAATTAAATAATCCAACAAATATGAGTGAAAGATTATTCGTTAGATTATTTGAGTTTTATATTTATTAGTAAGAGTAAAATTGTCATGGAAATTATTTCTAACCTTTTTGACATGGCACCATTTGTTGCTCTCTTTATTACGCTCTCTCTCGGTTATATGGTTGGTAAAATTACCATTGGTCGATTTGTTCTTGGCGGTGTTGCCGGAACATTATTAATGGGTGTAATTATTGGGCAATTTGGTGTTCATATTGATCCCGGCGTAAAAAGCATTTTCTTTGCGCTCTTTATTTACGCAGTAGGGTATCAAGGTGGTGCACAGTTCTTCAAAGCACTGAACTTTAGAACCATCAACATTCTACTTTCCGCTGTAGTGATGACGGTTTCTGGCCTGCTTTGTGTACTAGCAGCTGCTTGGATGTTTGATCTAGACAGAGGTACGGCAGCAGGCCTTGCAGCTGGTGGTTTGACTCAATCGGCAATCATCGGTACAGCGGGTGATGCGATCGCACGTCTTGGGGGTGTGACAGAAGAAGCTAAGCACCTAATGCAGACCAATGTCGCAGTAGGCTACGCAGTTACGTACATCTTTGGTTCGCTTGGTCCAATTCTGATGGTGACATGGGTATTCCCAACACTGATGAAGTGGGATATCCGAGCAGAAGCGATTGCTCTAGAAGAGAAAAATTCAAATGGTAAGCGTGATTTAGCGCCGGGTGAGTTCAACGCTGTCACAGCGCTGGTTACACGAGCATTTAAAGTGAGCAAAGATGGTGGGCTAGCAGGCAAAACCTTAGCTCAGTTAAACCAACACGCTCTGGCTGCTTGTATTGAATTGATTCAACGCGATGGCAAAGTGCTAGACGTGGACAAATTCACAGCCCTGAAAGAAGGGGATGTCATTGTCGTAACAGGTCGCCGTAATGCAGTACATCAGCTGCAAGATGGTTTGGCTGACAATGAGATTGCACTTCCAGAAGGCTATGAAGTTATTGAAGAAAACCGTCAACTGATCGCAGACAACCGCAAACTGATTGGTAAGTCGCTGCAAGAGATTAAAGAGGCTTCGAACCAAGGCTCTATGCGCGGTATTTATGTGACGGATTACATTCGTGAAGGCAGCTCTATCGAAATGACGCCGGATCTTGTGGTGAAGAAAAACGACGTCATCCAGCTTACAGGTACCGCAAAAGATATCAATCGCGTTGAGAAAAACATTGGTCAGCGAATGGGCTCAGCAAACGTGACTGACTTAGTCGTGCTTGGTATGGGCATGGTGGTGGGTCTATTAATTGGTCTAATCAGTTTTAAGATTGCTGGTATTCCCGTCACTATCGGTTCTGGTGCAGGTTGTTTGATCTCAGGTTTGATTGTCGGTTGGTTGCGTAGCCGCAATCCGCATGTTGCTCAGTTTCCTGTGGGTGCCGCGAACTTTATTCGAGATTTCGGTTTGGCAGCATTTGTGGGCATTGTTGGCCTTGAGGCTGGGCCTCAAGCGGTCGACACCATCAAAGAACACGGTATGTCTCTGTTGTTCCTTGGTATGGCTGTGACCATTATTCCTCAGTTTATTTCGTTCTTTTTCTCATACTTTGTATTGAAGATTAAGAACCCAGTTGAAGCACTTGGTTGTGTTACAGGTGGACGAAGTGCGAACCCAGCATTCGCGGCTTTAATGGAAAAAACAGGTAACGCAACGCCAGTATTCTCATTCACCGTGACTTATGCTGTCGCCAATGTACTGCTCACCCTATGGGGTCCTATTATTGTCGGCATTATTACTTTAAACGCAGGCATGTAATTTAAATAAATTCGAACACTCTTATCGCCTAATTAAATAGGCGGTAGGGGAAGTATTATCCAAATTTCACTAAATAATAAATTCAGGTAAATATTATGACTACGCCAAATACAACAATTGATTTTTCAAAATTTGCAGATTTAAGCCCATTTGAATTAAAAGATAAACTTATTGAAGTGGCACAAACTGTTCCTGACCGCGCGTTATTAGATGCAGGTCGTGGTAATCCTAATTTTCTTGCGACACTACCACGTAAAGCGTTCATTCGTTTGGGTGAGTTCGCAATATTGGAAGCCGAGCGCACTTATTCATACCTAGATGGTGGTTTCGGTGGCATTCCAGATGGTGTGGGCATTGTTGAGCGCTTCGATACGTTTGCAAGCAAGAATAAACAAGACCAAGGCGTACAGTTCTTGGAAAAGTCGCTGAGCTACGCAAAAGACCGTTTGGGTCTAGAGAAACAGGCATTTTTGAATGAGCTGGTTAACGCATACCTTGCATGTAACTACCCAGTGCCACCACGTATGTTGACGAACATCGAAAGGGTTGTGAAGCAGTACATCGCAGAAGAGATGTACGGCCCGATGCCAATGACAACAGACTTCGATCTGTTTGCAACGGAAGGCGGCACAGCGTCTATGACGTACACGTTCCAAACTATGTTCAACAACGGTCTGTTGAAGAAAGGTGACAAGGTCGCGCTAATCACTCCAATCTTTACGCCGTACCTAGAAATTCCAGAACTGAGTGAATACGAACTGGAAATCGTTGAACTACGTTTGGATGAGACAACATGGCAGCTGCCGATGTCTGAAATCGAAAAGCTTGCAGATACAGACATCAAACTGCTTTGTGTCGTGAACCCAGCAAACCCAGCGTCTGTGAAGTTCTCGGATGAGACTCTGGATAACCTATCAAATTTTGTGAACAACGAACGCAGCGACCTGTTCATTGTGACTGACGATGTATACGGCACATTCGCGGACGACTTTGTCTCACTGTTCGCGAAACTGCCATACAACACGCTTTGTGTTTACTCGTTCTCGAAGTACTTCGGTGCAACAGGCTGGCGTTTAGGCTCGATTGCGATTCAACACAACAACGTGTTTGACGATGCAATGCGCAGCCTTCCTGAAGCGCGTCAACTTGAGTTGGACGATCGTTACAAAACACTGACTCCGGAACCTCGTGAGATTAAGTTTATTGACCGTATCGTAGCAGACAGCCGCAGCGTAGCGCTTAACCACACAGCAGGTTTGTCTCTTCCTCAACAAGTTCAAATGGCGCTGTTCTCATTGAATTGTCTGATGGACTCAGAGAAAAACTACAAAGAAGCATGTAAACGCATCATTCGCGAGCGTTACAAAACTCTGTACAAAAACATGGGTGTAGAAATTGAAGAAAACAAAGATCGTGTGGACTACTACACACTGCTTGAGCTCGACACTTTGGGCGGCAAATTGTACGGACCAGCCTTCGTTGAATGGTTCAAAGCGAGCGAGAAGGGCAAAGACTTCCTGTTCCGTCTTGCACATGAAACCGGCGTTATCCTACTTCCAGGCCAAGGCTTCGATGTAGTACACGCATCAGTTCGAGTTTCGTTAGCAAACCTTACTCATCACGAATACGAGCTTATCGGTCGTGCAACGCGCAAAGTGTTGGATGAGTACTTCGCTGAGTTCCAAGGCTAATTAATCCAGCCTGATTAAGAATAAGCCTCGGCGTTGTCGAGGCTATTCCGACCAAATAAGCACAGTGCGCGATATTGTGTTTATTTAGTCGCCAAGCTAACAAACTTCTCAATTAAGAGTGACTTATGAAAAGCATTATTTCTATTCAATCTCATGTGGTTTATGGCCACGCAGGAAACAGTTCTGCCGTCTTCCCGATGCAGAGAATGGGCCTCGAAGTCTGGCCAATTCACACGGTTCAGTTTTCAAATCACACTCAGTACCAGCAAGGTTGGACTGGACAGAAGTTTGGGGCAGATGAAATTCATTCTCTAATGAGAGGCTTAGATAACATTGAGAAGTTAGGCGAATGTGGCGCGATACTGTCCGGTTATCAAGGCAGCGCAGAGCAATGTCGAGCGGTGGCCGAAGCGGTAAGTTTAGTCAAATCGCGTAACCATAGTGCACTGTATGTGTGTGACCCAGTTATGGGTGATCCAGACAAAGGTTGCATTGTGGCAGACGGTGTCAAAGAAGCGATAAGCCATAGCTTGTTGCCCATCGCTGATGTGATTGTTCCTAACCAGTTTGAACTGAGCGAGTTAACAGGTGTGAAAATTAACTCTCTTTATGATGCGGTCACTGCATGTAAAAAAGCCTTAGAGTTAGGACCGAAAATGGTATTGGTGAAACACCTGCATGCACTAACAGATGACGCCTTCAGTATGATTTTAGCGACGCCGAAAGCAAGCTATTTGGCCCAACGACCTAGTGTTGAATTTGCTATGCAGCCAGTCGGAGTCGGTGATTTAATTTCTGCGATTTTCACCTCTTGTTTGGTGAAGAAGATGTCTCCTGTCGCAGCCTTTCGTCATACACATAACGCCGTTTACGGTGTATTGGAGATCACAAAAGGCTATGGCACATGGGAGCTACAGACGATCAATGCCCAATACGAATTTGTCGAACCGACGCATGAGTTCAATGTCGTGAAAATTGCTTAGCGCAGTACCTAATTAACGGAGAAGCGTAAAGTTAGCATATAGAAACTTGGCATAATTGCTTTGATGGATAGCATCCTACAATCGCGATTATGGGGTTTAGCCGTGCCTAGCTATAGTAACTCCACACAACGAAACGGACTTCATTTTGACCCAATTAACTTCAAACTGAGTCTCTGGTCATACGCCAGAGAACATTAAATGAGACTGATTATGAATCGTTTAATTTCCTCTGGTGTGACGGTTGCACTTTCGCTGTTGATAGTAGCTTGTAGTTCGCCTCATACCCTGGATGTTCGTGTTTCTCAAAGCAACTATAAAGATGTCGAGATCGCGAGTTCGACACCAAATGAGCCACTTCGAATGTGGGCCAATGAAGCGCCGGATTTTCTCTACTCAGCGCACAATCAAACCACACCGATCAAAGTAGAGGGTGAACAGCTCAATATTTTGGCCTTATCGGGTGGTGGCGTAAACGGCGCATACGGTGCCGGCGTTTTGATGGGGCTGCAGGAAAAGGGGGAGCTAAAAGATTATGCCATCATTACTGGAGTCAGTGCGGGTGCCCTAATCGCTCCTTTTGTTTTCATTGGCGGTGATGCGATGCCAAAGATGAAAGAAGTCATGCTCAACATCAATGATAAGAATATTTTGGGTAAGAAGAACTTCTTAAATACCCTGTTTAAGGACGCGTTTACCGATGGTGAGAACCTCTATGATTTCATCGCAGACGCTTACCCTGAGCCCATGATCGAGGCGATGGCGCAGCAACACCGCAATGGTAAACGCCTCTTTATTGGCAGTACCCATTTTGATTCAGGCGAACTGGTGATTTGGAATATTGGTGCGATTGCGAACAGTGATTTAGCGGACAAATCTGAACTTATTTACAAGGTGCTTGCTGCGAGCGCATCGATCCCTGGTGTTTTCCCTCCACAATTTATCGATGTTGAACATGATGGAGAAACACTTGAGGAGTTACACGTAGATGGCGGTCTCGCAGCGCAGGTGTTCTTTAATCCGTCTAACTTCAACTATCAACAAATCTCAGATGCTTTGGGGTTAGAAAAAGCGCCTCAGTTGGATGTGATTCGCAATGGTGCGTTAAAAGCGCCGTATCGTCCACTAAAAGACAAAGGTTTGGAATTGGTATCGAAAAGTGTCTCAAGCCTTACGCTAGCGCAAACTCGTGGTGATCTCTATCGAATGAAATACATCAGTGAAATCAACGATATCGAGATGCAGTTTACCTACATTGATCAAGATTTCAGATACTCCAAAGTAACGAAAGATATGTTCGATCACCGCTACTTGCTGACGATTTACGAATATGGATTCAAAAAAGCCACCCAAGGGCAACTTTGGGTAACTGAACTCCCTTAATACAGGAAAACGATACAATGAAAAAAGCCGTTCTTACACTCATGATGCTTACCGCTTCCGCGACTGCATTCGCCCAAAGTGGAGCCCATCTTGACCAGCAAAAAGTGGATAGTGATATGCAGCAACTGTCTGCAATCAAAGAAGAAGGTGCAACCTTTATTATGATTGACGAGAACTCGAGTTACGTGGCGGTCGAGTTCGTGGGAAAGTGGGAAGAGATCAACAACTATGTGTCACACAAAGAAGCGAAAAAACGTAAATTGGAAAAAGTGAACAAGCAGTTCGTGTACTCTCAGGTCGGTGAAACGTTGGAGTCACTTGAGCAAAAAGTCGTTGACCACATTTACGCTGATCAACCTAAATATTTCAGTGTCGATGTCTACCGCGATTACCATGGTGACTCAGGAGAATTCAACTATTTAGCTCGTGTCGTTGAGTACAACTAAGTTAGAGAAAACCTACTGAAGCTAGTAGGTTTTTTTGTGTCGTCGAGAAGGAATTCAAACGCAGATTGTTTCCGTTACCAAGTAGCAATTCTACGATCTTGTGGTAATTTAATTAGATAACTCTAAAAAGTAAGCACAACCTATGAATTTTAGTTTTGAACAACTTCTCGCGTTCGTAACCGTTTATGAACAGCTTTCGTTTAGTAAGGCGGCGGTCAAACTCAATAAGCACCGAACCACAATAGGGCAGGTGATTACCAATCTTGAAGACCAACTGGCGGTCAACCTGTTTGAGCGAGTGGGGCGCTCGGTAGAACCGACAGAAGATGGTCATCTTCTTTACCACTATGCTAAGCAAACCATCGAACAAGCACGTACTTTCGATAAAGTCGCATTAAGTCTAGCTTACGGTGGGTTAGAGAATGTTAGTATCGCCTATTCAAGCGCTATACCACACCGTTTTCTTGTATTGCTTCGTATTCAATTAGCAGCAGATTTTCCGATGATGCGAGTTAACTTTCTTGTTCGTAATCGCAACGAAATTAAAGAGGGTTTACAGAATGGTGATTATCAATTCGGTATTGTCAATGTGCATGATAGTCGAGCAATACATAGTCTGGATGCGACGTTTTTAGGTCATTTTGAATTTGTTCCTTTCGTCCAGAAAGGTGGTGAACTCGCTTCTATGGCACCAGATCGAGTATTGACAGCCTTGAGGAATAGTAAACAATTTGTACTGCGGTCTCTTATTGAAGAGGGAATGGGCGAAAAAGTCATCGTAAGTTCGAACCATGAAGAGGTCGACCAATTGGCCCTTGTAGTGAAAATGGTTGAAGCAGGTTTAGGATGGGCGATTCTCCCCAGAACGTTTGCCCATTCGGAGTTTTCTAATAATCATATAGAGCCAGTGGAAGCTTCTGAATTATTGGAAGGTTTTAAGTTTGGTTTTGGCCTATGGTGCCAACCCTCTAAGCAAGTCGGTGATGTAAAAAATTCAATCATGAAGGTCGTTACAGAATACCGAGAGAAAATAATCCGTGATATGACTTAGCGGCGACATGTATCCTGCTCATCCCTATCAACAACAAGACTCAATGTGAGTCTTGTTTTTTTGTGTCTGAAAAACGTTATCGTTCTAGCGAAGAGCTAATGTCTATTGGAAGGATATAACCCTCTATATGAGAGTATGGAGTCCATAGTTTTTGGCTTAATCTAACCTCGCTCAATGGGTAAGCCCAGAGCAAAAAGTGTTTTTACCATATGTCCGCTGCAAGGACGCAGATTTTCAGCCGGGTTTAGTTACCCGGCTTTTTTTATAGTAATAAAAAATGTCAGCTGTCACCCCAAGCTCTCTGTTACAACTGGCTTGTTACTTCGCTTAGCAATCCAGTACGCAACGCTACCCCAAAGCACGGTGAGTGCCCAAAGCGCCGTCCAATGTGGAGCGACTTGTTGCCAGGTTGCCCCCATTTGGTTTAGCGCTAAGAAAGCTTTTATCGCCCAAGTGCTTGGGCTTAAATCAGCAATCCATAATAAGGGAGTAGGTATGGCTTCAATTGGCCAAATAAAACCAGCCAAGAAAATGAGCGGCATAGAGCTCACTAAGACGACTAAGGTGACAAGTTCACGCCGAGGTAATAAGTAACCTAGCCAGAAGCCTAGTCCGCAACAACCTAAAAAGAACGGGAACAACATAGCCAGCAATTCGCCCGCATTGGCGATATGGTTTACGTTTAAACGTTCGAAGCTAAAACCAAAATAATAGGCGCCGAGTAAATAATAAATTGCCACAAATACTAACGTTCTCACAAGCAGCAGCGATCCCGTTGATACTTGTGACCAATAGCCACGACCATGACGCTGTGTTCCCGTTTGTAATCCAACCGCCATGATCAACGTTTGTTGTAAAATCAGAACAAATACTGCCGGCACTACGTATTCGATGTAACCCATGGTTGGGTTGAACGTTGGTTTCATATTAAGCTTAATAGCAGAGTAATTATGGCTAGCCATACTCATGGGCACACCATCTATCACCATTTTACTGACTTTCACTTGGGCCCCTAATGTGCCTCCAGCTTGGGCCAATCCTTCTACCACGGTTCCGTACACGAGAAAATACGAGGCGTCCGCAGCGTAGGCCAGAGTCGGGCTTTTACCTAGCATTAGGTCTTTGTAAAAGTGTTCTGGTATGACTAAAAAACCGGTGATCTCTCGTTGTAAAAATGCTTGCTTTGCATCGGCAATCGTATGAAGTCGAGTGACTACGTTGACTTGCGGAGTGGCATCAACCATACGTTCTAGCTTTAAACTCGTCTGACTACCATCTAGATTAACAATCGCGATTGGTTGTTCACGAGGCGTTTGTTGTGCATAAGGCAAAGGGTATAAAAACGAGTAAAATACGACACCACCAAACACGGTCAACGTAACGACTGGATTGGTTAGAACGGCCTTAAGTTCCGCTTTAATCAGTTGCCACAATGTCATACCGCCTCCTTCGCTTGGCGTGTTGATGAAGCTGTTCGATGTTTACCCATCAAGGCTGCGGTAATGAGCAGGGGCACAACGTAACCAATCATAGGCCATAGCGAGCTTAAAGATTGTGCGGCCGATGCTCCATAGCTTGCTTGACTCACTTGTACTTCAATGTAATGGGTAATCGGCAATAATGAACGCCATGCATAAGCGAGCGTGTTCATGTCAGAAACTGGGAATGTAATTCCCATGAACGCGAAGCTTGGAGCCGTAAATGCGCCAGCAAAACTCATCGCACGTGCAGGATCCATCGACAAGAAGAAGAACAACGCTCCCATAATGATACAGGCGATAACCGTCGCCAATTGTGCTAATAGCATAACCACAAAACTGCCTTCCATTGGCCAATCAAGCACGGAATAAAACCAGTACAAGAACAACGCACCTTGCGCCATAAAGACCGGAATGTACTGACTTAATAGGGTAGTGAGCCTGGCGTATGGCTTTTCGCCCAAAAATGCAAAGCTATTCTTTCCACCATAAATGCGAAAGTGCGCGGCAAGAATCAAAATAGTGCTTACTACAATACATATTTGCCAAATGGCTGGCACGATAGCCGTTACCAAAAATTGTGCGTAGTTATTGTTACGGTTAAATAATGCGGTTATTTGTGTCGACACGGGTACAGCCTGTCCAGCCGCTGCTAACGTTGTGGTGTTACCCTTAGCCAAGTTTCCCATTACTTCAACCTGAGCGTCGAAATAGCCTTGTGCTTGCGCAACGGCAGAGTTGATCAGTTTCGCTACCAAAATGTACTGACTGTTGTAAAAGACAGAAAGTTGAGGTTGGCGGTGCTGGAGAATATCTTGGTCGAACTTAGATGGGATGACCGCGTAAGCGTAGATATCGCCTTCAATCATCGCATTTTTTGCTTCGCTTGCACTGGTGTAGTGATAGTTAACAGCCAGACTCGACGACGCATCCAAAGATTGAATGAGCTTTCGAGAAAGTTGGGAATGTTGTAGATCAACCACACCGATTGGTAGATCCCGGGCAATGCCCGCAGAGAACACTCCCCAAATCATCATCGCGAGCAAAATCGGTATCCAAGTAAGGCACGAAAGCAACCACTTGTCTCGTCGTAAGATATGCCGCTGTGAAATCTTAATCGTCATAGCATTAACCTAGTGGTTGTGATTAAAGTTCAACGACAACACTCATTCCCATACGCAGTTCAGGTTCGGGTTGAGCTGGACGAGCTTCTACTTCAAAGGTACGAAGATCAAAACCTTGAGAAGCATCGGTTGCTCTCCACGTTGCAAAGTCACCCATAACGGCAACATGCGTTACTTTGAACTCAACATTTTTGTTTAAGGCAGGCAAATAGGCATCAAAGGTTGCTCCTTTTTTAAAGTGTTGAAGGTAATCTTCACGCACATTAAGTGTCGCCCAGGCATCTTCTGTATCTATCACAGTAACAACCGGGAAGCCCTGAGGTGCTAATTCACCACTTTGAAGTAGAACTTGAGAGACTTCGCCGTCGAACCAGCTGTAGATCTGAGTATCTTTCGCGTACGCTTCTACTTCGGCTACGGCACCTGATGCCATGCGCGCTTTTTCCGCCGCAGCCACTTTGGTTTCACTTCTAGCGCCTTCTTTTGCCATTTCGTACATTTGAAACGCGGCACTTTCTGTGTATTTCGCTGCTTGCCACTGCGTTAAAGCTTCATCGCGCTTTTGTTCTGCAACAACGCCATCGTTATAAAGGTTATTCACACGATTGTAGGTTTTTTCCATTAAATTCGCAGCGGCTTTGGCTTTCATCCACTGATCTTTTGCTGCTTGGATTTGTTGCTCACGTGCGCCTTTCTCAGCTTCTTGAGCTAAGGCGTCCGCCGCTTTTTCACCTGCTTTTGCTTGTTCTAACTTCGCTTCAATTTCAGGACTATGAAGGGTAAAAATAAGCTGACCTTTCTCTACATCGTCGCCTTTACGTACCATTACCTCATCAATACGCCCTGGGACTTTTGAGGAAATGCTGTATTGCTGGGCTTCAATTAATCCCTGTAAGCGGATCGGTTCCGGTTGATAGGCTTGGTAAAATTGATACCCAACCCAAGAGGCAACACCCAAAGCACAAAGTGAGAGTAAAACGGGTTTTAGTGATTTAGCTGCCATGATTTATTTCACCTCTTTGGATGTTGAAGCAGGGATATAAGCGGTATTTTGATATTGTTCGAAGCTGTTCATTTCACTGCTCAATGCGAGTAGCTTGGTTAAAGATATTAAATAGCGGAAACGCGCCGCTGAACGCTGAGTTTCTATACTCGCGACATAAAGTTGTGCATCCACAACATCCAGAGAAGACGACAGACCCTGAGTAAATGCTTTTTCACGCAAGCGCAGGTTTTCGTTAGCGAGTTCAATGCTAGATGCGAGCCCTTGTACTTCATCAATGGCTTGCTGAGCCTCCAAGTATGTCTTTTGGACTAACAGCGATAAGTCTTGTTTGGCTTGGGACTTTAATGAGTCGACCTGCGAGACGACGCTTTGAGCGGCTTTGACTTTTTCGCTTCGCCCTGATGATTCAATCAGTGGAATGCTGACACCAACACCAACTAACCAGTCAGGCTTCATTTGGCTTGCGAGAGAATCGTCTTCATACAAGCTGTAGTCGCCGTAAAGATAAACTTCAGGGTAGTATTTCCCTTTTTCTGCTTTGATTAAGCTAGAGGCTTGTTTGTGTTTAGCGCTCAGAAGTTCTAACCCCGGATAGGTAAGCAACGTTTGATCGACAAAAGCGCTAAGAGGGGGAAGACTGTCGTTGATAAACAAAGATTCAGCGGGCTCTACGGCATCATCTTGCGCGAGTAATTTACCTAATGCAGCCTGAGCGATACTCAAATCACTGGCTGCTTTACGTGTTTCTACAGATGCTTTATCTAAAGAAGCCTCGGCTTGCAGGCGCTCAACGTGCGCGATTTGTCCTTGCTCTTCAAGCTTAATGGCAAAATCTCGATGCTTTTTTAGCCCTGCTTCAACCGCTTGCCGCGTTGCGAGTACTTCCTTTGCCAGTACGACAGAAAAGTAGTACTTCGATAAATCTTCAAAACGCGCTTGTTGTTCCATTAGAAGCTGGCTTTTCGCCTCATCCGTTTTGCCTTCTGCAGCTGATTGAGCCGCAGAAATTCGACCACCAGTAAAAATCGGCCAAATCGCACGAATAGACGAAGAGAAAATATCGCGCTCGGTTATGGTCGAAGTGGTATTAGCTAAGGCACCAAAAATAGGCTGAAAAGCAGGAGGTACGTTAATGTGTGCTCCTGTGCTGTCTAGGATCTGTTTTCCCGACAGCGTGATATCGGTATCTAAACGCGTGTAATTCGCGCCAATAGTAACCTGAGGTAAGTTGAGATTGCTGGTGGCACTCTCTTGGTATTGGTAGTTCTCGACGTTTGAGCGTTGAGCTTTGAGAGAATAGTTGTTTTCTAGCAATAGCTGCCATGCGGTATCAAAAGTGATCGGTGCCGCATGACAGGCAAGGGAAATCGAGCTGCTAAGTAAGCCCAGTATCCAAAACTTTCCTGTTTTTTTCATAATGGCTGCTTTGTCGTAGAGTATTAGCTCTAATATAAAGGATTCGTAACTGCGTGTTAAGTAGGAGGGAAAATTGGGCAGTAGTATGCGCCCAGTTATATTTGTGCTGGGCGCGGGAGATGTTACAAATTTATTTCGTATATGGACAGTGAAACTCCGCTCTCCACTCGAGCTGACGAGAACCTCGCATCGTATTCAATAGATCTTTTCCACTCATTTGAGGGAACGATAACAGGACTTTGAGATCAGAAGTACCGCCTCCGTTTTTTTCATAAGCCCTGACGTGTGTAAATGTTGAATACATATTCTCTGACAGCATCGCCTTATTCAGGCATATTCCAAAGGTATCGCGTTCCATGTTTGGTGTTCCTTCTAACTATAAATGCACCTCTGTTTATAGTTTTCCAGTTTTCAGATGGTGTCTAAGTGTTTGTCATATAGTCAGTATTTGTGTTTTGTTTTATTTGTGTCCAAATCACTGACATCAATGTTGAGCTTTTAATAGACTTCCAGCTTCACTGCTTTCAAACCGAAACTCTCATTGGTTTCGTTGATTAAAAATTATACGTTGTAAAGTCTAAAAACGCCTCAAAAACCGCTAAAATCGATGTGATCGCGATCATGATTTTAAGGGCAATTTATGTATGGAATTGAGTATCAGAGAGGAATGCTAAATTTGGTGAATGGTTGTAATTTTATGTTTCAGCTCGTCGATTAATTAACCGTAAACTCTGCGGTTTGCTTGCCTTCCTCACAGATTTATCACCGCGACAACGTCATGCTGTTAACTGAGTGTTAACGTTACGCTCAAGAGTGAATCACAAGGATGTATCAATGAGTTGGAAAACCATCAGCTTTCGTAAGCGGATGCTCATTATCATGACGCTATCGGGGTTGATAGAGCTGTTATTGCTCGTCGCCGCGGGTTTCACTTATCTCAAAATCAATCAAGAGCAAGAAATGGGAGAAAAAGCACTGGGTGTTGCCCGTTTTTTAGCGGACTCAGCGGTTGTTCGTGAAATGATCGAAACCCAAAACCCCCAGCCATACCAACTTCGCTTTAGAGAATTAACCGAAGCCATAGGTGCTGCATTCATCGTTATTGGCGACCATAAGGGAGTACGCTTAATCCACCCTGTTGATGAGCGGTTGGGCAAGCCAATGAGAGGTGGCGACAATCGTCGAGCGCTAGAACAGGGGTTGTCTTATGTTTCGACGGCACAGGGCTCGTTAGGTTATTCAGTTCGTGGTAAAGCTGCGATTTTTGACGAGCAAGGGAACATCATTGGTGTGGTTTCGGTTGGCTATTTGCTCGACCGACTGCAAGACCGCATCGAACCATTTTTGGCCTTTTTGATTTTAATGGTCATCGTAGTTGTCGTCGCTAATGCCATTGTATCCAATTATGCGTCGAGAAAGTTTCAGCGCGCCATTTTAGGCTTTGAGCCTGAAGAGATAGGGCGGTTGTACGGCGAATTAGAAGTGACGATGAGCACCATCAAAGAGGGCGTGTTAAGCATTGATGCCCAGGGGATACTTCGCTCGATAAATCGTAGTGCCTGCCAGATTCTCGGTATTGATAGAGAATCAGCGCTCAATAAACCTTTGACTGACACGCTGCGTGATAGCGATCTATATACAGTGTTAGAAAGCGGGCAGGAAGATCATGATATTGAGATATTCCTTAATCATAAGCGCCTGATTGCAAATCGCTCTCCAATTTATGTTGATGGAAAAATCGTGGGGGCGGTATCGAGTTTCCGTTTAAGGGATGAAATCAATGATCTAACCGAGCAGCTATCACAAACCAAGGAATATGCAGATTTGTTACGTTCGCAGACCCATGAGCATCGCAATAAGCTCAACACCATTAGTGGGCTAGTACAAATGGGTGAACTTGATGCGGTGCAAAAGTTAATTGGACAAGAAACCGCACACTATCAGGCAATGATTGAGTTTTTAAGAGATACCGTTAAAGACCCGCTAATTGCAGGTATGTTGCTTGGAAAAACTGAACGTGCTCGCGAGTTAGGCTTACAACTGGTGGTTGAGGAAGGCAGTCGTCTGGAGCCCCTGCCTGAGTGGCTAAATTCGGAAGACCTAGTCACAATTTTGGGTAATTTGATTGATAACGCTTTCGATGCAACGTTAACTTCAATTCGCGATGAATCAAATGTTGCGTCAGAACGCAGAAACATTGATGTGTCCGTTAGCGATTACGGAAATGAAGTGATACTTGAGGTGATAGATCATGGCTGTGGCCTCCCAAAAACAATGGATCCACAAACATTATTTACAAAAGGCGTTTCGACGAAATCTCGTCAAAATCGAGGTGTTGGGTTACACCTTGTCAATCAGCTTGCTACTCGATATCACGGCCATGTTGAGATGATACCCAATACAAATTATGGGACAAGAATAACGGTGTACTTACCCAAGGAAGAACAATTATGAGTATGGCGACTCGCGTAATGATCATTGAAGATGATCTGGCTATTGCTGAGCTGCACCACAAATACTTAAGCCAACTGACAGGTTTGGAAGTGGTTGGAATTGCGACCACGAGAATGGAAGCAGAAATGCAACTCGACATTCTTAAGCCAGATTTACTATTGATGGATGTCTATCTTCCCGATGGCACAGGGCTTGAGATACTAAATACACTGCGTGCAAGTAACCAAACGTGTGATGTCATTTTGATTACAGCCGCAAGGGATGTCGATACATTACAACAGGCGATGAGGGGTGGCGTTGTCGATTACCTGTTAAAACCAGTGATGTTTCCACGCTTAGATGCCGCACTGAAAAAGTATGTGTCCCAACGCCAACAACTAGACATCGTAGAGAGTTTGGATCAGAACCTCGTTGATAAAATGCTGCAGTCTCACGCCAATCAAGACAACTTGCCGAACCGATTACCAAAAGGGATTGATGGTGTAACCCTAGACAAGATCAGGGAGTTGTTCCCAAATGGCAGTGCGCTGACCGCTGATGAGGCAGGCGAAAAGATCGGCGCGAGCCGAACAACGGCGAGGCGCTATTTGGAGTATCTTATCAGCACTGGTGAACTAGAGGCTGATTTAAACTATGGCTCTGTTGGTAGGCCAGAAAGGTGCTATAAAAAAGTGACACGGTAGCGTTTATATTGATGCTCTATGCAAAATAAAAAGCGATGGCTTATTGTAGAAACCATCGCTTTACAAATTACTGCTGTTCCGCTCTAAGAGGTTAGAAGTTGTATTCTAACTTCGCTTCGATAGAGCGCTCAGCGCCAAACCAACAGTTATTTTTGTCGTAACAAGAATAGTATTCTTTATCGAATAGATTGCTTGCAGAAAGCGTGACGCTAGCCCCTTTCATTGATTCAGATACCGTTGAGAAATCGTAACTTGCTGCCAAATCAAACAAGGTGTAGTCCGGTACTTTTTGACTATTCTGTGCATCAATTTGTGCTTCTCCGACATAGCGAACGCCAGCACTGGTACGAAGGCCTGAAAGATTTCCTTCAAAGAAGTAATTTGCCCATAGAGAGGCCGTTTGCTCAGGTACCCAAACCGGCGTTTTACCTTCTTGGTTGTAATAACTGTCCTCGGTAATCTCCATATCGGTATATGTATAGCCTAGAGTGAAATCAGCTTGTGCTGTGGCTTGCCATTTTGCCTCAAGTTCAATACCTTGTGATACCACTTCGCCCGCTTGATAGTTCGGTGCATAAGGATTATTCGGATCGGTCAAGATCGCGTTTTTCTTCGTGATATGGAAGAGTGCTAAGTTACCTGAGATATCACCAGATAATGGTGCGTATTTAAAGCCTAACTCCCATTGATGACCGGTTGATGGCTCAAATGCTTTACCAGAAGAGTCGGCACCCGCAATTGGCTCAAAACTTTCCGAGTAAGTAAGGTATGGCGAGAGACCAAAATCTAGCTCATACAAACCACCGACTCGGAAAGATACGTTGGTATCGTCTAACTCTTCCTTGCTCTTGGATACTGTTCCTAGATAATCGCTAACGGCGTCTGTATTTGAATCGTATTTATCCCAACGAAGACCTGCAATCATTACAAGTTGGTCGTAACGAACTTGATCTTGGAAATAAACGCCAATCTGCTTCGTTTTGATATCTAAGTTTTGTTTGTATTGGAAATTCAGTGCATTACGATCAATGCTGTTGTGGTCAGGATTAAAAATGTCCTGAGTTAGCGAATACCCAAGCGTGTCTTTGTATTTTACATCTGAGTCTAGATACTGATAATCAAGCCCGAACAATAAGTTATGTTCAAAATTTCCTGTTTTAACGTAGCCAGATAGTTGGTTGTCAATCACAAAGGATTTGGACTTTTCATCGGTTAAATAGGCATTTCGACCAACGGTACGGTTATCCGCTTCAAGTGCACCGTTATATGTGTTTTCCTGATAGGCATCGGCGGTCATGTAGCGGGCATTCTGTAGAAATTGCCAATTGTTGTTAAAGTCGTGTTGGACTTTGTAACCCATCATCAGAACTTCGCGTTCGTAAGTGTTCCAGTCCTCATCCCCTAAATAAGTGCTTGGTGACATCGAGCCAAGTGGGTTTTTAATCACTGAGCCAGATGCAGGCACAGTCGTGTAGATACCTGCTGATGGATCATTTTGATAGTAAACATTCACGTTCACTAATGTGCTTTCTGTCGCTTGCCAATTGAAAGATGGGGCGAGTACATAACGTTCATCTTCAGACGTATCGGCTTGACCATCTCGCTGTTTTGCCAGGCCGACGATACGGTAATCCACATTAGAATCACCAATTTGTCCTGTGGTGTCGAACGTCAGTTCTTTTAGGCTGTTAGTCCCTGTACTAATCGAGACAGAGTGTGAGGGTGTTGACTGAGGCGCCTTGGCGATAATGTTAACCATACCTCCTGGTGGAATATTGCCGTAAAGAACAGACGTTGGCCCTTTAAAAACCTCGATTTGCTCAAGAGCAACGGAATCGACCTGCGGTTGAAGGTTCCAACCGTTGTACAGCAAAGGAAGACCATCATAAAAGTTGGTGTAGTTAATAAAACCACGAATATTGAATAGGTCAAGTCGGGAAACGGCACCGCCACGCAATTCTGTATTTACGCCAGGCGCGTAACGCAATGCTTCGCTCACCGAGTTTACGCCGCGTAGGTCCATGTCATCTTTAGTGATTACCGTGATCGCTTGCGGTGTTTCTTCCGGTTCTAAAACGGTTTTAGTTGCGGTGTTTCGGTATGTTTCTCCTAGCACCGTAATCGTTTCGTGTTGGGATACGCTCTCAGTCGCATTGGCGTGGCCAGCGAGCAATGCGGATACGACGATAGCAACCGCTGAACGATGAAATCGAATCGGACTTTCCATATTTATAAATTCCACTACTTTTTCTATTTATTGATAATGATTGTTATTTGTATTCTATATTCAAAGAAATAGGAAAAGTTAACAATTTGGTGCAAAACACTAATCTTTGGAACTTATTCTTCTGTTCTTAGGTTTTAAAGATAGCGAGTCGTTTGGCTCGACAGGAATCCAATACTGCATTTGTGCTTGTTCGCTATCAACATCATAACCTTCTGGATAAAGCTCTAACTCATAACCATCGATAGCATGATAATTAGAGTAGGGTAGCCAATGTAAAATAAACCATTCCAGCGTTGAGGCGAGCTCTGATGCTTTGCCTATGTGTGTAATGACGGCGTAGGTTTGCTCAGGAACAGCCAAGAGGTCTAACCCCGAGTTGGAAGAGTTCGTTGATCTTGGTGCATTTGCTGTTGGACTGCACTCATAACCTGCCCAATACTCAAGTTGTTGGTTGTTTGAATACGCTTGAGTCACATCAATCACGCCAAAGTAACTACTTTCCGAATTGTTAAGGTTTTCAGATGAATAAAGACGTGACCAAAGTGACGGTACTTTGGATTGGAAATCGGGCGCAGCGGAAAACAATCCGTGAATAGGTTCATGATAACCAGCAAGTTCAAAAGCCGGTTTTGTTTCTATTCGAACTTCAATAAAGCGCTGATGTTTTTTCTCTTCTTTTGGTGTCTTACGCAGCGTCAAAGGTTGTCTCAACCCGGAGAGCTGTTGCGTTTTTCGATATTCACGGGGGCTTTTTGAAAACATATTCCTGAACGCTCGGCTAAATGCGTGTTCAGATGTAAATCCCATTTCTATCGCTATATCTAACGAGCGGTCAGAAGTATGGATTAAGCGCTCAGCCGCAAGGCTAAGTTTAAGCTCTCTGATATAGTGAGCGACGGATACGCCAGTGTGTTGTTGAAATACGCGTTGCAGTTGCCAGCGAGACCAACAACTTGCTTTCGATATTTCATCTACGCTCAGAGTGCTGTCTAAGTTGGTGTGAATGTAGTCAAGCACCGATTGTATTCGGTTTATGGGATGTGGGTTAATGGCGCTTGATTTCATGGCGTTCTACTTTCACATTAATAGTGATTTCATTATCTTTAATTGAGTATCATTATCAATAGCATAATGAAATAAAAAGTAAGTAACACAGATCACGATAAAACTGTAATGGATTGCAAGGATGAGTAATTATTGCCCACATTAGAGTTTTTGCTTAAATTCTGGAGCGTTCAGATGAAACTTTTTTTATCAATAAAATACAATCGCTTATGACGTTTTGTGCAACTTATTTAAACGTTTGCACTGGCAAGTGTTGATGTAAATCAAATAGTCGTAGACAATATTGCCCCGTGTCGGACTCTCCTCCAGCGAGTACAGTGTGTACTTTTGAGACATAAGTGACTTAAATGACCTCAATACGTCGTGTTTCCAAGAATCGGAAATGCAACTTCTTGAGGTTCTTTGGGCCCATAGACTTTACCTATCAACGTAATAGGTAAGACCAATTTTCTATTTTGAGGTGCCATTGATAGGGTTGGCTCATTCTCTAGCCGTATCCGGGCACACAATAAGTACCTCGTTTTTAAGGGAAAGATGATGGTAATACCAGAAAACAGCAGCATCGTTATTTTTGGTGCTTCAGGTGACCTTACGTACCGTAAGCTCATTCCTGCTTTATACCACCTCTACGCGAACAAGCAGCTTCCAGAGAATTTTGCCATTCTGGGGGTAAGTCGCACTGAATACAGTGATGAGTCTTACCGCGCGAAGCTGAAAAAATCGCTTCAGGAAATGGAAAAGACTGAGCCAGAAACGCTTGATGCATTTATTAACCATCTGCACTACCAAGCAATTAATACTTCTGACACACAAGATTACGGTAAGCTATCTTCTCGCTTAGACCAACTTGCGGACGAATATCAATTCGAGCAACGCAATACGCTTTTTTACTTAGCAACCCCACCAAGTTTATACAGTGTGATCCCTGCAAGTCTTGCAGCACATGGTCTTAACAGTGAAGAGGATGGCTGGAAACGCCTGATCATTGAGAAACCATTCGGCTATGATCTTGAATCGGCGCGTATTCTGGACAAAGAAATTCACGAGCACTTCCAAGAGCATCAAATCTACCGAATTGACCATTACTTAGGTAAAGAAACGGTACAAAACCTACTTGTGCTTCGTTTCTCTAATGCGATGTTTGAGCCGCTTTGGAACCGTAACTTCATTGATTACGTTGAAATCACAGGCGCAGAATTCCTTGGCGTAGAGGAGCGTGGTGGTTACTACGACAACTCTGGTGCTGTGCGCGACATGTTCCAAAACCACTTGCTACAAGTATTAGCAATGGTAGGTATGGAACCACCAGCGCAAATCAATGCAGACTCGATGCGTGATGAAGTGGTAAAAGTGCTTCAATGCCTAAAGCCATTAGACGAAAACGCTCTGCGCAACGATCTAGTATTAGGCCAATACACGGCGTCTGAAGTCCGTGGGCAAAGCCTACGCGGCTACCGTGAAGAGCCGGGAGTTGCAGACGATTCTCGTACAGAGACTTACATCGGTTTGAAAGCGTACATCAACAACTGGCGTTGGAATGGCGTGCCATTTTACGTGCGTACTGGTAAGCGTCTTCCAACACGCGTTACTGAGGTGGTTATCCACTTTAAACAAACACCGCATCCTGTGTTTGGTCAAAACGCACCAGAAAACAAGCTGATCATTCGTATTCAACCAGACGAAGGCATTCAAATGAGCTTTGGCTTGAAAGAGCCAGGCGCAGGCTTTGAAGCGAAGGAAGTGAAAATGAACTTCCATTACGCTGACCTGCAAGAAACGCAAATGCTAACGGCATACGAGCGTCTTCTACTTGATGCTTTGAATGGTGATGCTACGCTATTTGCACGTAGTGATGCGGTGGAAGCGTGCTGGCAATACGTACAACCAATCTTAGATTTTAAGCAAGATCCACAATCCCTCTTCGGGTACGCATGCGGCACTTGGGGACCTAAAGAGTCAGATGACTTGTTACAGCGTGATGGTCGCGCTTGGCGTTTCCCATGTAAAAACTTAACAGATACGGATTACTGTGAACTATGATCAACCATAAGATCTACCAAACAGCAGAACAGGTAGTTGAAAGCCTAGCTAACGATATGAAAGCGTTTAGCGAAATGGGCAGACCTGTTCACATCTCTCTTTCTGGCGGCAGCACTCCTAAAATGCTGTTTAAACTACTGGCTTCAGAGGCTTACGCAACCTCCATTCAATGGGAAAACCTCCACTTTTGGTGGGGTGACGAACGTTGTGTTGCCCCTGACGATGCAGAAAGCAACTACGGTGAAGCGAACACGTTGTTGTTTAGCCAAGTAAATATTCCTGCAGAAAACATTCACCGCATCCGTGGTGAAGATGAGCCTAAAGCAGAAGCCGAGCGCTTTGCAAAAGAGATGGCAGAGGTAATCCCGAATGAAAACGGCACACCTGTGTTTGACTGGATCTTATTAGGCGTTGGTGCAGATGGTCATACAGCTTCTCTGTTCCCTGGCCAAACGAATTATGATGATGCGAACCTATCTCTTGTGGCGTCGCATCCTGAATCGGGCCAACTTCGTGTGTCGAAAACCGCACGCGTATTAGAAGCAGCGAAACGCATTAGTTACTTAGTGCTTGGTGCAGGAAAAGCGGACATTGTTGAAGAAATTAACAGTTCACCAGCACACGCACTGCCATACCCAGCGGCTAAGATTCAAGCGAAATCGGGCCTAACGGAATGGTATTTAGATTTAGACGCGGCAGCAAAAATTGCTTAAGACGCTGCTCGTCGATGAAATAAAATTGGAGAGAAACAATGAAAGGTGATATCGGTGTAATTGGCCTAGCAGTAATGGGTCAAAACCTTATCCTAAACATGAACGATCACGGCTTTAAAGTGGTTGCTCACAACCGTACTGCTGCTAAAGTAGACGAGTTCCTGGAAGGTCCAGCAAAAGGCACGAACATCATCGGTGCATACTCTCTAGAAGAACTAGTAGAGAAGCTAGAAACGCCGCGTAAAGTAATGTTGATGGTTCGCGCTGGTGACGTTGTAGACAAGTTCATCGAAGCGCTAGTACCTCTGCTAGACAAAGGCGACATCATTATTGACGGTGGTAACACTAACTACCCAGATACAAACCGTCGTGTTGCTGCACTACGTGAAAAAGGTATCCACTTCATCGGTACTGGTGTATCTGGTGGTGAAGAAGGTGCGCGCTTCGGTCCATCTATCATGCCTGGCGGTGCTGCTGAAGCATGGGAAGCGGTTAAGCCTATCTTCCAAGGTATCGCTGCGAAAACTGACGCTGGTGAGCCATGTTGTGACTGGGTTGGTAACGATGGTGCTGGTCACTTCGTTAAGATGGTACACAACGGCATCGAATACGGTGACATGCAGCTTATCACAGAAGCTTACCAGTTCATGAAAGACGGTCTTGGTATGTCTGCTGACGAGATGCAAGCAGTATTCGCTGATTGGAACAAGACTGAACTAGACAGCTACCTTGTTGAAATCACGGCTGACATCCTTGGCTACAAAGATGAAGACGGTGAGCCTCTAGTTGAGAAGATCCTAGACACAGCAGGCCAAAAAGGTACTGGTAAATGGACTGGTATTAACGCACTAGACCTAGGTATTCCACTAACACTTATCTCTGAGTCTGTATTCTCTCGTTGTCTATCTGCACTGAAAGACCAACGTGTTGAAGCTGAATCTCTATTCGGTAAGACAATCACTCCGGTTGAAGGCGACAAGCAAGAGTGGGTTGATGCACTACGTCAAGCGCTACTAGCTTCTAAGATCATCTCTTACGCTCAAGGCTTCATGCTAATGCGCGAAGCATCGAACGAGAACGGTTGGGACCTAAACTACGGTAACGTAGCACTAATGTGGCGTGGTGGTTGTATCATCCGCTCTGCGTTCCTAGGCAACATCCGTGATGCGTACGAAGCGAACCCAGACATCGCATTCCTTGGTTCTGATGAGTACTTCAAAAACATCCTACAAGGCAGCCTAGCAGCATGGCGTAAAGTAGCAGCGAAATCTCTAGAGTCTGGTATCCCAATGCCATGTACGATTTCTGCGCTATCTTTCCTAGACGGTTACACAACAGCTCGTCTACCAGCGAACCTGCTTCAAGCTCAACGTGACTACTTCGGTGCTCACACTTATGAGCGCATTGACCGTCCACGTGGTGAATTCTTCCACACTAACTGGACTGGTACAGGCGGCGACACAGCGTCTACAACTTACGACGTGTAATCGTTTTAAGTAAACCGACTAAATATAAAGATATAAAGGGATGCCCAAGTGGCATCCTTTTTTGTGTCTGTAAGATATTGGTAGATTTAAAAGTTACATTAAACGTTGATTCGTCACGCAGTTCTCAGAAATGGGAGAGCATGCATTTGCTAGCAGTTTAATATTTCTCTTCGAAGAGTGAAGCTAAGCCGCTCTCTGCCGTCTCCTCAACTATAAGGTAATAGAAATGACACAACAGAAGCATCCATTTCACACAGCTTTCGTGTTGCTTATGTTCATATTACTGATTACTTACTCCATCTATCGCCTTTATCATCATTTCGTTTTCGAATCTCTACCGCGTCAGCTCAGTAGTGGTTTTCAAGTGGTCTACATTGATGCGTCATATGTTTTAAGTATCGCAAGCTTACTCTTGTGCCCTACATTATTGGTCTATATTTTATTTGATCGAATGACTCAGTTAGTCAAAGTGCCGATTAAAGTGATAACTATAACAATTGTCTTGTCCCTTATCGTTGCTATTCCAGGTCAAATTTTTGAATTTGGGCGATTGAAGTATATTGCAGAAAATAATGGTTACTCAGCGTGCCCACCTTTCACTATTGCATCAAGCGGAATGTTTGTAGAAGCTATGGTAAAAGAAGAAAAATACTGTATAGAACCAGAAATTAATCGTATTGGTATGTATGGCTATTTTCACGAACTCGAACGGATTGATAACTATATCAAGTCACACAGAAATGACATTCAATAGAAAAGAGCGCCTAGGCGCTCTTTTCAGTGGTCGTTTTCTTGTTTTGATAAAACCTGTCTTTTAGGTAGAGAATTGCACTGACCACAAGAGCCACTAAAGAAACAGTAAATAGGGCGTACATGCTGAGAATCCATGCGAATGTGGCCGTCAAGAATGCGATGAAGGAAAACATCCTGCTGAAAGACATCACATGGCCAAGTTTGTTACTTTTCATAAACGCCTCCCGAAGCTAAGTGGGAATAGACAATTGTGGTCATATACCACACTTTAATTGTCTGCTCTTTTGGGACGTTTCACACAAAAAAGTGGCTAAAGATTTCTCAAAAAAGGTGAAATATTGAACTGGTAGACAAATCGTTAAACTGAGTTGCACAGATATGACTTCGGTTGTCTATCACTTCAAAGTTTTTAACTACGCAGATTAAGGGCATGTAGCGCTATTATTATCGTATTCGAACTCTACGATACACAATTGCAAGTGAACCTACACTCGTAAGCTCATCCCTGTCGTCAGTTACAGTAAAAGCTTTTTTCTCTGTTTAACAATACCTTAGTAACGACGGGCAATTAACCCCGTTTTTCGATCGAAACTCAGATTGCATAAAAGGTGAAAAAGAGTGCTAGGTAAGCCTTTAAACTACGCCTATAATTAGCGCCCACATGGAGGATGTTTACTATATGAACATCCTTTATTTTTTGAAACTAGCAACAAGGATCCAGTAAAACATGTTTTTCTGGTTTTGTTTACGTTGACCAAGAAGGTAATTAACACAGCAAATTGAGGTTCTAAGATGACTCTTAACAAGTACTTTGTTTTCATTCCAGCAGAATTGGAACAGGAAATGCACAAGGACAATCAAGTGATCTCTGAGAAGGAAACTCAACGTCAGGCATTAGTAAAACAGGCACAACAACAAGGCGGCCTGTAAGCTAGGTTTCAAAGAGAAAGAGCACCGCAACGGTGCTCTTTTTATATCTGAGGTCGTAGAATTAACTTAATATGCCAAGGCTTTTCAACTTTCTGTAAATGGTATTTCGGCTCACACCAAGCATACGAGACGTTTTGCTAATGTTCCCCTGGTTGGCTTGATATGTTTTGAGTAACTTATCTTCGACGGTTGCACGCAGTTCTGAAGTTGGTTCAGCGGATGCTGCCCCTTCTTGAGCTTGGCTGAGTTTCTTACTTAGGTGGGCTGGGACGTGTGTGAGTTCCAATATTTCTTCACCTTGCGCCATTAAGGCGGATACTTTGATTAAACTATCGAGTTCACGCAAATTTCCTGGCCATGAGTAAGACAGCATCAGAGAAAGTAGGTGAGGGCAAAGCTGTTGTTCAGATTCGGCGTGACGCCGATGAATGTTCTCAATCAGTTGTCGTTTATCTTCACGCTCCTCAAAGCGAGGTAGCTCAATGATCAAGCCATTAAGGCGATAATACAAATCTTGGCGGAACAATCCTTCGCTGACCAAATGTTCCAGATCTTTATGCGTGGCTGCAATGATTTGCGTATCGACTTGAATACTTTGGTTTGAACCCACGGGAAGCACGGTTTTATCTTGCAATACATGGAGCAAGCGGCTTTGAGCTTCCAAGGGTAAATCTGCGATTTCATCCAGAAACAAAATCCCTTTGTGTGCTTGGCGAATTTTTCCCTGATAGCCTTTGCTGTTTGCGCCAGTAAAGGCACCGGCTACGTAGCCAAACAATTCAGATTCAACCAAGTCTTTTGGTAAAGCTCCGCAGTTAACGGAAACCAACGGTCCCGTTTTTCTCTGGCTGTTTTTATGGAGTGCTTTTACAAACTCGTTTTTGCCAACACCAGTCTCTCCGAGAATCAACAAACTGATGTCTTTATCGATGACGCGATTAGCTTGCTGCCAACAGTGCTCAACAGCGGAGTCGCCATAATGAAGATCATTGGACGCCGCTACAGCACGAGACTTGACCTTGCTATCTTTATCGGTAAGCGGTTTTGTTTTGAAAACGAAAGGGTGCTCATTTCCCCGAGTGGATAGAATGTCGTCTAAGGATTGCCCAATGATACTTTTTTGCGCAAAAAGTTGAGAGGCTACTTGATTGTGAGCCAAAACTTGTCCGTCTTCATTTGCAATGATAATTCCTTGCCAACCACTATTCAGTAAACCTTTTTCGCACGCTAAATCCACACGAATATGCCCTTGTGGAATCAAGTTAAGTAGTTGATTCTCCACTTGCTGGACCATGTTTTGTACTAGTACTTGCGTTGAGAAGTCATGTCTCTTTTGCTCGCTTGTAATATCTAATACGCCAATGAGGTTACCAAGATGATCGAAAATAGGATTAGCCGAACAGCTAATAAAACGATGGTGTTGGATAAAGTGCTGATCACCAATAACAGAAACGGGCTTTGCTTCAACCAAAGCTGTACCAATCGCGTTGGTGCCTTTGACCTTTTCTTGCCAGCATGCTCCAGAGCTTAGCGAGATTTCCGTTAACTTTTCACGAAATCTAGGCTGTCCCCAACTGCCGATGATGACACCATCTGAATCCGTCAAAATTAAGCGACTGTCGCTATGAGCAAATAGCTGATTAAACAAAGGGAGCGCAAATTGAGTGACTGCCTCTAGCAAAAAATTGAGTTGGTGACGCCTATCTTGGAGCGTCGCTGGCGTTACTCGAATATCTTCAGGGCGTCGACGCTGTTTTAAACCCGCTTGTTCACTTCTGACCCATGAAGTTGAAAGCCAATTGTTATCGCTAATATGTTGAAGTTCCATGACTGTACCATTTTGTCACAGTGAGGGTGTGCCATTTTGGAACACTTGAACATTGGTGTTCACACCATACATCCGCTCAAACATCGCTCACTTGGTTTGTTATCGCTTGGTAATCATAGTTTTACATTTAATTAACAACAAGCGTGGCGTAGTTGGCGTGTGACTTGCGTAATGCTCTTTGTGAACAGTGCGATACGACACTGCAATAACACATTGAACGAGAAACAAAAGGAAGAGTTATGATCTATGCACAGCCAGGTAGTGAAAATGCCATTGTTAACTTTAAATCGCATTACGATAACTTTATCGGTGGGGAATGGGTAAAACCAACGGGTGGTGAGTACTTTGACAATATCTCACCAATCAACGGACAAGCGTATTGTAAAGTTGCTCGCTCTGGCGAGGAAGATATTAATTTAGCACTGGATGCCGCGCACAACATCAGAGCAAAATGGGCCAAAACCAGCGTGACAGAACGTTCGAACATCTTGCTGAAAATTGCTGACCGTATTGAGCAGCATCTAGAAGAGCTTGCTGTTGCAGAAACTTGGGAAAACGGCAAACCAGTTCGCGAAACCTTGGCGGCAGATTTACCTTTAGTAGTGGATCACTTCCGTTACTTCGCTGGCTGTATTCGCGCACAAGAAGGCAGTGCGGCAGAACTGGATGAGCACACCGCAAGCTACCACTTCCCAGAACCGATTGGTGTGGTTGGTCAAATTATTCCGTGGAACTTCCCAATGTTGATGGCGGCTTGGAAACTAGCACCGGCACTAGCGGCGGGCTGCTGTGTGGTATTGAAGCCAGCAGAGCAAACCCCAACATCCATTCTGGTTCTGATGGAAAAAATCGGTGACCTTCTTCCTCCTGGTGTCATCAACGTTGTAAACGGATATGGTTCTGAAGCGGGTCAAGCATTAGCAACCAGCAACCGCATTGCGAAACTCGCTTTTACCGGGTCTACGCAAGTTGGCAACCACATTCTGAAATGTGCAGCAGACAACTTGATCCCATCGACAGTTGAGTTAGGTGGTAAATCTCCAAACATCTACTTCTCAGATATCTTCGATTACGAAGATGAGTATCTTGATAAGTGTATCGAAGGTACGTTACTTGGTTTCTTCAACCAAGGTGAAGTTTGTACTTGTCCATCTCGCGTACTGGTTCATGAAGCGATTTATGACAAGTTTGTAGAGAAACTGACGGAACGTGCACAGCTGATTAAACAAGGTAATCCGCTCGATACCGATACTCAAGTAGGTGCTCAGGCTTCTCAAGAACAGTTTGATAAGATTTTAAGTTACCTGGAAATCGGCCGTGAAGAAGGCGCAAAAGTGGTCTTTGGTGGTGGAGTGTCAGAACAGCCAGAGTCTATCAACCAGGGGTACTACATTCAGCCAACCATGTTGGAAGGCCACAACAAGATGCGAATCTTCCAAGAAGAAATCTTTGGCCCAGTGATCGCTATCACCAAATTCAAAGATGAGGCTGAAGCGTTGGAAATCGCAAACGACACTGAATATGGCTTAGGCGCAGGTGTTTGGACACGTGATGCGAACGTTGCATATCGTATGGGCCGTAATATTGAAGCTGGCCGGATCTGGATTAACTGTTACCACGCTTACCCTGCACACGCAGCGTTCGGTGGTTACAAAAAATCGGGTATCGGGCGCGAAACGCACAAGATGATGCTGGATCACTACCAGAATACTAAGAACTTGCTGATTAGCTACAGCATCGACCCGTTAGGCTTCTTCTAGTGAAACTAAGTAATTAATAAAGAAAAAGCAGTATGAATCAAAACCCCGAATCTTCGGGGTTTTTTATTAGCGTGAGCTTGTCGGCTGAAGGTTAACTTAGATGTTTAACCTACTTATATTGTGATATCAGGAACGTTGAATTATCGCCACTTTTCGTTCCATAAGCTTTTCTACGGCGGCGTTTTGCTTGTCAATATTGAGTTGCGGATCAAAGTCCAAAACGCGATTGCAAGATTCGAGACTGGCAAATTGATTTAAACATTCACCAAGCTCTCTTTTAGAGCTTGTTCGCGTCATACTGCTTTCTGATGAGGAGAGTAGGGTGACTTTACGGCCATGAAACGTTCCTTGCGGCACTGCATCACTTTGCTGCGCTTGTTGAACGTCATGAACCGATGAATTGGTGTATGTGGATTGGATGTCATTGGACATAAAGACACCTAAACTCTCAAGTCTAAAGTTTGTGGCATCGGTGGTGCCTCATCAATGGTTACATGAGAAGACAATAACGCTTCCCACGACTCGCTGTGCGTCAGCAATTCTGCTAAAGCTGTTTCAAAATATTCGTAATCCAGTCGCCTAATGTTAATGAGTCGGTTTAAACATAGGACATGTCGGTGGTTATCCAAACTAAAAAATAACTGGTGCTCAGGCCAGTGATAATTAAAGGCCAAGAAAGAGCGATAGAGATCGGAATTTACAATTTGAAGGCCAACAATCTCAGCTTCGAGCTGCAGAGTTGTCGATTCAGGATGAAAGATGATATGCACCCTTAGATTATCATCAAAGGCTAAGCTTACTTCATTTTCCGTTAGATGCAGTGCAGGCAAGCCTATTTGATGAGCAAACTTTAGCAAAATCTCATCGATAGTTTGGCGTGCTGACATAGGAATAGTCCCTTTTGAAATTTTATCAAGGAAAATATTAGATGTATCTCTTCATGTTTATCAATATTAGTCGGTTGTTATTATATTTTGGCTTTTAAATGTGTTGAGAGAAATAGAAAGACAAAAGTAAGTGTGTTCAGATGCATATCTCGATGGCAATGATATATATGAATATCACTTTTCTCTAATGAACTTCAATTAAGGAAGGAATGAAAGAGAGCAGAAACTATTTTTGAAATTACAGTCCATGTTAACTACGTGTTGTTGAAAAATGCGATTTATTGTCCGCTTGTAGTATAAATATAAGTTGATCTTTTATATTTTTACATAAAGAATTGTGTGAATTTCAAATGAGCTAGATTATATAAAATAAGTTTATGGGGTCATAATGAACAATTCTATATGGGCTGGTTTTATTGGGTTATTCATACTGAGTGGGTGCAGTCAGACTGTGTCCGTTAATGGGGTGGATGGCTTTGATACACAGAGTCAGGCATCAGTCTATGGTTGGGTTTCTGTCGACGGCTACTTTCCACCTTCGATTACTTCTCTTGAAGTGGAAATATGTAAAATTATTGATAATCAGTGCTTTAAATCGGCATCTCAGAGCTACCAAGGTGTTCAGTTGCCTGTGCAGTATTCGTTTTTAATTGCACCAATTCAAGCTGGTGAAGGAAAAATGAAGATTATTGGAAAGCTTTATTCAAACGGTGATCTCGTTGCGGAAAAAGAAAAGAACTATTTATTTTTTGAGGGAAATAAACAAGAAAACTTGATTCTTGTTCCAAAAATAAACAGATAAAATTTTAAGTACTACATTTTTATTAGAATTTTCTAATTTATAAAAATAAAGACCATATCTTTCCTTTTGTGAAAGATTTGTTGTCTTTTATAAACATTAATTACATGACTTTGAAGTCATCGGGTCAGTTGTTTTTTAGACTCATACTTGTTGCAAAAACAGTATTTTTTATGATTATATCTCGCTCCTTGAACACGTTGGCTTGGCGTTTTAGGCTATAAAACATACATTTTTATGATTTTGGAAATTTAATTTTGTTCTCGAAACGATGCCGAAATCTATTTAATTGTATTCTAATGTATAACAAAACAACCAAGCTTAAATAACGAAATGATATTTAAGTTTTGGCTAATGATAAACGCTATCTGATAAAAATAATAAAGACGGACAGCAGAAATTTACTAAGTCAAACTTTTACCTTTAGGTAAAGGTAATGCTTGGGTTATTCGCTAATTATTCGGGGGGTATGGTAAGTGATAGAACTTCTATGCTCTTTTCTTTGCTTCTTTAATTCATACGGCAGTACTTAGAAATAACAACAATCAAAGTAGTGCTTTGAAAGTTTCTCAACATTTGCACTGAGAAACTCAAAATAATGAAGGGTAGAAAATGGATGTGTCAGGCCAACTAAACTCAGAAAGGGTCGACTCGAGTTCACGAAAAATTCGTAGTTTTTCCTGCTATGAAAAATCTGACGAAGTATTTCACTCAGACCAGTCTCACATTGTTGTCGTTCACAATGGTCAGCTTCGAGTTCAAACAGGTGATTGCACAATCGATGTTGCTGCAGAAAATGGGGTATTTCTATCTCAAGGGGATTACTTGTTAGAGTACTCTCCGCTAGATGGGGCATACAAAGCGTCGATTATTGCTTACGACAATGAGCTCGTTAGTCAGTTGCTGCAAAAACACAGTGATCTCTTGATGATGCTGCCTAAGGTAGACAAAGTTTGTTCTGGTTTGTTTACTTTTGGTTTGAACATACTCGTTGAACAAGTGCTTTCTAGCATGCAGACGCTTGAGCAACAAGCGTACCCTGATGCCATTATGTGCCTAAAATACGAAGAACTACTCATTCTCTTGCTACACAGCAAAGGAGGAGAATCACTGTATGCGTTGCTGTCACAACAAACAAACCGTACGTCGGAACGGTTACGTCGATTTATGGAACAGCATTACTTAAAAGAATGGAAGTTGACAGACTACGCGCAGGAGTTTGGTGCCAGCTTAACCACTTTTAAAGAGCTTTTTAATGAGCACTATGGCATTTCTCCAAGAGCTTGGATCAGTGAGCGTCGACTACTGCATGCTCATAAACTGCTGTTGACGAGCAAGATGAGCATCGTAGATGTGGCGATGGAGGCAGGGTTTTCCAGTCAGTCTTACTTTACGCAGAGTTACCGTCGTCGTTTTGGAACGACCCCAAGCCGCGTACGTTCGGGAGACGATCAAGTGGCTATCGCGAAATGAAATGACTTGGGACTAAAATTTTCTGACTAATTTTGAAAGTCACTCACCAGTGTAAATTCTATTATGTATCGTGTAACAACGAACGATTAAAAATTATTACATCTCTTTCTTTCTGGATTGTTCGAAAGGGGTGCGGAGACGAACATAAATGAAAAAGCAGCATTGGCGACGCCGTTCGCTTTTTCCAGACAGCATAGTGACACAGCGGAAAGTGACTGTTTTACAAAGAGGAGCTCGTTATGAAAGCGCCTCGAAACCTACGCAGGACCTCAATGTTGTGCAAGTCAATCACCGACAATTGTTGAGTGAAGGCGTCATAAATTATGAGCAGTTATCTTTACTTCAACGCTTGTTGGATAGAAATGTCGTCGATAGCCTATGCGCTAGCCAGTTAGTTAAAACGTATCAAAAACTTGGTGCTTCGATAGACCGGTTTGCCATGCGTTTATTTTTGGAAATTGGATCGCAGCTCAGTGATAGCAGCACAATCACAACGTTCGAACAAAGGCTGGACTACATCAACTCTCGTCTGGGCTTTCGCTTTAATTTGGCTGTCCCAAAAACGTTGATGCTTTGTTTCCATTTATCACTCAACGAGTGGATTAACCGACAAGTCGATCAAAGTGCTCTTCATGCTTCGATTAAAGTTGAACAACTTATCAATCAACTCGATATTCAGAAGGAATATTGGTCGAAGCTATCAGGGGAAGACACCAGTGCCGTCTTTGTTCAACAGCAACTCGATCTTATTAAGAGCCAGCAGCATCAACTTAAAAAGCAACTTGGGACGTTAAGCGAACAACAGTTGCAAGTGATTGAATGTCATCGTTTGTTAATTGAGAAGTGGCAACCGTCTTTAGACGAGCTGAAAGGGTTCGCGGAGTACACCTCTACAACCGAACAATTTATTTCTGAGTGGAAAAATTGGTGTTCGGAAGTGCGACTTGAAGCCCCTGAGCTGAACGAAGTTTGGGATGCATGCGATGTGGTTTACAACGACCAAAATGCGGTTGCGAAAGTATGGCAATGGTTCAAGAACATGCAAACTGTTGGTGATATCGATCACTACTATTTTGATACTCAAAGTGGTCAGTGCGGCCAGGCTTGCAATCACCTCAGCCAGATCTAAATAGGGCGTTAAATGTTAGATAAGATGATGAAATCTTTAGCGGAAGCGCTAAAGGTAGGGGATTTTATTGCCTCAGAAAATGGTTCTTACAACATCGAGGTTGACCAGTTATCACTGACCATCAAGCAACATGCGTCATGGATTTTATGGGAAGCGACGTTACCCTTCCAGTTTAAAGAGCATCTAGATTATCAACAAGAACAAGCGTTACAACGTTGCATGCAGCTCTCATTAAAAACCATTCGTGAGGATGGCGGCGTACTGACAGCCAATGATGATAAGCAATTGATTTTGCAAAGTAAAGTACGGGTTGAGGACTGTTCGGTGGAACGGTTCTCTGCTTTGCTTTCTAAGCACGTCAATCTATGCGAACGTTACATTGCATTATTGGAACAAGAACGTGTGAACCACACAATCAACCATACAGTGTGGTTACCATGATGCTAAAAATCTTTCCCAACATTAGGCGTGCTGCAACAAAGGCATTGTTATGCGCAGTGAGTGTTGTTCCTTTGGGATACGCGCAAGCAACAGACTTACACTGGCCCGAACAACCGTTCCGCTACTATGCAGATAACGACTCATTAAAAGAGTTGTTGAATAACTTCGGTGCAAATTATCGGGTCTCGGTTTCTGTTAGTGACAAAGTCAACGATCGAGTGAATGGGCGTTTTACCCCTGAAGATCCGGCGGAATTCCTCGATTACTTATCGCAAGTGTACAACTTGATGTGGTATTTCGATGGTGCCGTCTTACATGTCTATAAGGCGACAGAAACTCGCTCACGTTTACTTCAATTGGAATTACTTACGGCTAGAGAGCTACGCAGTACGTTAATTTCCACCGGCGTTTGGGATTCTCGTTATGGTTGGAGAGCCGCTGAGAGCAAAGGGTTAGTCTATCTTGCGGGTCCTCCACGTTATGTCGACTTAGTGGTACAAACGGCGGAGGCATTGGAAACGCGCTTGCTGCAGAAATCGAATTCAACCGACGAATTATTCGTTGAGATAATTCCTTTGAAGTACGCTTCTGCAACGGATAGAGAAATTGCATATCGAGATCAGACAATTACGGTCCCGGGCATCGCATCGGTGTTAAAACGGGTCGTGTCTGGTGTCCAAACGCAAGTGGCGAGTGCGTCTAGCAAAGAAGTTACCAGTCCAGATAAGCCTGTAAAAAGTAATAAAACCGCCTCAGTTCATGGTGGCGCAACAGTTGAAGCAGAGCCGGGCCTTAATGCGATTATCGTTCGTGATACTCAAGCACGATTACCGCTCTATCGTAAACTGGTCGCGCAATTAGACCAGCCGCAATCAAGAATTGAAGTCGCGCTATCGATTGTCGATATCAGTGCCAACGATTTAAGTCAGTTAGGCGTGGATTGGCGAGCGGGAGTGTCTGTCGGAAACAACCGCATTGTCGATATCAAAACAACAGGTGATGTGAATTCGGGGGATGTGACGCTCGGCAGTGGACAGAACTTTAAGTCCTTGCTTGATTCAACCAACCTAAATTACTTGCTAGCTCAAATTCGTTTATTGGAATCCAAAGGCAGTGCTCAAGTGGTTTCAAGACCAACATTGTTAACTCAGGAAAATGTCGAAGCGGTACTGAACAACAGCAGCACGTTTTACGTCAAGCTGGTTGGTAAAGAAACCGCAGCGCTGGAAGAGGTCACGTATGGCACGTTACTGAGAATTGTCCCACGTATCGTTGGTGATAGATTTGCTGCACGACCTGAAATTAACCTGAGCCTTCATCTCGAAGACGGTGCAAAGATCGCTGATGGTGGCGTCGATGATCTTCCTTCCGTTCGTAAAACTGAAATCAGCACCTTAGCGACGGTTAAACAAGGGCAAAGCTTACTTATCGGTGGTGTGTACCGAGATGAAGTGAGCCATCAGTTACGTAAAGTGCCATTGCTAGGAGACATCCCATATTTAGGCGCGCTGTTTAGAAGTAATACCAACACTAAGCGCCGCACAGTACGAATGTTTATTTTAGAACCTCGAATTGTTGTGGATGGTATTGGCGATAGTGTGTTGATTGGCAACGAATATGACTTGCGACCAAGTATCGGCAAGCTTAACAACATCTCCAACAATAGCGCTGAATTTAAATCGGTAGTGGAAGTATATAGCTGCACATCGAGGGTTCAAGCCGAGCGCTATCAACAAGACTTATTGTCACAGCAAAAGTCGTCTCAATTAACGCAGTGCCAATTACCAACAGGGCAAAAGGGTTGGCGGGTGAAAGTATTGGAATGTGATGACTCACAAAGTGAGTGTGCGCGCCCTTCAGAGGAGTCTTAACCGCGATGCAGCAATGGAAAGTTCGTATTTTATCAGGCGTGCATACCGGAGTAGAAGTCACCTTACCTGAAGGTGCTCTCGTGCTTGGCAGTGACGACTTTATTGCTGATCTTGTACTGTCTGATGCTGGGGTCGAAGCGAACCATTTCACCCTCGTTTGCCAGCAAGACTCGGTCATTTTACGAGGCTGCGAAGAGGCAAATATTAACAGTGAAGACATCGCTGTTGCAGGTGATGGTATCGAGTTGTCACGCCATGCTGTTGTCTCGGTCGGCGTTGTGAAGTTCGCTCTGGGATACGCGGAAGATGCGTTAATTGTGAGTAACGTCAGCGACGAATCTAGCCAACAGAATACACCTGTGGTTGCTGTGCAACGCTCTAGCTGGAAAAAAACAACGCTCATCGCTTTGCTTTGTAGTTTTGTCCCGAGTGTCATTTTTGCTGGTATGTGGTACAGCCAAGCTAACGGAAGCAACAATGAAGTTGTTACAGAAGCAGAACCCATTGTTTTGGTACGTAACATCTTAGGCGAGCTCAAACTTAGCGACGTTCGTGTGGAATGGAATGCCGCCGCACGCCAAGCAGTCCTAGAGGGCTATGTTGAAGACCGAACACAGAAACTCGATCTGCTTGGTCGAATTGATGTATTGGGCATCAATTACAAAAGTGACTTAAGAACGATGGAAGAAATCCGTCGCGGGGTTCGATTTATTTTGCGTAACCTCGGCTATCACCAAGTGAAAGTCGAAAATGGTGATGAGACCGGCACACTGCTGCTGACGGGCTATATCGATGATGCAAGCCGCTGGAACCAAGTTGAACAAATCTTGGAGCGAGACGTGCCTGGTCTTGTTGCGTGGAAGGTTGAACTGCAGCGAGCGGGTGCCTACATGGATACGCTAAAAGCGTTATTGACGGATGCGGAGCTACTGAAAAAAGTCCAGTTGGTCACCAGCGGTGATCGCATCGAAGTTCGTGGTGAGCTTGATGATATCGAAACGACCCGATTTTACGGTGTGACCCGAGACTTCCGGGAACAATATGGTGAGAAACCGTACTTAGTTTTGAAATCCATACCTAAGGTGAGTAAAGGCACCAACATCGATTTCCCGTTTCGTAGCGTTAACTTTGGCCAGGTTCCATATGTGATTCTGACCGATAACGTTCGCTATATGGTCGGTGCAAGAACGCCTCAGGGCTACCGAATATCCAGTGTTACACCTGCTGGTATTGAGTTGGTTAAAGGCGGGCGGGTGATAACAATAGAACTTGGATATGAAGGTGAGACGAACAATGACAAATCTTGAACAAATTTTAAATAACGACACAAACGGTGCGGAAGTGCACAAGATTAAGAGCAAGCTCTTAGAAGCACAAGCGGTGGTGAAACGTCAGTTGGATTTAGGGTGCTCACCACAGCAGTACCAATTGCTACTCAAACAGTATGAAGCTTACACAGCCGCCCATGCGGTCGTTGAATCATACGAAGCTAACTAAAAAATACGAGGAAGTCTTATGTCATTTTACGATGCTAGTAACAGTGTAAACCTTGATGATGTTAAAGCTAAGTTAGAACAACAAGCGAAAGATGCCAACACAGAAGTGACGGCAGCCATCAAGAACCTAGAAACCAATGCCGATGATCCATCAAAGCTTGCCGAGCTTCAGCACGCGATCAACAAATGGTCTGTTGTTTACAATATCAATGCGACCACCACTCGTGCGATTAAAGATGTGATGCAGTCGATTCTCCAGAAGGTGTAAAGCATGGAACGAGAAACGCGCCAACTGCTGGCTGAAATCGCGCTGATGGCAACAGGTATGCATCGTCATCAAGAAGCCAACACGATTGCAGATGGCCTTGAAGCAAGCTCAGGTTCTGAAGAGACCGTTGCGATGATTCGTGCAATGAGCCTCATGAATAAAGGCTTGTATGAAGAGGCTCATCAATTACTCGAACCACTTTGTAACGCCTATCCAGATCTGATCAGCTTAGCGGCTCTTGCTTCTGCCAAAGCCGGTTTACTGAGCAAAGCGGAAAGCTGGGTAGAACTTGCGTCACAAGGAAGCGAAGAAAGCCAAGCATTTGCTGCGAGCTTTTCTCAGGACATTAGGAATCTTGGATGATCATTGATTCAAGTAACCTAAGTCTTCAACACCAATCTTTGCGTCAGTCGGAGTCGCGCCATTATGAGCGGAGCGATGAAGACAAGATGAAAACGTTCATGGAGCGAAGTGACAAGCAAGAGCAAGTTTCACATGTTTCTCCAAAAGAGACGCTAGAGAAAACAGAAGCGAAACTGGCGGAGATTAAAGCGTGGTACGAATCATTAAAAGACGCAGAGGTTGTCAGTAAACAAAGTGTCTTATCATCGTTAAATGAAGCGTTCTCCGACCCTCAAGTTAAACGAGAGGCAATGTGGTACGCCTTTCATGAGGCGAAGAGTGCAAAAGGCAACGAGCAGCCACAATCTGATTTGTTAAAGGTGTTGAAGCAGGAGTTACTAGGGAATTTTTCGGGACAGCTTATTGCCGAACCACCTGCTGATAAAACAGCACTAAAAGCAATGCTAGCGCAGCATTTTCCACTGGGTGCTCAGAAAGAACAAGCCTTATGGCATTGCTGGGCAGAGTTGAAGTCGTTACCTGATATGGCATCAACACTGGACATGGTTCGTGATGAACTTAGCTTCATGATCCAAAAAAATGCGATGGTGAAAAACATCATGACTCACAGTCACAAGTTAGATTTATCTTAGGAGTACATATGATAAACACGCAGTACACCGAGGTGATGCAAACCAACATTGATAAGTTACAGGATGCGCAAGTCGAAGACGGTTTAAGCGAACGTTTTGAGCAAGCCATGTCGGTTCCCGAGGCAAGTAATGGCCTGGAGGGAGGTTTGCTAGAAAACATCAGCGAGTTGAAAAACACTATCGATAACGCGAAAAGTAACCTGCAAGACAACATGAAGATGGTGGGTGATGATCCGGCGCAATTACTGCAAATGCAGTGGGCGCTCACACGCATTACTTTTCAAGAAGAGCTGATCGCGAAAACCGTGGGTAAAACCACACAAAACGTAGAAACCTTATTGAAGGCACAATAGTGATGATGAATAAAATGAGAGCAGTTTTCATCATGCTCACGTTGTTTCTGGTAGGTTGTCAGACCGAGTTATACACCAACGTTACTCAGAAAGAGGGTAATGAGATGTTGTCGATCTTACTATCCGAAGGTGTCGTTGCAACAAAAGAACCTGACAAAGACAACACCGTCAAGTTAATGGTAGACAGTTCTCAAATCGCCTTCGCGGTAGACGCGCTAAAGCGAAAAGGTTATCCAAGAGAGCAGTTTTCCACACTGAAAGAGGTGTTTCCCAAAGACGATTTGATCTCGTCACCATTAGCAGAGCGAGCACGTTTGGTGTACGCGAAATCTCAAGAGCTCTCCTCAACCTTATCTCAGATTGATGGTGTGCTGGTGGCACGTGTTCATGTTGTTTTGGAAGATCAAGATCTGCGTCCAGGAGAGCGTCCAACTCCAGCTTCTGCCTCCGTATTTATTAAACACGCAGCAGATATTGCGCTTGATTCATATGTTCCGCAGATCAAATTATTAGTGAACAATAGCATTGAGGGGCTGAACTACGATCGAATCAGCGTAGTGATGGTACCCTCATCAGAGGTTCGAGTTGCTACTCAAAACAATCAATTTAAAAGCATTTTGTCGGTTCAGGTCACCAAAGAGACGGCGAATAATCTTATCGCCATTTTGGTGTTCTTGGTAGCGGCACTCATCGGCTCGAATATCGCTACTTTTACATGGTGTCGTAGGAACACGAAGCGTGGTTAAACCAGAAACACCACTCGCGCAGGTACAACACCAGTTTAACTATGCGCCTTGCCAGTACATCCATAGAAGTTGGATAGAGCAAAAGCAGCCTTGGTTACTAAATATCGAAGGCTGGAGAGATAACCCCATGTTTAACCAATGGTGCATAAATGAGTGGGCGTTATCTCCCGTTCCTGAGACGGCTTTTAACAAACCTTGCCATAGCTTGGCGTTGCTCCCAGCGGATGCGTTGAACCAACTCGTATTGATGGTGGGCGGAGCTTTACACTGTGTGGCAATGCGAGGCGTTGTTTTAAAACGCCCGAAACAGGTTCTGAACAACGTTTTTGGTTTGGAAGGCGCTCGGTTCTTAATTCAAAACGGGCCGATGCTGTTATCCAGCTGGCCGCAAGGCTGGCAGCGTTCGTTACCAGAACTATTGGATGAAAGGTCTGTTGAAGCAAGTATGAGGGCGCTGGGATATTTTTGGATGAGGTTTATTTTGATTAACTCACCAGAAGATGTTGTTCTTCGTTGGCAATTCAAATTAGAAAAGCAACTTAGCGAAAACGCGGAAACAGCTAACTGGTTGGAAGCGGATCAACGAGATCTGGCGTATCGACTCACAAAAAAAATCGCAAAACAGGTTATTCCTCAATGGTTTCATTTGTTGAAATAAAAACAGACAATTTGCAGCTGGCACCTGGCTTAAAGGTGCTGAAAGCGAAAGATTATGCCAGTTATCTGGATTCGCAACACTTAGTTGAAGCCGCGAACTCCAAAGCTGAAAGCATCATTGCTAATGCCCAACAAGCCTACGAAACCGAAAAACAACGTGGTTATCAAGATGGCCTTGCACAAGCCAAGATTGAAAATGCGCAAACGATGGTTGAAACCTTAGCACGTTGTAATGACTACTATCAGCAAGTCGAAGAAAAAATGACAGGTGTGGTGTTAGAAGCAGTACGTAAGATCATCGATACCTTCGATGATGTCGATACCACGGTGAGTGTAGTTCGAGAAGCGTTGCAACTGGTGAGCAACCAAAAGCAGGTCATTTTACATGTCCACCCAGAGCAGGTTGTTGAGGTGAGGGAAAAGGTGGCTGGTGTATTAAGTGATTTCCCTGAAGTCGGTTACGTTGACGTGGTAGCAGATGCGCGCTTGAAAAATGGAGGCTGCATTTTGGAAACAGAAGTTGGGATCATCGACGCCAGTATTGATGGACAGCTGCATGCATTAAAGCAAGCCATGGTGAAGCAGCTCAGCGAGCGTAAAATTACGATTCATGAATAAACCTCAAAAACTCAGCACTTGCTGAGTTTTTTCATTTTAATGCCTTTAAACAAAAAAAATCCGACCATTTCTAAAATATTCACTGCCATAAATCCTTAAGAATACACCTAAGAAAGCTGCTTAGGTGATAAGTGTTGCAACCAAGCAGCGCCTCTAAAACAACAAAAATAGGATTATTTAGTCGAATGGCTAATGGATTTATAACTTCTTTACTGACAGATTTTGCCAGCCGCTGCCAACTGGAGTCGCTGGTTTTTGATGAGGATGATTGTTGTCATCTACTCATTGACCAAAACACAGCAATCACAATTCGCGCACAAGAAGATCGCCTGACACTTATCGGGCTGATTTCAGGTAATAAACCGAGTGCTGATATTTTGCATCAACATATGAAAGATGCCTTAACGCAAGGCTCTCCAGCGGTATTCTGGGAGGCAGAAACGGGATACATCGGTTTCATACACCTGCACCAGCAACTGTTAACTGCTTCTTTTCTTGATGAATCATTAGCGAATTTCATCGAATGGCTAAAAAGTGCGAATACACAAGAAGTAACCAATAAAACAATCGAAGTACCGGAAACGAATACCACTCATTTTTCCACATTAAGGGTTTAAAACATGATCAGTTTTGGAAGTGTTAGCGCGTTGCAGGCCGCCATGCCGCAAGCTCGTAACGAGATACTTAACGAAGGTAAGCTGAGTATTGGTGGCAAAGAATACCAAATCAACGCAGCGACCCAAGAATTTACTCGCGCCAATCCTACGAATGGTGCAGTAGCGCGATTTTTTGAAGCGACAGGAAAACTGTTTCGCGAAGGTAGCCCACAATCGGTAGCGAAAGCCCTTACAAAAGCCGTATTTGATAATGAGCAAGGACAAGCTCAGCGTTTACAAGCTGCTTCTTCTGTTGAGCATGGACAAATGTTCTTCAAGGATGGAAGCATAAAAACCGCATCAGATGTCTTAAATGCCTTTGCGAAGTTAGACAGTAAATCAGTTCAGTCGAACTCTGCTGAGCTAAACCAGTTAGCAGAGCGAGCGATGACAGAGGCAATGTTAGAAACCGATTCTGGTAAAAACCTCACATCACTGATTGGCGAAAGTGCAGCGAAGTCGCTTGCTGGACGTGTAGTAAAGGACTACGGCGGTGGTGTATCTGCAGCGCAGAAAAACCCGGCAGGTAGCATTAATCAAATGCAAGCGGTGTTTGATATGGAGGTGATGCATCTTAAATCGGCGCAACGTCATATCGAAGGTCTAGCAAGCACCGATCTAAGCCAAGGTGTATACGCTGAAGGACTGGCAGAGGACGCGTTTAACAAAAGTGGCGTAACCAATAATGTTGAAAGAGCTGCGGCGTGGATCATTAATGCTTCTAACTCTAAAGGAAACGATGCCGAAAATATTACGTCTTTACTGAAAGAATACGCGTCTAATGGTAAAGACTTATTGAATATGGAAAACCTAAAAGAGCTACACGCTCGATTGGTGCCTAATGTTGAGCGTGATTACCGAGGGCCAAATATTTCGGGTGGCACTTTGCCTTCAAGTATTGGCGGTGAGGGCATGTTAAAGCAGCACATTGAAGGCTTTTTGAAAGAGAATCCTGTAGAAGATAAAGACTTAGGTAAACATTTGTTCGCCGGAGTTATCGGGTACCATGGCTTTACCGATGGAAATGGTCGCATGGGGCGTATGCTATACGCGATAGCAGAACTTCGTAATGACTCGTTCAATCCTTTAGCTATGGATGCAGAAAATAGCCTTCACGGTATTAAGTGATTTTTTACTTCTATTTAATTTTTGGAGCGGCGATTGCCGCTCTTTTATTTTCCAGCTTAACTTTAATTTTTCTTCTCAATAAAACGGCTAATAGCAATAAAAATGAGACGTTGAAATAAAGTGTCGGTTTCTATCTCGCCATAAAATCTCTTTTATCCTTATTCGCTTATTTAAATGAGCCGTTATACCCAAGTGGCTTCGCTGCAATAAATACATCGATGTCACTTAGTTATAATAAATTAGACAGGACACAACATGGATACAGGAAAGATTAATATGCTTCTCTCTGAGCTGGGAGAAGTGCTGAACCTTGAGCGCGTGACAGCGTATGACGATCAAATGTGGTCACTGCATTTTGCTAAAAACAACAGTGTCGATGTTCTGCTCGTAGAGGAAAAAGGCGAGTTATTGATTTCCAAAAACCTGCTTATAGAACAAGATGATATTACGCTAGATAAACTTCAAGTTTTGCTTGAATACAACTTCTTGTATCGAGAAACAGGTGGTGTGCAGTTTTGTGTGAATCCAACACGCAAAGACGTTGTTCTTCAAGTTGCTATCGCGGCTGGAAGTGAACTCACCAACATTGCTAACTTAATCATTCAGTTGAATGAATTAGTTGATACTTGGGGACAGTTATTTCAAAACAACACGGTTGTAGATTTTAGCCAAACAGACGTACACGCATTTATTCAAGTTTAAGGCATCACACATGGTCAATATTAATACATCGCACATGCACTCGTTGAGTCAGTTAACGTCACATTTGGCGACACAAAATCAAGCTGACGACAAAGAAGTTCGAGCACACAACGGCAAAGATATTTTTGTTAAAGAGGGTGCACCAAAAAATAAAAGTATCAGCGCGCGTATTAGCCACCAGAATAAAGCGAAAGATATTGTAGTGAGCCTGCTTACTAAGCAGGGTATTCCTAAAGATGTTGCGAAGCTCATGCTGAAAAATGTGTTGAATGGTGAAAACAAGTTAACGCTTGGGAGCCTGAAAAATCTTGAGAGATTGTCGTCTGGCCCTAGCTCAAATTGGCCCACTGCACAAACGGCAGCCTCTTCTTCCAAAACCAATAAAGCCTCATCGAGTGTCGCGCTTATCAACGAACATAAAGCCAACCTTCAAAAGCTTGGTGATTTTGCCTGTACGGACTTAAATACGTTCGGTGTTAAGGGGTCACAGTTTTATGAAACAAAAGGAAAGCCACGACTAAAAGAGCTTCACGCGGATCAAGCGCGAATCATGCAAGATCACAGAGCGACGATGTCCGCAAACGGAGTTCAAGCTGCAGCACAAAGAGGAACCGCACCGCAATTAAGCACTCTACAGAACATTGCTAAGGCAGTACAAACCGCGAAAGCCGGCTGCTGTACTACATTTGCTTTTGCTGCCGCCGCTGAGATGATTCAAGGCATGTCAGGAACACCTGAAAGTGAACCCAAAGTAGAAGTGGTTGCGTTTAAAAAGGGTCATTCAGGTACACACCTTTATGTACTGGTTGGTCGACAAGATGGGAGCGACATAAAAGATCCATCAACGTGGAGTAAGGATGTGAAAATTGTTGACCCGTGGGCGACATCTGCATTCGGTGCACCAATGTTTGGAGATGCACAACGACCACCTGTTTCGAATATGTTCCCGCCAACAGAAGTCATTTTTGATAGCCATAAACTGGGTTAGTCAATCTGCAAAAGAAGTGAGCAAATACACCATGCTAAGCATCTAACCTTTATTGAAAGAGCAGCTCTGAGCTGCTCTTTTTTATTACTCTGGCAACTCGATTTTAGAGCGAGATTTCTGCGGAAAACCTCACAATGAAGGCGAAAAAGTGACAAAAATAAAGCCATTACCGACATCGTTCAATCTGCAATCGTTGTTCAATAGAGTTATTGAAACAAAAGGAAAAAGTTATGAACACGATTCAACAACTGCTCTTGGAGTTTTGCCAACTCAATGAGTTGCCCGAACTGAATTTTGAAGAAAATGAACGTTGTCAGCTACTGGTCGATGATCGCTACATGTTGTATTTCATCGCGACAGATACGGATGATTTGATGTTGTCTGTAACGTTCGGAGGGTTAGAAAAATCCGGTGAACAACGACTAAAAGGTTTAGAGCTTCTTGCTCATGCTAACTATCAAGGAATTGGTAGTGGCAACCTCGCACTTGCTTTAGCTCCAAATGGTCGACAGCTTGTCTTAGCAGGACGTAAACCCGTTGAGCATCTAAATACGACGAACCTTACCGCTTGGTTTCACGAAGTTATTGAACAGGCCGAGCTGTGGCAAGCGCGTTTCGCAATGTTGGATCAAGCGATTCCAACCACCTCTAATCATGAACAAGCTCATGTTCAATCACTTCGTGTGTAGGAGAGAAAAATGGTTAATACAACACAAAAAATCAGCCAAAGCCCAGTACCTGATCTAGAACAGTTTCGTGCAGTTGCTGCGCAAAAAGATGACCGAGTGATCAGCAAAAGAGGTGAAGTAAAAGAGCCTTCCACATTCCACAAAGGTCACAAGTTTGCTTCTATTCACGAAGGCGTATTGAGAAGCAAATACACTAAGTTTTTCCAAGAAAACATCAAAACTCACCTTGATTTAAAGCAGGCGCTACTTAAGCAAGAAAAACCTGAGGTTGCGCTGTTGGCTTACTCCCTAGTGAGTCCTTCAGGCTATCGCGGTGAGCCACTTACTGAGCGTAAAATCTTAGAAGTTGTCAGCCTATTGGATGAAATAAAAGTGAGCAGCGATACGTACCAGCAGCTTAAAAATACGTTTGATGCGATCAGCAAAGATCCGCGTATGCAGGTGAGTTTAGAAGCCCAGTATCCAGGAAAAATGGATGGCTTCGCTGCTGAACTGCTGCAGATGGGCAAAGAAAAGCTAAAAGGTTCTGGTGTGAACGCCGTTATTAACTTGGCATTACCTGGCGTTGGCTTATTGATTTCTACAGGTAGAGAGTTGCACAAAGCGGCCGTAAATGGTGATGCTGAGGCTTACCATCATCAGTTAGAACAAATTTCACAGCTGCCAGGGCGAGATCAACGTCTTTCTATGCCGATGCAGCAAACCTTGGCTCAAGGTCATGCGATACTGTCGGCTGAAGGTGGCATTGGAGCTACGTTAGGTATGGCGACGGGGAGCCTGGGCACGTTCGGTGTTAGCTCTGTAGCAACGGTGGGCGTCACACCGATAGCAAAAGAGGCAATCGGTTCTGCGGCAACGACTGCTATCATGAGCGGCGGTGGTTTTGTGGCGAACCAAGCTGGAGCATACGGACTAAATACAGAAGTCAAAGAACAACTCATGCAAGGTGAGATGTCTGGTGTTTTACCAAGGCTTGAAGTTTCTAATGCCAAAGGAGACTTTACCTTCAGTATGCAAGATCCGGCTTCTGTCCGCGCATTAATGGCGTACCTTGGTCCTAAGGAGAATACTGCAATGACTTCTCCTCAAGCGCCTAAAGAGGCACAAGAGATGGAAACCGCTCGATTAACACTGAAAAAGATGTTGGGTTCAGAGCCAAGTGAGCACTTGGTTCCTGACGTAGACTCTATCTTGAAGCTAAGCCCAGAGGATGCACCAAGTAAAACCGAGTCTATTGCTAACGGGGCGTTTAAAAAACTGTTAGGAGAAGATTGGGATTGGCTCATGCCAGCTGTTCGAGCGATTGATAAAGGGGAAGCAAGTAAAATAAACGAAAAGCTCACCTACAAGCTCCCCCTAGATGCAGCAAACGGACGAGTTTATCTTGATAAATGCCCAAACCTGAGTGACGTCCAATTAGATGCGCTAGAAAAACTAGGCTCACCAAGTCAATTGCGATTGATGTACTTGGCAGAAGGCTGGGTGTAATTTCAAATGGTAAAGTAGGGAGTAGGTGCTGCTCCTTACTTTATCTACCGTCAGCGTTCCTTTTTGGGGCTGGCTAATATCGGTTTAATTTAACTTTTCGACTGAAGAAACAAACACACAAGTGTCAACGTTATACCAACCCAACCAATGAAAGAAATTTCTTCCCCAACAATCGCAACTGCTAGTGCTGCTGCGATAACAGGTTCAAATAGCGTGAGTATGCTAGCTCCACTGGCTGTAACAAACCGTAGCCCAAACCCAAAAGCGACGTAACCTAACCCCATTGGAATCAAGGCCATGTAGAGCATGACCGCCGTATTAGTTGACGATGCAAATAGATTATCACCCGTGATGAAAAGTGTTGGTAGAAGCAAAACTCCACCAATACCAAAAACACTTCCCATGGCCGTTTGCGATTCAATGCCGTGGTCAATCATAGCCTTTACTCCCCATGAGTAAATGGCGTACGTCAAACCTGCCAATAGGCCAAGTAATACACCCCAATGCTTCATATCCTGATCAAATAAGCTATTTGCGGATGACTCAGAAGCCAGCAACAAGGTAATGCCAATGACCCCGATTGCGAAACTCATCATCCAGCGCTTGGTTATGGTCTGATTTCGGCTAAAGAGACACTCTAACAAAGCAGAAAAGAAAGGAGCAGTGGAGATAGAAATAACCGTACCAATAGCCACACCAGCGAATCGCATTGATGAATAAAAAGCCAGTGGGTAGGTGGCTAAGGCGATAATACTAATCAGTAACGTTTTCTTCTTATGTACGACTTTTCGAAAATCTCTCTTCAGTGACTTCGCAGATAGACATGCTTGCATAAACCCACCAATACCCATAGAAAATGCGCCAATGGCGAGAGCACTGACATCCGGTGCCAAGCTGGCAGCGGTGCCCGTCGTTCCCCACAGGGTTGAAGCAAAAAGTATGGATAAAGTTCCTAATTGATAGTCGGTGAAATGTTTTTTTAACACTGTAATTTCTACCTAGTGAATGGCTGTTTTAGGGTAGAAAGAATAAAAGAAAGCGATAGAGATTTTTGTGCTGAAAAGACGGAATACTTGTTCCAGAAGACTATTTTAGTGACTATCGGGAAAACTCTCTAGGAGACATACCAAAATGCATTGAAAACCGTCGACTAAACGCGGAAAGGTCACTATAACCAACTCGTTCAGCTATCAACTGAACTGGAAGGTCTGTATGAGTCAGTAGTGCTTTGGCTTTTTCCATACGTTGTAGTGTAATGTACTTATGGACGCTCACTTTTAGCTGCTCTTTAAAAAGCTTTTTAAACTGCGTCGGACTCAAGCAAGCGGCATTCGCTAATGAGGCAATGGTGAGTGGCTGATCAAGCTGCTCCGCGATCACAACCTGTACATCTCGAATACGCAAATCCACGGAGCGAGACCGCTTTTGCTGCTCCAGCAACAGATAGAAGGTTGCAACCATTGAGTTTTCAATTTCATCATTAACCTGATACTCAAGTTGCTTTTCGACAAACTGGATAAAGCTCAGTAGAGGCGGGCTAATCGAAAACACAGCCACACTATTATCCATCAAATGAGTGGGCAAAGTGGTCATATCCGCAACAATAAAGCGTGATGACTCTTCGGCATTAAACCCGTGAGCACAACTTTTGGGGATGACTATGCAGTCGCCAACCGCCACCTTTCCGACATAGCTATCCATATCAATATGTATGTTGCCCTGGAGAGGAAGCACCAGTTGATGATAATCACTATGAGTATGTCGGCTCATACGTTTCGTGTAGGAGCGAATGCTTAAGCTAGATTTCATAAAAACAACATACAGTTAAAGGATACCGCATTATAGCGTTGAAAGTATCGAGGTTGAAAGCTGGGCAGTTGTAAGCCCAGATCTTGAATGGGATGTGGTTTGTTAGTCCGCCTCGGACTCTAACGAAGCCAACCAACGAAGCACTTCCGCAGTTGCCTCAATAAGATCGCTTGGGATGTACTGGTCGACGTTACCGTCGGCGTATAGTGCACGAGCAAGAGGGACTTTTTGCATCACAGGCACGCCTTCCTCTTTAGCGATTGCGACCATACGTTTGGCTACCGCATCGGTTTCCATCAAAGTGATGACGGGCAGGGGCGTTTCGCCTTTCTTGTAATAAAGGCCAACCGCGATATGTGTTGGGTTTGTAACTAATACATTAGAACGTTTAACGTTTTCACGTTGATTAGAGGCTTGTAGCTCTTGGTGTAACTGACGACGTTTGCTTTTTATTTCTGGACTGCCTTCCATCTCTTTGTATTCGCGCTTCACTTCGTCCTTGCTCATTTTGAGCTTTTTCGTGTGATCAAACTTCTGGTACGCAAAATCTGCGGCAGCGATGACGATGAAGCCTACCGAAGAGATAATCATTAATTGTTTAATCATGACGCCAGTAATGGTCGGGACACATTCTAGCCCACAAGTTGGAATTTGCATTAAAGTGTTGATGTTACCGCGTAATGTCACCCAGATAATGCAGGAAAGAAGAGAGACTTTAAGGATCGACTTGATAAACTCAATCACACTCTTGAGGGAAAAAATGCGTTTGGCACCTTCGACGGGATTGATCTTTTTGATGTCGGGTTTAACGGATTCACCACTAAATAGGAACCCGAACTGCCCCATATTGGAAAAGATGGCGACGAGTGCAGCAACCAGAATAATCGGAGCGAGTAGATAGGCAATTTCTTTTGCGATGGCGATAGCGACATCGACTAGCGCATCTTGGAAACCCTGATAAGCAAGCTTACTTGGTAGGAGAATAAGCGCTGAGATGTGCGACATGTAATAATCGGCGAACGCAAACAGTACAATTATGAGCGCCAAAATTAATGCAGACGATACGATTTCTTGGCTTTTGGCAACCTGACCTTTCTGTCGAGCATCGCGTAACTTTTTTGCGGTGGGTTGCTCAGTTTTTTCTGCACTCATAAAGAATCCTAAGCGTTATTGCCAAATGGTATTGAGTTGTTCTGCGAATCGGGTAATGCCGTAAAACTGTACTTCAAAGTGATCCATCATTATTCCGAGATACACGATCAGTAAAACACTCGCGATGGCACTTTTTATTGGCATGGCAAGGAAAAAAACATTCAATTGCGGTGCAAAACGACTGATAAGCGCCAGACCAAACTCAGCAAGAAACATTGCCAACACTAGTGGAGCGGACATCAACACACCAAGCCACATAAGCTGTTCAAATTGCGCGTAGAAGAAGCTAACCCATGCGTCGCTAACGGTTGGGAAAAAGTCCACGATCGGCCAAGATGTATAGCTTTTGAATAACGCATAGATAAAAGTGACAAAGCCCCCGCCAGAGAAGAACAGGGTAATCAACGTTTGGGTCAGCAACACGGCTGTTGGTGTGGATTGTGAGCCTAGCGTTGGGTTAAACATACTTGCCATGGCAGCACCACGTTGGTTGTCGACCAGAAAACCGACCGCTTCTATCGCCCAAAAGGGGATAGCAGCAACAAACCCTATCAATAGCCCAATTAATACCTCCTTACCCAAAATCACTATCAGCCAAATGCCGTCGGTTTCTGCGGGCAAGCTTTGCTGATTAATCATCGGAAATATAAACAGCGCGAGTGAGCAAAGCACACCATTTCTCACCATGGTGCCGCCTAGCATTTGCTTGCTCAAAATAGGCAAAAAGATGAAGCATGCCATTAACCGAGGTAACGTCAGACTGTACAAAAATAAAACCTGGTGTAAGTCGTGATAACTCATCGTATTTGAGGAATTTTATCCATAGCAAGCGAGGCGAAGGCGTGGAGCTCTGCCCCTAGCCATTGCGTTGTGACGAACAGCGTAATAATGACCGCGATAAGCTTGACCACAAAGCCTAACGTTTGTTCTTGGACCTGAGTTAACGCCTGAATAAGCGACACCAATGTACCAACCAATGCTGCGACTAAAATCGGCGGTAATGACAAGTACAACACTAGGGTTAATGCTTGAGTCGTGAAATGAATGATTTCAGCAGAATGCATACTTTCTCCGTGATTAACCGTAACTCAACACTAAGCCGTGGGTGAGCTTTGTCCAGCCGTCAAGCAAGACAAAAAGCAACAATTTGAAGGGGAGGGAAATCGTCATTGGCGATACCATCATCATCCCCATCGCGAGTAGGATATTCGACACAATTAGGTCAATAGCGATGAACGGTAAGTACAACAGAAAGCCAATTTCAAAAGCGCGAGTAAGCTCGCTGACGGTAAATGCGGGCAGTAAGAGCAATAAGCTGTCCGACTCTAAACGGTCTACGTACTTCTGTGGCCACAATGTGCGTGCAGCATCAGTGAAGAATATGGCTTCGGTTTCCCGAATATGCTTTTTCAAAAATTCTCGATAAGGCTGTAAACCGCTTTCAATGAGGCCTTCTACACTTGCAGAATCTTCAAGGGAGATATCATGCTGCTTTACGTAGTCGTAGGTTTCAAACCCGACGGGAGCCATGATGAAAATTGACAGAATGATAGCCAATCCGTAAAGCGCCATATTCGGCGGAATTTGCTGTACACCGAGAGCGTTACGCAGCAGTGAGAATACAACGGCGAGTTTCACAAATGACGTCGCCATCATGGCGATAAATGGGATCAGTGCCAGCAGTGCTAAGCTGACAATGAGATTGAGCTCGTCGGGTAACTGGATCATGCTGGCTCCTGCGTGCCACCGAACAGCTCCAGTACGCGCACACCTAAATGTTCGTTAACATTAACCAGTTCACACTCACCAATGATTTTGCCGTTGGCACGCAATGTTACCGGCTTAGATACAGGCTGGTTTAGCTCGAATACGTACCCTGGCTGAAGCTGGTTAAGCTGCTCTAGCGTGATGGTTTGATGGCCGATATCAAACGTGAGTTCCACAGGCAGTTGCTGGTGGTCGGTTAACATTTCTGAAGTGTTTACGTCATTCATATTGGTTTCTTTTTCCATAATGTGAAGAGTTTGGTCATCCAGTTGGCAGCGCCAGAGATTCTGGTTAGATACTTGAAAAATGGCTTGTTGCTTGGCGATGTAACCATCGTCAAAAAAGATGACATCTCCCAGCTCGAGCGAATTAAATTCGCTTAACGTCAAATGGGTCCTTCCAAGACTTAACCACACAGGTAAAGCGAGGTGTCGAGCTTGTAGAGCAGCGCTGTTTGGTAGCGCATCCAACAACACGTCTGATCCTTCGCTAACCCACAAACAAAGAGAGCCGTTAGGCTTATTGAGGGTTAACATTAAAGTATGCTCTTGGGCCTGGCTCGCCTCTAACGGCTGTAGTTGACTAAGAATGGGTAACTGACCAAATAGCGCTTTGATTGCCTCACTATGCGGTTCTATCTGTGAGCTCAAAAGTGCTAACTGGAGGGAGTTAGGCAGGGACTCAAACGCAGTAGCATTTAAGGTCGATTTCAGCCAATGTTGGAGCTGCGCACGAGAAAAGTCTACTTGTAGGGTTTGCCCTCCAATCAACGTGGTTAAACGGAACCCTTCAAATGAAGGGATTTGAGCAACAGTAATCGATACGCTCTGACCATCAGTCCCTTGGAAGTGGCACTGTTTTGCACAAAGTTGATTGCTGAGCGCGATACTTTCTGCATCCACTTTGGGGATTATTAACGGCGTCATAGGTCATTCTCCGCTTGCCATTCTTCATACACGCTGCGTTGTTGGCGTGAGTGTTGTTGTTCATGTTGTTGTTGATCGAGCTGTTGAGTTTGTTCGCTGATCGCTAAGCGAAGTGGCTGCTCACCGCCGAATCGGTTTAGCCGTTCAGCAAGATCTTGTCTAGCTTGCTGGCTAATAATGGAAAGGGCATGCTCTTGTCGAATCGTCACGCTATACCCTTGAGCGTCCAACTTGATGTGGATTTCACCACCTTTTAATTGCCCTTCACTTAGAAACAGCCGAACCTCTTTGTTGTCCGATGCGGTTGGCAGAGCAACATAGATTTTGTCCACCAATTGCTGGAGTAATTGGTTTACGTCTCGCGTTGGGCTTGGTTGAGCCTGCGAAGCAACACTTTTTAGGATGACATCGCCTTGTGTTACCGCACTTGCAAAGGGCTGAGAGGGCACTTTTTCTTCATCCGTTTTAACGGCGAATAGTGCGCTTTTCGTCTCGATTTTTTCAAGAGGCTTGGTTTCAGGCAGGCCACCAGTTTGGTCTGGTCGTTTGCCTGTATTCTGTAGCGACGGAGTTGCACGCTTATTGTGCGTTTTTTCAGTTTGCTTTTTCGTTAAGCCAACAATGTTAATCCCATATTGAGCGAGCTCTGTCTCTGTCGCACTTTGGGGAAGCAAGCCAGATTCAAGCGTAGAGAGACAATCCGGCGAGGTATGTTTATCCATCGGCGTCGGTTTATCATCTTTCAAATGAGCTTGAGCTTGAAAGTGAGGATCAACACGCTCGGTAGAAGGGGAGCTTAGAACTGTGTCGCCATCGCTTTTTCCATCATTTTTAAGCAATTTATTGTTTTCGCTAATTATTTCTTCGCTATTTGCTGCGTCGTCTTGCGGTTTCTCTATATCTCTCTTAGTGACGACGTCACTTTTACCTTTTAAAGTGGAGGTGTTTTTGTCAGCGTTGGCTTCTTGGTTCGATAGGTTAAGTTTCTTATCTAGACCTTGAGATGTCTTATGCCTTAGCGGTATGTCTTCTTCGCCAGTATGATTTTTTTGGGGATTCGCAACGATAGACTCCTTTCCCTTGCTAGGCTTCTTCGTCATTGCATGCTCGAATTGTGATTGAAGCTCGGCCTCCTTCTCGAGAGGCACTTGTTCCGGCGTTGATTTGTGCAGCGTATTCGATGTTTCAGTTGTTGGGGTAATGCGCATAGTGAACCTTTAGATAATGTCGACAGTGCGAAACTCTTCCTGTTCGAGTTCTTCTTGGTATTGCCTTTCTCGCGATTTTTCCGCGACTTCTTGTTGCTGCAACTGAACGAATTTTTCTTTGGTTTTATGGGCTTGTCGCGCCTCTTTTTGCTTTTCTTTAAGTGCCGAGCGTTCGATTTCAAGCGCTTTTTTTGACTCGGCCACACGTTGTTTAAGTTCGGCTTCTCTCTCTCTTAACAACGCGATTTCTTGTCTTAATGTTTCCAGCTCTTTAAGAACGAGCGTTTGTTGTTTTGCTTTAGCAAAACGTCGCTCTTCTTCTTCCTGGCGCCAAACGTGATAGTCCGCGACAGAACGTTCGGCCTTTTGAACCTGTGCTGCGGCGTTTGACACTCGGTATTCTTGACGCTTGACGGCTTTATCCGCACGGTCAGCGCGAATTTTTTTGATTTCTAATAAGCGTTCTATCATTGTTTCGCCATCCCTTTAAGTTGAGCGATAGCGCCATCAAGATCGCTTGGTTCATGAGTGCCTTGGCGTAAAAAGGCGCGTATATCATCACTTTGTGCAATGGCCATATCCGCTCGGCTATCTGCGCCATGTTGGTATTCGCCAATTTTGATTAGCAGTTCAACTTCTTCATACTTAGCTAACATTTCGCGAATATGAGCAGCAGACACCTGATGATCGGATTCAACGATTTGATTCATCACTCGGCTTGCTGACCGAAGTACATCAATGGCGGGGTAATGGTTCATTGCCGCAAGTTTGCGCGAGAGAATGATGTGCCCGTCTAAAATTGAGCGAGTTTCATCCGCGACAGGCTCCGTCATGTCGTCACCTTCCACCAACACGGTGTACAGTGCTGTAATTGATCCTTTGTCTGATTGTCCAGCTCGTTCCATCAGCTTTGGCAAAGCGGCAAAAACAGAAGGTGGATAGCCACGTCGTGTTGGTGGCTCGCCTGCGGCTAGTCCAATCTCCCTCTGTGCGCGGGCGAAACGCGTCACCGAATCCATCAGCAGTAGCACGCGTTTACCTTGGTCACGAAAATATTCTGCGATAGAAGTGGCAACAAAGGCGGCTTTGGCGCGCTCCATTGCTGGGCGATCAGAGGTAGCGACCACTAAAACCGATTTGGCCATACCTTCTTCGCCTAGGTCATGCTCAATAAACTCGCGCACTTCGCGTCCACGTTCACCAATCAAAGCGAGAACGGTCACGTCAACTTCTGCGGAGCGAATCAGTTTTGCCAGTAGGGTACTTTTACCCCCGCCAGCCGCTGCAAAAATACCCATGCGCTGACCTTCACCACAGGTCAGTAGCCCATCAATGGATCGAACGCCAAGAGAGATTGGCTTTTCAATCAGTTTACGTTGCATTGGTGGTGGCGCATCGCGATAAACAGGATACCAAGCACTTGGTTCCTGACTTTGCGTACCATCGAAAGGACGCCCAAGCCCGTCAAGCGTTGTACCTAACAGGTGGTCGCCAACACCCACTTCGTGCATTTTGCCCATTGGGCTTACTTCTGTATTTGAGGAAATCCCAAACATATTTCCTAACGGGGTGAGCAGAGCGTGATGCTGCTGGAAGCCAACCACTTCCGCTAACAAAGACAGAGTTTGATCGGGATTACGCAACTCACACAGTTCACCTACACGAACGCCAGGGACGACAGCTTTGATAATGGTGCCGGTGACTTGTGTAACGCGCCCGCGAATTTGGATCAAACGCGTGTGTTTAATCGCAGATTGTTGGATATCAGTGATGTATGAGAAATCGTTCAAGGTAAAAATATGCGCAATGATTGATGCTGAGAGGATAGAAAGTATAAGAATCAATTTATAGTGAATATCAGTCGGGAGTTTTTAGAAAACTGAAAGCGCACTAAAAAAACACGTCTGATTTTGACAGCTTCAAAAAAGCGCACTTCCTATAATTCGCCTGTATTGTGCGGAAGGAGTGCAAGTGAATGAGTATTATCAACAATCATATCGCAACAAATCCAAAGTTTGATGCGTCTATCCAAAACGGGTTGGAATCGTCTCGCCCCGACGTTTCACAAAAAGGCAATTATCGCGGTGAAACCGTCCGTGTTCACAATGCCACACAATCACTTTTTGATGCGATGGAAGAACTCACTTCACTCGGTTCCGAAAAAGCAGAGAAAGATCTGACCAAGCGCAAAGTGAAAGACAGTGGTGTTCGAGTTAATGAAGCACATGAACTCGTTTCGGACTATTTAAGAAAAGTCCCTGATCTTGAAAAGAATCAAAAGATCAAAGATTTGGCTACAAAAATGGCGGGAGGAAATATCTCGACCATCGCGCAATTACAAGCCTACTTGAATGGGTTTTCCGAGGAGAAAAGCCATCAATACCTCGCCCTAAAAGCCGTTAAAAAGTTTTTGAGTGCGAGTCCAGAAAGTAAACACCTACTAGCGCTGATTGACCAAGCACTTCTAAGAATCGAGCAAAACCCAGATACATGGTCTCAAATTGATACGGAAATCCGTGTCTCAAATTTTGCTGATGAATACAGCCAAGAGCAAGAGTTTAGCTCTTTGCATCAGCTGCGCGGCTTCTACCGCGATACCGTTCATAGTTATCAAGGGCTCGGCGCGGCTTATCAAGATGTAGTGGCGCGCTTTGGTGAGCAGGAGGTATCGACTGCTGTTGACTTTATGCTGCAAGGCATGAGTGCAGATCTTAGTGTTCAAGGTAGCAGTATCGATTCGGTTAAGTTGCAGTGGTTGATGTCCGATATGCAAAAACTCAAAACTCTAAATACGTTGCAAGATCGTGTGAGTCAGCTGTTCCAAATGTTTAAACCGGAAAGGACGAATTATGGCTTATCAAGTTTCTAATTTGATGGCTGATGTGATTGCGTTGGTAGAGCAGCGATGGGTAAGCAGTGATGAGATATGGAAAGTCGCCAACGCAATGGAATTGACGGCGGTAGAACAAAAAATCGATTTTTTTCGAGAGTTCCATAAGTTAGTTCGCGCAATCCCAATTGACGTATTCGCCGATGAAGAACAACGACAGAATTTAATCCAAGCGGTACAAAAGGCGCTAGACGAAGCCATTGATATAGAAGAAGAGGAAGCGTGGGAAGATGAGTTGGATTGATGCATCCGTCGATGAATTTTGCCGAGGAATGGGGCTCGATGCCGTCGATTTCTCATCAGCTGGACGGGTGCAGCTGGATTTTGAGCAAAGTGGTACGCTGCATATTGAGCGACAGGGTGAGCAGTTATTCTTGATGTTGTCTCGAGCGTTATCTTGGCATCAAACCAGTGACATGATTCAAAGTGCACTGTGTTTGTGTCATGCCGATCAAGGCTGGCCTTTCGAAATTAAAACCGGCTTGTTAGATGAGCAAACTCTGGTTTTTTCAGCAAGGCTAAAAGGAGAAGAAGTAACACTTCCGACCTTAGAGCAAGCGTTTACGCTTTTGGCTCGTCTGCATAACGATGTGGCAGGCTCATGACTCGAGTTAGCACTTTAAACGTAGGCATAGAAGCCTTCACGCATGTTACTCATAGTGAGGTTAAGGCCGATTTCCCTGAACGGTTTCAATTACTTCCGGATGGACAGGCGGTCGCTACGCATTTAGAGAAGCTCTATGACCTCAGGCCTTCAGACCAATACCTAATCGCGTTAACCAAGCCAAAATTGTTGCACTCAGAGTTGTTGCGTCCAGAAAAGTACCGCCAACAGTTCGATGAAACGTTGGCTCAGCTGCAAGTTCTTGCACAGGACTCAGGCTCCGTTTCTTTTATCAAAGCATCCGAAACGCTACAAAGTACACAACTTGATCAGCGTTACCTCACTATGGCGCTCAATCTCCTTATTCAGGTCTAACCAACATGTTGAGATCCAAAGACATTGAACTCTTACTTGTTCACGCTGCGCTACAAGTTCAATACCAAAAGCCAGAGCATGCCATTTCTATTCTCGATGCGGTTCTAGAAATAGAACCGCATCACAAAGAGGCGATGCAAACACTTGCTGTGGCGTGTTTACAAAGTGGTCGATATACCCGGACGATTGAGGTGTGTGAGCACTTATTAAAATCCGACCTTCATCCTGACTCGGCAGGACTCTGGTTTTGTTTAAGCCAAGCGCGTTGGAAACAAAATGACGTCGATGGGGCACGCCAAGCGCACCGACGCTATCTGCAATCTTTAAATAGTGAATCACATGAATAAGTTGATCGATATTCTAAACAAAGTAGGGCAACGCAAAGACATCATGCTTGCGGTGATGTTACTCGCGATCGTCTTTATGATGATATTGCCACTTCCTACCGCACTGGTGGATGTGCTGATTGGCACCAACATGAGCATTGCGGTGGTGCTGCTTATGTTAGCGATTTACATCACCACGCCACTTGAGTTCTCTGCATTTCCTGCGGTGCTATTGATCACGACATTGTTTCGTCTGTCTTTATCTATCACGACAACCCGCTTGATCTTGCTACAAGGCGATGCTGGTCAAATCGTTTATACATTCGGTAACTTCGTTGTGGGCGGTAACTTAGTGGTCGGTATTGTTGTGTTCCTGATCATTACCATTGTTCAGTTTATGGTGATCACCAAAGGCTCAGAAAGGGTAGCAGAAGTTAGTGCGCGCTTCTCACTCGATGCGATGCCTGGTAAGCAGATGAGTATTGACGGTGACATGCGTGCTGGAGTAATTGACGTACACGAAGCTAGGCACCGACGATCACTGATTGAAAAAGAAAGCCAAATGTATGGCTCGATGGATGGCGCGATGAAGTTCGTTAAAGGCGACTCCATTGCGGGTCTGGTCATCATTGTGGTCAACATCTTAGGTGGCGTCACGATCGGGGTAACGCAAAAAGGCATGAGTGCTTCTGAAGCACTTGAGTTATTTGCGATTTTGACCGTTGGCGATGGTTTGGTGTCGCAGATCCCGGCACTCTTTATCGCGATTACCGCCGGTATTATCGTGACGCGTGTTTCTCATGAAGACTCTTCTGATCTTGGGTCGGATATTGGTGGGCAGGTGATTGCTCAGCCACGTGCGCTTCTTATTGGTGGTGTGCTTTTGGTGCTGTTCGCACTCATCCCTGGGTTTCCAAAAATCACTTTTCTTGTCTTGGCCGCCGTGGTTGGTGGTGGTGGTTTCTTCCTTTTCTATCAACAGAAAAAACAAGCTGAATCAGATAGCACCGACTTATCAAGCTTTGTTTCGCAAGGGGCCGGTTCGCCAGCAGCGAAGCCAAGCAAACCCACTCCATCTAGAAACAGTAAAGGCAAATTAGGTGAGCAAGAAGAGTTTGCCATGACGGTCCCACTCTTGATCGATCTTGACGCGAGCCTTCAGGAAAGCTTGGAAGCGGTCGCATTAAATGAAGAGCTAGCAAGGGTTAGACGCGCACTATATCTCGACCTAGGCGTGCCTTTCCCAGGCATCCACCTGCGCTTTAACGAGGGGATGCAAAATGGCGAGTACTTAATTCAGTTACAAGAAGTCCCGGTTGCACGAGGACGAATTGTTAAAGATCAACTCTTGGTGACAGAAGGGAATGAACAGATCGATTTATTAGGCGTGCCTTATGAGCAAGATGAAGATTTTCTACCTGGTATTTCTAGCATTTGGGTGGCACAGAGTTATGAGCAAAAACTCGTAGCCAGTCATGTAGGTTTTCTCACACCCGACAGAATTTTAACGTACCACTTGTCTCATGTTCTCAAGGAGTACGCACAAGACTTTATTGGTATTCAGGAGACGCGTTATCTGTTGGAGCAGATGGAAGGCAGTTATTCGGAGCTAGTCAAAGAAGCCCAGCGTATTGTTCCGTTGCAAAAAATGACGGAAATCTTGCAACGCTTGGTTTCTGAAGACATTTCTATCCGAAACCTTCGCGTGATCTTGGAAGCGATGGTTGAGTGGGGCCAAAAAGAGAAAGATGTTGTACAGCTGACGGAGTACATTCGTTCCAGCTTAAAACGTTACATTTGCTACAAATACGCGAGCGGACAAAACATGTTGCCCGCTTACTTATTGGATCAAAATCTCGAAGACACAATACGCAGCGGTATTCGTCAAACCTCAGCAGGGAGTTACTTGGCGTTAGATCCGTCAGTAACGCAACAATTTGTCAGTGATGTGAAACAGACCATTGGTGACTTAAGCCGCATGCCGAATAAACCTGTGCTAGTTGTGTCTATGGATGTACGCCGATATGTGCGAAAGCTTATTGAATCGGAATACTACGATCTGCCCGTTTTGTCATTTCAAGAACTAACCCAGCAAATCAATATTCAGCCACTTGGAAGGGTGGGGATGTAATGAAAACAAAACTAATACTCTCGCTGGCGCAAGCGGGGATCGAAGTGACGCCATACTTTTGGCAACAAAGTGAAATTCAACTTGGTTATCGAATTGAAGTTGAAGGCTTAGAGCTCGTTTTTCGGGTGGAGGACGGTGAAATCATCATCGTTCTTCTGAAACGCGTTCGTCCCAAATTGGGGTTGAGTAACCCCTTTGCCGGCTTATTTCTTTTGGCTGAACATGCCATTCAACTTTATCCCTCCGATTGGGTCATTCGCGGCAACGTCGATGTGTTACGTGGTAGCAACATGAGCAGCCAGCGATTGGCACAATTCTATCTAAAAGCATGCGGTGCAAGCCATGATGAGCTAGACGACTGGTACTGTTTACGCCTAGCAGATTATAGACCTTTGAAAAAGTTGAAAAAGTAAAAACTCACGACTGTTACTGACAGCACCGATGAGATGACCCGCTTTAAGATAGGAATCAAGATGAAGCAACCGTTTACCGATGCGATTGAGAACGCTGAGCTTGCCATTAGAAAAGCTGAAGACAGAACCGATATTTTTAACGAGCTATTGGAAGGCTTAGGTGTTGGTCCTGTTGCGGGTGATGTTTTACTTGGCGGCATAAAAGCACCAGTAGATACCATGAAACGTGCAGAGCAAGAGCTAATAGACGAAGTCCAGCGCCGCCGGCAACAACAAACTCAGCTACAAGGTACGTCAGGTAAACGCAGAAAGCGTCCCACAGTGATGCGCGGCATGATGATTTAGAGGTTTGGAAATGACGAATATGAAAACGACTGGCTCTACGATAGGAGCAACAGACACAGCTGCGAGTAGTGCACCATTACCCACTTTCCAACAAAACTTGATAGAGGCATTTACCCCTGTACTGGGTGAAGCAGAGACTCAGCAACTTGCCTCTCTAATCTCTTCATTGCCAACTATCTCGGGACAAACGGAATCACAAAGCATCGCGCTTTATGTTGATACACTTGAAAACCTAAAAGCGAAAAATAACGCGTTTGCTGATATATCATTGACCGACACCGCATCTGTTTGGATAAAGTCGCTACAAAGTGCTAACTCAGATGGCGAATTAACCGCAGCCGAGTTTAATGCTCAAACAAACCAAACGCTATCAAATCAGTTTCAGGCTTGGTTTAGTAAGTTACTGACGGAAAACGTAGATAGCTCGTTATCTACTGAGTTTGTTAGTCAATTTAATCTGGGCACTCAGAGTAACCAAGCGGAGCAGATCGCCAACCTCTCCGAGACAGGTCTGGCTAATGCCACCAAAGAAATTTCTCTTTTTGTTGCAGAGCTTGCTAATCAAATGGGCTCCCGTGAAGTGAGAGATGCTTCTATTTCTTTTCTTCGCAATGCCTTTAGTAGCCTAGGTTCCGTTAATCTCGCGCAGCTGAAGAGCTCGGACTTTCTGTTGACTAAAGAGAGTTTCGCCCTTCAAGTCTCAGCTCAATTAAAAAGTAGTTTTCAAGGCATTGGTATTACTTTAAGCACCGATGACGCAAGTGCGCTAGCTAGCAGAATTACCTGGACTCCTGGTATTTCTAAACAGCAGCTTAAAGAAGCGTTAGATGAAATGGCCGCTCAAGTGAAAGGCCAATATAGCGCAGCTTATGGTGAGGCGAGTGGAACGAACAATCTAAAAGCAGCACTTAACACTGTTATTGGTGGAACTGAGCCTTTGACCCTTTCTAGTCTGTTCGCCAACTTCGCGGTGAGTTTAACAAATATAGAAATCGACGACTTTTACCAGGACAGAGCGATAGCCGATGTCCAAAAGACACAAATAACGGCAGCTCAAGTTAATTTGATCAAAGAAAACACCGAACGAGATATCCGATTACAGTTTGAAAAAATAGTAAAAGGTGAATCTACCGGGGCTTCATTTACTGAGCGATACGAGGCATTGCGCAAGAACTTAGGGGCATTGAAAGAGCGTCTACTCAATATCACCGACAAAGAGAAAGCGGATCGCGAGGTGAGAGCAGAGCACTCTCTAACGGCTCGTGATTTGTTGGCCGTTGTTGAGTCCAGCATTGGAGACCGTTTTGATGAGCAAGTGCTGCTTGCGCTAAATGAGCGTCGTGTTAACCGTTTAGAGAAACGTAATGACCAGAAAGAGGCATTAGAGGATCTCACAATACAGCTTAAAGTTTTTGGTGTTGTGCAATCAAAAATTCACTCTACGCAAAGTGTTGATGGGGTTTATAAACCGGGATATCCAGAAAGTAACTTCAAAGCGAGTGACTTTAACTACAGCAATCAAACGGATTTTGAAGCTTCACCTGAGTACAAGTATTTGACGGATAATAAAATAACAAACCATCGAGACTTCCTTCAAACACAAGGTATTACTATCGGTGATGGTGCGTCGTACCAAGACGAAGAGAAGTCGAAAAAGCTGTCTAATTTTTCTAGTTCTGTCAGTGCTAAATCCAAGTTGCTTAACGATGAAGTGCAAATCAAAACCACTGAGCTGAACGACACCAGTTCTCAATACAACTCGACCGTTGAAGCGATGAACAAGTTTGTTCAGAAGTACCACAGTATTTTACAAGAAATCCTACGAGCCATTTAAGGATAACCAACCATGACTAAAACAAACGCGACCGATCCATCTCAAATGCAAGCAGAAGAACTGCTGTCTTTTTTGGAAGAGGGAGGCACGCTAAAAATGTTGCACGATGTGTCTCAGGACACCATCGAACACATTTATGCCGTAGGTTACAACTTTTTCCAATCGGGAAAGATTGAGCAAGCAGCGAAAGTATTTCAATTACTCAGCATGCTTGATCATTATCAGGCGCGATTTTTCATTGGCCTTGGCGCGGCTCGTCAGGAGTTGGGTGAGTATCTGCAGGCAATAGACGCCTACAGCTACGCAGCGCTAGTGGACGTAAATGATCCACGCCCACCTTTTCACTCTGCTGAATGTCACCTTAAACTGGAACAACTGACAGAAGCAGAGAGTGGGTTTTACAGCGCGAAGGAGATGTCTGCCGGAAAATCACAATATGCAGATTTGCATGAGCGTGCAGGCATCATGTTAGAAGCGGTGAGAAATAAAAAGGAGTAATTAGACTATGAGTTCTATTGCACTTGACCGCATCCAGACACAGGTTTATAGCCCTGAATCTGGCCAAGCCACGTTAGATAACGTGCAGAAAACGGCGTCTACAGCGACGCCTTCTGTGACGGTAGAAAACGTGAAGAGTAAAGATGCAGATGTACTGAACACCGGAAAAGTAAAAGTTCAGTTAGATGCACCTAACGCAGCTGTTAGTGACAAAGTGAATGATTTGACGCTAAAAGCCATGGCACAGCTGCAAAAGATCGTCGATACCATTGCAAAATCTCTCCATGCAGTTGCAGACCAAACAGGTTCGATTGCCGTCAAAATCATCGCAGGATCTGCTGATGATTTTGAAGTAGAGCTTGCTGCTATCACGGATAAACTGAAAAGTGCTCAAAACGAGCTGAAAATTCAGGAAGTGAAGGTCGCAAAAGCTAAGCACGAAAAAGAGATGGTGGAAAACCAAGACAAAATCAAAGAATCGGAAGCCGCTGCAAAAGAAGCCCAAAAATCAGGCTTAGCAGCGAAGATCTTTGGTTGGATCAGTGCGGTGGTTTCTATTGTTGTTGGTGCCGTAATGGTGGCAACGGGTGTTGGTGCAGCAGCCGGTGCACTTATGATCGCTGGTGGCGTCATGGGAGCAGTGAGCATGGCGTTGCAAGAGCCAGCCGTTCAAGATGCGCTAAAAGAAGCGGGCGTAAATGTCGATGTGCTAAACAAAGTCTTAATGGCATTAGAAATCGCCGTCGCGGTTATCGGAGCTGTTGTGACGTTTGGTGGTGCAGCTGCTGGCGGTATCGCGAAACTTGCAGCAAAAGGTGCTGGTAAGGTAGCTCAAAAGGTCACGGAAATCGCTACGAAAGCCGCTGCAAACATGGCGAAAGTGGCGGATATGGGCACAAAAGCTGCGACAACAACAGCGAAAGCGATTCGTTATGGCGCAGAAACCGTCGATCTTGCCGTCAACGTGGGTAAAGGCGCAACGGACAGTGTCCACGCTGCTAACAATGCTCACGTGACAGAGATTCAGGCTGATATCACAGACCTTCGAGCCAAAATGACGTTAAGCCAGGCTGTCATTGATAAGCTCAAAGAAGAGATTGGTAAGTTGATGGAAGACTTCCAAGAGCTGATGAGTCTCATCATGCAAATGATTCAAGCGAAAAGTGAAACTATGCAAACGGTGTTAAGCCGTCCTGCAACGGTATAAGGAGTTTATTATGCTAGATAAAGTAGGCGGAACGGGTCGTGGTGAACTATACGGTTTAGGCGACACCATTAAAACCAACAAAGCAGAAAAAGCGCCGGAAACAAAGCTTGAAGCGGGCGCCGTTAAAAGCCAAAGTGAGTCAGGTGTTTCTGGTGCAGCACGCTACCAGTTAGAGACACCTAAAGCTTCTACAGTGAGTAACCAAGCTCAAGTTGTTGCAAACCTAATGAGCGCTCTTGCACCGACGGTGAGCTCATTAATGAGCACAACGATGAAAGCGCTTAACGGTGAGGAGGTGATCAAGTCACCATCAGATGCGGTATCACAATCGTTGACGCTATTAACATTGTTGTATCAAGTATCAAAGCTGAGCCGTGAGCAGCAAGTGCTACAACGTGAAATTGCTGTTGAAGCAAACGTCGCGAGTTTAGAAAGCCAAGCGGCAGAACTCAACAACTCGGCAAGCGCGATGATCGCGATGGCAGTCGTTTCGGGTGTACTAGCGGGTGCTACCGCAATTATTGGTGCCCTTGGTTCTTTCAAAGCAGGGAAAGAAATCAAGAATGAAATGGCGAGCAATAATGTACTTAAAACGCAAAAAGCTGGCTTCGATCAAGCAGAAGAGTTATTAAATAACAATAGCTTGTCTAAAACGCAGCAAGATCAGGTTAAGCGTGCGCACTCACTAGCGAAAGACAATATCGCAGACACGACAGCGCAGCTGACAAGTGGTGGCCGTAAGTTCGATAAGTTGATGAGCTCAAACCAAGCGAAGAACGCGATTCTTCAAGCTTTGGGCCAGATGGCAAACTCAGCATCGAATGTAGAGCAAACCAAAGCGCAAGCGCGCAGCAAAGATGATGAAGTACAAGCGACTCGCGCACAAGCAGCCAAACAGAAAGCCGATGAAAACATTGGTTTCCAAGAAGGCTTATTGAAAGAGCTACGTGACTTGTTCCGATCTATCTCAGATAGCCAGAACCAAGCGTGGCGAGCATCAGTCCCAACGGTGTAACCATCCGTTTCACTAACTACAAAGCGTTGTTTATACAACGCTTTTTTTATGGGGTTAAAGTATAAACGCTATTTATCAGCAGGTTAAGTTGATAAAAAAGTATATATCTATAAATCAACCTCTAAGGATGAGAACTCAAACGTTATCAAATTGTTAACGATTGCTATACTTAAACGGTCATCAACACAAGTAAAAGGGATGTTCAATGTTTAAGTTTAAGCAAATCGCACTTGCTGCTTCTTTAGCGGCACTCACAACAGGCTTTTCTGCGTCTGCGGAGGAAACGTTTGTCACGATTGGTACCGGTGGCGTAACAGGGGTTTATTATCCGACTGGTGGCGCTATTTGTCGCTTGGTTAACAAATCGCGAGAAGATCACGGTATCCGTTGTTCGGTAGAAAGTACTGGGGGATCGATTTATAACATCAACACTATTCGTGCTGGTGAATTGGACCTCGGTATCGCGCAATCAGACTGGCAGTATCATGCTTACAAAGGAACCAGTAAGTTTGAAGAAAGCGGGCCTTTTAAAGAGCTACGCGCCGTATTCTCCGTTCATCCAGAACCGTTTACTGTCGTTGCACGTAAAGACGCGAACATCAAAACTTTTGATGATTTGAAAGGTAAGCGCGTTAACATTGGTAATCCTGGTTCTGGTCAGCGAGGTACTATGGAAGTGCTAATGAACCAGTATGGTTGGAGTAACGACGACTTTAAGCTTGTCTCTGAGTTAAAAGCAGCAGAGCAATCAAAAGCACTTTGTGATAACAAAATTGATGCGATGATTTATACCGTTGGTCACCCAAGTGGAGCGATTAAAGAAGCCACTACGTCGTGTGATAGTAATATCGTAACGGTAGCTGGACCTAATGTAGAAAAACTGGTTGCAGACAACAGCTTCTATCGTGTCGCAAATGTCCCAGGTGGTATGTATCGTGGCACAGATAGTGATGTTCAAACCTTTGGTGTGGGCGCGACGTTTGTTTCTTCTACTGCGGTACCAGAAGATGTGGTTTATAACGTGGTTAAAGCGGTATTTGAAAACTTCGATGATTTCCGCCGTCTCCACCCAGCGTTTGCAAACTTGAAGAAAGAGGAAATGGTAAAAGACGGTTTATCTGCGCCTCTTCACCCAGGTGCGCTCAAATACTACAAAGAAGTAGGGCTGATTAAGTAAGCGTTACTTTCTCTTATTATTGATGTAAAACGCCATCTTTCTCGAACAATGCCACTCGTTTAACTGCGAGTGGCATATTTCTATTTCTTGTCATCCTGTACAGCGACGAAGGAGCGTGATACAGGATCTTCCATCCGAGCACTTTGTGCTCAAAATGGTTTCATTAGCCGCTCAGTGTAGTGCTATTAGATTCCTAACCTCGCTGGAGTGACACAAAAAATCGTTAGGCTATCTGCATTAATCTTTCGCGCTAGCGTTTTTTAGGAGTGTTATCCACTTGTACAAGTTTTGCTTAAACATAAACATCAATGAAAAAGTAGATAGTGATGAGAATAGAAGAAAGAGCAACAAACCCTTTAACATGATTGGGATTCAGTTGACGAGATACACGAGCTGCAAGATACCCACCTACCAACGTACCGACCAAAACAACACTACCTGTGCGCCAGTCAATGGAGCCATTGGCAACAAAAATCACGATAGCAATGAGTGAAACACACGTAGATACGAGCAATTTCAAACCGTTCATTAAATTAATGTCTTGGTGGCCAGCTACTACCAGATAGCTCAGAACAATAACCCCTAAACCTGCGTTGAAAAAACCACCGTAAGCAGAGACACCAACAAGTAGTAAACCCAACGCGATTGCTCCGAGTATGCCAGCATGTTTGTGCTCTTTCGCGACAGTTTTGATTAGCATTGTTAAACGAGAACCGGTGAGAAAGAGCACGGTGGCAAATAAAAGTAACCAAGGGATAGCTTCCATAAATAGCGATTCTGGCGTGTTGAGCAACAGATATGCTCCGACAGCGCCGCCGACTAAACTGAATGAGACTGTGAACAGCAGTTCATGCTTGTTCTTCATGATCTCTTCTCTGAACCCGACGGCTCCGCTAATGTAACCCGCACATGAAGCATACGTGTTTGTTGCGTTAGCCATAATAGGAGGAACACCAACTGCCAATAGAGCCGGAAAAGTAATAAAGCTTCCGCCTCCCGCTATGGAGTTAATAATCCCACCAATTACGCCAGCAACGAATAAAAGTGCGAGTTCTAAAAGCATAAGCAATCCTTGTTATGTTCTTTTTCATTGTTAGAGCTTCAGATGATCTAACCCACATGCTCTAATGTTCTGATATGAGGTTTACTTTACCCGCTCTAAAACAAAATTGTTCAGTTCTGTAACGTTTTTGATGACATGAACGGCTTTAGTTTGAGAGTACCCCTTGAGGCGAGACATAAAGTCATCATTCCAGAATGCGGGGCATTGCTGAAGAACTTTGTAGCTTTGTAACGTTCCTTTCAGTACCGAACTACCATCAGGCCAACCTTCAGGTTTAATGAATAGTCCTTTAAGGAGACGTTTCGTCACAAACCAATAGCTTACTGAGTATGGTAGATCAATATAAATGAGAGTATCGGCTGCATCTAAACGAGCGTTGAAAGAGCTGATCGGTCCAAGGCCATCTATAATCCAACGATCTGAGCTTAGTATATTGCTATGGGCTTCATCAAAAACGCTACGCTCAACGGGATCACCGTTTGGTTTATAGACTATTGAATCTAATTGATGAAGAGGAAGACCGGTAGCAGACGCGATTGCTTTACTTACCGTCGATTTTCCACTGCCGGGTTTACCAAAAACTGCTATTTTTTGCATTGTGACCGCCTCCAAGAGAGCTTTTCCCATACGGTAGAGACAGAAAACCCACCGCTATGGGTGGGTTCGATAAATACTGAGCGCATCAAAAAATCCCACCATTCCTATGGAATGATGATAATTCGTTGGTTAAGTTGCGCTAAGTGTGTGTTCATACAATCACCTTCATATAACGACAGTGATTTGTCAATACCATCTGTACAACAAGCGAACGATTTGGAAGGGGGAAGATAAAGCCATCACGATGGATGGCTTTATCTAGGTTGAAAGAGACAGCGATTACTGCTCAACGCTGACTGGCTGTGCTTTAAACTTTTGAATCAGCTTTACGATTAGTGGACTTGCCAATACCAATACAGCTAAAACAGTAAAGGTAAGGGTAATAGGACGCTCCCATAGGAAACTCAGTTCTCCATCTGAAATCATTAATGCGCGGCGTAAGTTCTCTTCCATTAATCCTCCAAGGATGAAGCCCAGCAATAAAGGTGCGAGCGGGAAGTTAGCGAGCCGAAGTGCAATGGCAGCCATAGCCACAATCAGCATCACGAACACATCCATAGTGTTAAAAGAGACCAAATAAACCCCGGTGATTGAGAAGAATAAAATCATCGGTAGAAGCACCGTTCTTGGAACCGCCAAAAGCTTTGAAATATACGGAATCAACGGTAAGTTCAGGATCACAAGTACGATGTTGCCGAAGTACATGGAAATGATCACTGACCAGAACACATCTGGGTGTTCAACAAACAGGCGAGGGCCAGGTTGAATACCATAAGCGATCAGAGCGCCGAGCATTATTGCTGTTGTACCAGACCCCGGAATACCAAGCGTTAATAGCGGTACAAATGAACCACTAGATGCTGCATTGTTCGCAGACTCTGGCGCAACCAAACCACGGATACTGCCTTTACCGAACTCATCCTTTTTCTCTTTAGGTGCGAGGTTGCGCTCCATACCATAGCTTAAAAAAGCAGCAATGGTTGCCCCTGCGCCAGGAAGAACGCCAGTGAAGAAACCTAATATTGAAGAGCGAATTGAAACAGGCGCAACATCTTTGATTTCTTCCTTGGTCACTTTCATTGAGCCAATGTTGCTCAGCTTTTCTTGTTCTTCATCGCTGGTGTCTTTTGATGGTTTAAGGATGCCCATCAGTGTCTCACCCAGTGCGAATGTCGCCATTGCAAGCAACAAGAAGCTAAAGCCATCCATTAAATCCGTTAAACCGAAGGTAAAGCGTTCAACGCCTACGCCTTTATCGATTCCAACTGTAGATAGCATCAAACCAAGAATGGTCATCATCCACGCTTTGATTACCTGACCTTTCCCCGCAAAAGCCGCGACTGCTGATAACCCAAGTAGCATCAACGCAAAATAGTCCGACGATTGGAAGCTAAGGGAGACGCTAGCCAATGCTGGTGCGGCAACAAGCAACATAATGGCAGATAGCGTACCGCCAGTGAAAGACGAATAAGCTGCCAAAGCTAATGCTTTACCTGCCTGGCCTTTTTGAGCCATTGGGTAGCCGTCGAATGCTGTGACCACGGTTGAAGAACAACCCGGCGCGTTAATTAAAATCGACGATGTAGAACCACCAAATACCGCACCGTAATAAACACCCGCCATTAAAATAAGGCCAGAGGAGGGCTCTAGGCCATAAGTAATTGGGATCATCAAAGCAATGGCTGAGATCGGCCCAAGTCCAGGTAACATGCCGATAAATGTACCGACGAAGCAACCAACGATCACCATCATAATGTTCATTGGCATTACTGCGGTGGATAAACCTTGTAGAATTCCATCTAACATAATTCAGTCCTTTCTTTGACTACCAGATGGTGAAAATCAAACCCGGTTCGAGATAGATGTCCAAACCTTGAGTGAGTAATAAGTAGAACGCGATCACGAATGGAAACGACGCGCCAAACAGAACGGGTTTACGTCTTTCCCCGAGCAGATAAAAGCCAGCCAATAAAAAGAAGCCAGTAGCTATCACAAAACCTAGATAAGTCAGGCCCACGCCGTAGAGCGCCATTAAAATTAAAAAGGCAATCAGTAACTTCCAATTGAAGGTCAGCACTGCGCCACTTTGTTTATCTGGTTGTCCTGTCACCAGCAATAGCAAAGAAAGGCCGACACCAACGTAAGTCAGGATGGTTGGCAGAGTACGTGCGGTGAATGGTTCATACTCATCACCTGGAAACAATGGAATTTGTGAGGTTTGATAACCGTAGCAAAGACAGAAGAGTAGAAAGATCATTGCGCCGACGCGGTCACGACAGAGCAAGTACTCTTTGGTGAAAAAGTTGGTTGAACGAGGCATATTCAACTCCTAACAAAAGTAAAAAAGACCGCATATGGACGTCAATGAATAAACTAAACCATTAACAATTAAGCATTTCGCTGCTAGTCGAGCCGCTTTGGGTATATAAACAAAGGAGTGTGCATGCCGATTGTCGACAATGTCCATATGCGGTGAAACTTAGAGTGCAAATACAATGGGGAAATACCAACCTACGTTATTCATTGAGGTTGGTATCTGAGGGACCCCAATTCGACTGTTACTTCAGGAAGCCTAACTCGCGCATTAAGTCACCCATCTGTTGCTCTTGATCTTCAAGAAACGCGAAGAATGCTTTATCCGCTTTATAGTTGTCGATCCAACCATTGCGGTCTCGAACGACTTGCCATTCGTCGGTGTTATACATTTTAGTAAATGCGGCATTCCATTCATCTAGCTTTTCTTGGCTTGTGCCTGGTGCTGCAAAGAATCCACGCCAGTTAGCAAAGACAGTTTCATTACCGTATTCGGTGAGAGTTGGAATGTTAGGCGCAGCTTCTAAACGTTTTGGTGCTGTAATCGCTAACACTTTCACTTGTCCAGACTTAGACATTTCGAGTACTTCACCTAGCCCTGTAGAGAGCAGTTGTGTTTCGCCTGAAAGTAGGGCTGCCATGGCTTTTCCACCTGCATCATAGGCAATGTAACGAACTTTACGCGCATCAAAACCTTCACCTTTGAAAGCTGCTGCTATAACCAAATGATCCATAGAACCACGAGCAGAGCCACCAGCAACCTTCACCTTACGTGGGTTTTCTTTAAAAGCTTTAACGACATCTTCCCAAGAGCTGTAAGGAGAATCGGCTGATGTAACAATGGCGCCATAATCGGCAACCGTTGCGGCAACAGGAGTCAAGTCGCGGAAAGATTGTGGGAAGATCCCACTGAGCGAGCGAACGACGATCGGTGTTGAGTTCACCATGAGTGTATCTTCTTGACGATCAGCCGTTTCAATCAAATGTGCGATTGCTTTGCCACCGCCACCACCAGATAGGTTTTGAAATGATACGGTTTCGACGATGTCTGACTTTATTAATACATCACCAGTACCTCGGGCGGTCATGTCCCAACCGCCACCGGCACCTCCAGGGATAAGAAAGTGCATTTTTTCAATATCTGCAGCAAGAGCGTTGAATGAAAATGAAGCTGCGATGATTGAAGCGGCGAGCGTTGGTTTGAGTACCTTTAACATGTTCACGTTCCTTATGTTGGCGACTCTATTTAGTTGAGCCTTATTGTTTTTGCTCAGTTGTCATGCCTTGTAAGCGTTAAAGCTGAACTTGGTGTAAAGGTTAATTAAGTGTTAAATATCTGTCTGTAAAAGAGATATAAAGAGAATATTGAGCATTTCGGTTATTTTGTTCATAAAGTTCACGGCGAGAAGTTGGTGTTAGGTCACGCGGCTTTACGCTTTGGTAGGCCATAATAAAATGACGGAAATGAACGAGGAAAAGAGAATGAAAGGAACGTGTTTGTGCGGCGCAATTGAAGTCATCGCTGAGGTTAAAAATGAGGTTAGCCTGTGCCATTGCTCTATGTGTCGAAAATGGTCGAGTGGCGCACTTCATGCGGTGCATTGTGGGCCTAACGTGACGTTTAAAGGTGGCGAACCTAAACGTTATCAGTCGTCAGACTGGGGAGTGAGGGGGTTTTGCGGTGAGTGTGGCACAAACCTTTTCTACCATTTGTTGCCGACAGGTGAGTACATTCTTTCCGCTGGTTTGTTCGATAACCCAGATTTCAAACTCACTTTAGAGATTTTTACCGATGAAAAGCCAGCTTATTATGACTTCAATTCCGCTTCACAAAAGATGACTTCGCAGCAAGTCTTTGATCAATTTGTACCTAAAGAATAGTTTTTTATCCGATTATTGTTCGACAGCTGAGCTTTTAGTTTTTAGATCATAAGCTTAAAGGTGTATAAGTTGTCGACAATATCAATTCCCCATTCTTTATTTCTGCTAAAAACGGCACTTAATAGGCATTTTAGGCCAATTTAAATTACGACCTTAGTCTAAATTGTCGACAATTTACTTGATTGTCGACACTTTGATCGACTACTTTATATTCAGGTTAAGAAATTGTAGACATTTCGATGTCGGTAACAAGAGTATCTGAATATGAACTCTGAGTTGAAAGCTCGTTATAAAGTGCTGGGTTCTGAGAAAGAACACACCAAATCCGAAACGCTGACCGAAACACTGATTGAAGTCATTGTTAATGGCGATGTGAAGCCTGGCCATAAGATATCAGAGCCTGAGCTAGCAAAGAAATATCAGGTCAGTCGTGGGCCTTTGCGTGAAGCATTGATGCGCTTAGAGGGGCTAGGGCTCATCGAGCGAATTCCTCATGTTGGGGCCAGAGTGACCACTTTTTCTCCGGAAAAGCTGATAGAACTTTATGCCGTTCGAGAAGCATTGGAAGGCATGGCGGCAAGGTTAGCTGCGCGACACATTACGCAAGAAGAGCTCTTAAGCTTGGAAATGCTATTGTCGACACACTCCAAGCATATAGACCAAATGGAAGGCGCGTCTTACTTCCATCAACATGGTGACTTTGATTTTCACTATCGCATCATCCAAGCGAGCAGAAACAGTAAGTTAATATCTCTGCTGTGTGATGAACTCTATCACTTATTACGGATGTATCGTTATCAGTCGCCACGTGCGCAATCTCGCCCGAATGAGGCGCTCACCGAACACAAATTCATTTTGGAAGCCATTCGCAATCGCGATGAAGAGCTTGCAGAAATGTTGATGAGAAGACACATATCAGGAAGTCGAAAGCTCATCCAATCTCAAATTATACATACAGAAAGTTTAGACAAAGACTAGAAGGAATTCGTCATGAGCTTAACACCGGGAGCGAAATTCAGACTCGCCATTGAACAAAATAATCCACTACAAATTGTCGGCACTATAAACCCGTATTGCGCCATGATGGCAAAAAACTTGGGTCACCAAGCGATCTACTTGTCTGGTGGCGGTATCGCAAATGCGTCATACGGATTGCCGGATCTCGGTATCACAACATTAAACGACGTTTTGGTTGATGTTGACCGTATTACTAACGCATGTGATTTGCCTCTTTTGGTTGATATCGACACGGGCTTTGGCGGTGCATTTAACATTGCTCGCACGATCAAAGCGATGGAAAAAGCGGGCGCGGCAGCGGTGCACATGGAAGACCAAGTCGCACAGAAACGTTGTGGTCATCGTCCGAACAAAGCAATAGTCAGCCAGCAAGAGATGGTTGATCGTGTAAAAGCCGCGGTTGATGCACGCAATGATGAAAGTTTCGTGATTATGGCTCGTACTGACGCGTTAGCTGTTGAAGGCATGGACAGCGCAATCGAGCGCGCGATTGCGTGTGTGGAAGCTGGCGCAGACATGATCTTCCCAGAAGCGATGAACAAGCTGGACCAGTACCTTCAGTTTTCAAATGCGCTTGAGCAAGCGACCGGAAAGCACGTTCCTATTCTGGCGAATATTACAGAATTTGGCGCGACACCGCTGTATGGCTGCGATGAGCTAGCGAAAGCAAAAGTGGACATGGTGCTTTATCCATTAAGTGCGTTCCGTGCCATGAACAAAGCTGCTGAAACGGTCTACAAACATTTGCTAGAAGTGGGTAATCAGGAAGCACTGGTTGATTCGATGCAAACACGTAAAGAGTTGTATCAGCACCTGAATTACCACGACTACGAAGACAAACTTGACCAGTTATTCTCTGAAGGGAAATAGCGGGGGAAAAGCAAAAATAAACGGAAGCCCAAGAAAAAGATAATCGGAATTTATCTCATCTAATAACGTGAAATTCGTTTGGCTAAAAACACCCCAGAGAGGGAAAAGTCAGACAGAAAAGGAGTTCAAACAATGTCTCAAACTGCAGAAAAGAAAGCAGAATTAGGTGGCGCAGGCCTTCGTGGTCAAAGCGCAGGAAGCACAGCTTTATGTACTGTCGGAAAAACGGGAACTGGTTTAACTTATCGTGGATACGATATTACTGATCTTGCGAACAACGCACAGTTTGAAGAAGTGGCTCACCTTCTGTTACGCGGTCACTTGCCGAATCAACAAGAACTCGATGCATACAAGACACACCTACTCAGCCTTAGAGGTTTGCCAGCCGAGCTAAAACAAGCTTTAGAGTTAATTCCTGCAAGCGCACACCCAATGGACGTAATGCGCACGGGTTGTTCTGTATTGGGTAACCTAGAGCAAGAAATGAGCTTCGAGGAGCAACTGAAAGCAACCGAACGTATGCTAGCCTTGTTCCCTGCCATCATCTGTTACTGGTACCGCTTTAGTCATGATGGCGTGCGTATCAACACCGAGGATCAGACTGAAGATTGCATCGGTGGTTACTTCTTACGATTACTTACAGACAAAGCGCCATCTGCGCTGCACAAACAAGTGATGCATTGCTCGCTCATTCTTTATGCTGAACATGAGTTTAATGCTTCTACATTCGCAGCACGCGTTTGTGCATCAACGTTGTCAGACATCCATTCTTGTATCACGGCAGCAATCGGTACGCTTCGTGGGCCACTTCACGGTGGTGCGAACGAAGCGGCGATGGAAATGATTGAAGATTGGCAAACGCCCGACGAGGCGGAAGCGAACATCATGAAAATGCTAGCCAATAAAGACAAGATCATGGGCTTCGGTCACGCGATTTATCGTGAAAGTGACCCTCGCAACGCCTTAATAAAACGATGGTCCAAAGAGCTATCGAAACAAGTTGGTGATACTCATCTATATGCGGTTTCTGAGCGTGTTGAATCAGTGATGAAGCGAGAGAAAGGTCTGTTCTGTAATGCGGACTTCTTCCATGCATCGGCTTACCACTTCATGGACATTCCAACCAAACTATTTACCCCAATCTTTGTGATGAGTCGTTTAACGGGCTGGGCTGCACACGTTTATGAACAGCGTGCCAATAACCGTATTATTCGCCCAAGTGCCGATTATACGGGCCCAGATCATCAAGAATGGGTGCCTATCGAGAATCGCTAGCGCGAAGGTCAACGAGGGCATTATATGCTTTGGTTGACCACCTCCTTCCTTTGTCATTCTCTCTAACAGAGGAAGGAGATCCTCTCATCACTGTGTTTCTGGAGCAATGGAAAACCTTGATGAAGGCAAGATGTAAAGACTGAATGGAAGCAAACCATGAACACAAATATTAATACTCAATATCGTAAGCCGCTTCCGGGAACTCAACTGGATTATTTTGATGCACGCGAAGCCGTCAATGCCATTTCTCCTGGAGCCTATGAAACACTCCCTTATACCTCTCGCGTGCTAGCTGAGCAACTGGTCCGCCGCTGTGACCCGAACACATTGACAGATAGCCTGAAACAGTTAATTGAACGCAAACGTGATCTTGATTTTCCTTGGTATCCAGCACGCGTTGTTTGTCATGACATTCTTGGTCAGACCGCTCTAGTCGATTTAGCGGGTCTGCGCGATGCCATTTCAGATCAGGGCGGCGATCCTGCAAAAGTGAACCCAGTGGTTGAGACACAATTGATCGTTGACCACTCTTTAGCGGTTGAACATGCGGGCTTTGACCCTGATGCCTTCGACAAAAACCGCGCGATTGAAGAGCGCCGTAATGAAGACCGATTCCACTTTATCGAGTGGTGTAAAACAGCGTTTGAAAACGTCAGCGTGATTCCAGCTGGGAATGGCATCATGCACCAAATCAACTTGGAAAAAATGTCTCCTGTGGTACAAGCAAGGCAGGGCATTGCCTACCCAGACACCTGTGTGGGTACGGACAGTCACACACCTCACGTAGACGCTCTTGGTGTTATTGCGATAGGTGTCGGTGGTCTGGAAGCAGAAACCGTCATGCTTGGCCGACCATCAATGATGCGTCTACCAGATATTGTCGGTGTCAAACTGACGGGTAAACGTCAACCGGGCATTACCGCAACGGATATTGTCCTCGCGATTACCGAGTTTCTGCGTAATGAGCGTGTGGTATCTTCATATCTTGAATTCTTCGGAGAAGGCGCACGTGATCTAACGATCGGAGACCGCGCAACGATTTCAAACATGACACCAGAATACGGCGCAACAGCTGGCATGTTTTATATTGATGAGCAGACCATCAATTACTTGAAACTAACTGGTCGAGATGAAGAACAAGTTGCTTTAGTAGAAAATTACGCAAAACAAACCGGTCTTTGGGCAGACGATCTTGATAGCGCAGTTTACGAGCGCGTACTTGAGTTCGATTTATCATCAGTTAGCCGTAACTTGGCTGGTCCGTCAAACCCTCATCGTCGTTTACCAACTTCTGAGTTGGCACAGCGCGGTATTTCTGGAGCGTGGGAAGAGAAAGAAGGCGAGTTGCCAGATGGTGCAGTGATCATCGCTGCTATTACTTCATGTACGAATACTAGTAACCCAAGAAACGTGGTTGCTGCTGGCCTTGTGGCGAAGAAAGCCAACGAACTTGGTCTTGTACGTAAGCCTTGGGTGAAATCGTCTTTTGCTCCGGGCTCTAAAGTTGCGCGCCTGTATCTGGAAGAAGCGGGCTTATTACCTGAGCTTGAGAAGCTTGGCTTTGGCATTGTTGGTTACGCATGTACCACTTGTAACGGCATGAGTGGCGCGTTGGATCCAAAAATCCAGCAAGAGATCATTGATCGCGATTTATATGCGACAGCCGTTCTGTCTGGTAACCGTAACTTTGATGGTCGAATCCATCCGTACGCCAAACAAGCTTTTTTGGCTTCACCACCATTGGTTGTCGCTTATGCGCTAGCGGGTACCATTCGTTTTGATATCGAGCGCGATGCATTGGGCTCGGACCAAAACGGCAAACCAATTTATCTCAATGATTTGTGGCCAAGCGATGAAGAGATCGATGCAGTTGTCGGTACTCATGTTAAACCTGAGCAGTTTAAGCAAGTTTACATTCAGATGTTTAAGCTGAATGATCAAGAGCAAAATCCCAACCCGCTGTACGACTGGCGTCCGATGAGTACCTATATCCGCCGACCACCGTACTGGGAAGGTGCGCTAGCGGGAGAAAGAACATTGTCTGGTATGCGTCCATTGGCGATTCTGGGCGACAACATCACCACTGATCACTTATCACCATCCAACGCGATTCTCGCAAGCAGCGCAGCAGGTGAATACTTAGCGAAAATGGGTGTGCCAGAAGAAGATTTCAACTCTTACGCGACTCACCGTGGTGACCACTTAACGGCGCAACGCGCGACCTTCGCTAACCCAAAGTTGTTCAATGAAATGGTGAAGGAAAACGGCGAAGTCGTGCAGGGATCTCTGGCGCGTGTAGAGCCAGAAGGGCAGGTGGTTCGTATGTGGGAAGCGATTGAAACCTACATGAATCGTAAACAACCATTGATCGTGGTGGCTGGCGCGGATTACGGTCAGGGGTCATCCCGTGACTGGGCAGCAAAAGGCGTTCGACTGGCGGGCGTAGAAGCCATTGTTGCTGAAGGCTTTGAGCGTATTCACCGTACTAACTTGGTTGGCATGGGCGTACTACCACTGCAATTTAAGTCGGGCGTTAACCGCAATACGCTAGAGCTGGATGGTACGGAACTTTACGACGTGGTTGGAGAAATCAAGCCGGGCGCTGATTTAGCGCTGGTTATCACACGCAGCAACGGCGATAAAGTCGATGTTCCGGTTACTTGTCGCTTAGATACCGCTGACGAAGTTCACGTGTACAACGCGGGCGGTGTTCTGCAGCGTTTCGCGCAAGATTTCTTGGCACAATAAGGAGTGCGTATGTCAAATAATACTCCGAATCAAACAAGCCAAATAAAAGTGCCCGCGACGTACATGCGTGGCGGCACGAGTAAAGGTGTCTTTTTCAACCTAGAGGATTTGCCTCAAGAAGCGCAAGTGGCTGGAGCCGCACGTGACAAACTGTTGTTACGCGTTATTGGCAGCCCTGATCCGTACGCGAAGCAAATTGATGGTATGGGGGGCGCGACGTCAAGCACCAGTAAAACAGTGATTGTTTCGCGCAGCAGCAGAGCCGATCACGATGTTGACTACTTATTTGGTCAAGTGTCGATCGACAAACCATTCGTCGATTGGAGCGGTAACTGCGGCAACTTGTCTGCCGCTGTCGGTCCTTTCGCCATTCATGCTGGTCTGATCCCACAAGATCGCATTCCAGAAAATGGCATTGTGACGGTGCGTGTTTGGCAGGTGAACATCAGCAAAACCATCTTGATTCACGTGCCAATCGTCAATGGTTTCGTTCAAGAAACCGGCGAGTTTGAGCTCGATGGTGTCACGTTTCCAGCGGCAGAGATTCAAGTGGATTTTGTTGATCCTTCCGATGGCGAAGGGAGTATGTTCCCAACGGGCAACTTAGTTGATGATTTGGTGGTGCCGGATGTGGGTACGTTCAACGCGACCTTTATTAACGCGGGCATACCAACCATTTTTATTGATGCTGAATCGATAGGATATCAGGGCACCGAGCTGCAAGACGATATCAACAACGATGACACAGCATTAGCGATGTTCGAATCCATCCGTGCATATGGCGCGTTAAAAATGGGCCTGATTTCTGATTTAGAAGAAGCTCAAACACGCCAACATACGCCGAAAATAGCATTTGTTTCTAAACCGAGAAGTTACCTTTCTTCAAGTGGTAAAGCCGTTAATGAGTCGGATATTGATGTGCTCGTTCGCGCGCTGTCGATGGGCAAGCTTCATCATGCAATGATGGGAACAGCAGCCGTTGCTATTGCTTCTGCTGCGTGTGTGCCCGGAACGTTAGTGAATTTAGCCGCTGGTGGCGGTGAAAAAGAGTCCGTGACTTTTGGCCACCCGTCAGGAACGTTAAAAGTTGGGGCACAAGCGAAGCAAACTGAGCAGGGCTGGGTGGTGCAAAAAGCCATTATGAGCCGAAGTGCGAGAATACTGATGGAGGGATTTGTGCGTGTACCCTTCTATGTCTTCGATTAAAAGAGACGATCTTTGTATTAAAAGAGCGATCTTTGAGTAGAACGAGAGCAATGTCAGGACATACTGGAGGAAGCAATATGTCTTCATACGAAAAAGAATACTTATGGGCGAAGAATGAACCGGAGAGTTTTTGGCGCGCTCAAGCGGAGAATCTCGATTGGTTTGAATCTCCTAAAACTATCTTGAAATCTGATGAAAACGGCATAGAACGTTGGTTTCCAGATGGTGTAATGAATACGTGCTGGTTAGCATTAGATTACCATTGCGAGCAAGGACGCGGTGATAATACTGCACTCATTTATGACTCGCCAGTGACAGGTCGTAAAGCCACGTACACCTATAGCGACCTACGTGACCAAGTAGCAAAAATTGCTGGCATGCTGTCTGCTCAAGGTGTTGAAAAAGGCGACCGAGTCGTTATTTATATGCCGATGATCCCAGAAGCCGCAATGGCGATGCTTGCCTGCGCGCGTTTGGGGGCGATTCATTCCGTAGTATTCGGTGGTTTTGCACCTAATGAGCTTGCTGTACGAATTGAAGACGCAGAGCCGAAAGTCATCATGACGGCGTCGTGTGGGATTGAGATCAACAAAGTCATTCCATACAAACCAATGGTAGACAAAGCCATTATGGACAGCCGTTGGAAGCCTGAGAAAGTGTTTGTTTTCCAACGTCCAGAGTGCGACGCTGAGCTAAACCAAGAAAGAGACTTAGATTGGCAGCGAGAGTACAAACAAGCGCTGCCACATGGTTGTGTTCCGGTGTTAGCAACCGATCCGCTCTACATACTTTATACATCGGGTACGACAGGTAAGCCGAAAGGCGTTGTGCGTGATAACGGTGGCCATGCTGTCGCGATGAAGTACTCCATGAGCGCAATCTATAACATTCCTCAAGATGGCGTCTTTTGGGCGGCATCTGATGTGGGCTGGGTAGTAGGGCACTCTTATATTGTTTACGCTCCACTGATTCACGGTTGCACTACTATCCTATTCGAAGGCAAGCCTGTTCGAACACCGGATCCTGGGGCATTTTGGCGAGTGTGTGATGAATATAAAGTAGATGCGTTGTTCTCTGCACCAACGGCGTTTCGTGCGATTAAGAAAGAGGACCCGGAAGGCGAGCACTTAAAACGGTACGACTTGTCGAATCTGAAAACCATCTTTATGGCGGGAGAACGCCTTGACCCTCCGACACTGGAGTGGGTTCAGAGCAAAGCGGACAAGCCCGTTATTGACCACTGGTGGCAAACCGAGACGGGCTGGGCCATCGCGGGCAACCCGACAGGTGTCGAAATGATGCCAGTTAAAGCTGGTTCTTCGACGAAGCCCATTCCGGGTTATCAGGTCGAGATTCTGAATGAACTTGGAGAGGCTGTCGGGCCTAACCAACAAGGCTTTGTCGCATTAAAACGTCCGCTACCACCAAGTTGTCTGCCAACGGTTTGGCGTAATCATGACCGTTTTGAAACTGGTTATCTTAGCCAATTCCCAGGCTACTACGTGTCAGGTGATGGTGGCTATCTGGATGAAGACGGTTACCTGTTTATTATGGGACGTATTGATGACGTGATTAATGTCGCGGGACACCGATTGTCGACAGGTGAAATGGAAGAAATAGTAGGAGGCCACCCAGCGATTGCAGAATGTGCGGTGGTTGGTATCCACGATGATCTAAAAGGTCAGCTTCCACTTGGCTTTGTGGTACTAAAAGACGGTGTAAAAGTGGATGAGCTAGACCTTGAAGGTGAGCTTGTGGGCAAAGTGCGTAGTGAGATAGGTGCAGTTGCTTGCTTCAAGCATGCGTTGGTTGTAGACCGTTTACCGAAAACACGTTCAGGTAAAATTTTGCGTCGAACTATACGTCAAATAGCTGATGGTGAAAAATACACCGTTCCGTCAACGATTGATGACCCAAGTAGCTTGAACGAAATTGAGCGAGTGCTACGACGCTGAGAAAAACTCAATTCTAACTAACCCCTGATCCTCGAACTCTGTTGGTTGGTTCTGCCTCTGTACGTTTATTAAGTGCAGGGGCCTTTTTGTTGTTCAAACAGTACAAACGTATCGTGAAAGCATTTGTGACTTGCCAATACGACGTTTTCCTCACAAACTACAGCCATTCCATTTTTAGTGACCCTTTGTATGACCACGTTTGCGATTAAACCTGCGTGTTTTAGCGACCTAGAGTTGCTCAACGATCTTATGTTCGAGCTTCATGATGAGCATCATCTTCAATCTCCTGAGCTTTTCAAAACGGCAGAGGAGATAGAACAAGAAAAAAGCATTGCTCGATATATTGACGACCCTGAGTGCCTTGTTTACGTAGCAAAACAAGGAGATGAAATTATTGGCTTTATCTCTGGTCACTTCTGTGAACTTATTTCTACCGTCAGCCAGCCAGTTATGATGGGAAGTGTGGATGAGCTCTATGTGCTGCCTGAATATCGAAAACAAGGTACGGCGCAGGCATTGATTAATAAAATTGAGTCAACGTTCTCTGATTACGGTGCAAAACAGATGTTTGTTGAAGTATGGCATTTTAACCAGGGCGCAATATCTTTGTATGAAAAACAAGGATTTGCACATCATATCCACTATTTAAGAAAACCGCTGAACGAATAATCGTATTTAACTTTAATATTGTGATTTAGGTTCTATCGAATTGAAATCATTCAGTTCGTCAATAGACTTTTCTCTATAAGTTGCTCGCAATGTTAACAAATTGATATGCACCCACATTGGTATCGGCGTTTTTGTCTGCTTGTTTATTAGTAGCACGAGGATCGTGCTTACAAAAACAAGAGGACAATATTTTGAAACTAACAAAATCGTTACTTGCTTTAGCCGTTTTGCCAATGTTCGCAAGTGCTGATGATTTGTCACAGACGCAAAATCATACTATCCAACCCCAGATCGTAGGCGGAGTAACTGCCGACCCACGTGACTGGAAATTCTACACCCAAATTGTTAGTCGTTATGGTAACCGATCATATTGTGGGGCCAGTTATATCGGGAATGGTTACGTCCTGACTGCTGCGCATTGTGTTGAGGGTGATTCTCCGAATCAGATAGCGGTTAAAATCGGTGGCGTTGTTTATAACGGTAGTGACGGTGTTCGTGCAAACGTCAGTGAGATCCATATGCACCCGGCATATCGCCGCGCGACGCTTTCTCATGACCTCGCGGTATTGAAGCTCGACTCTGTGCCTCAAGGTGTTTCTTCAGTTGAGATTGCGAATGGCAGTCTAACGCAATACGCGAGCATCGGAGATTGGCTTAGTGTTGCTGGCTTAGGGCGAACTTCTGAAGGAGGAAGCTCTCCGTCTCGATTGCAAGAGGTTGACGTCCCACTTGTGTCGGATATGACTTGCCGTCAAGCCGGTGGCAACTACACAACGGTTGGAGAAGTGTCATTCTGTGCGGGTATTCCTCAAGGTGGGATAGATTCTTGTCAGGGAGATAGTGGTGGTCCAATCGTCATTAATCGCAGTGGTGTAATTACTCAACTTGGTGTGGTCAGTTGGGGAATAGGTTGTGCTCGTCCTGGTATGTATGGGGTTTATAGCGATATCGCTGCTATGCGCAATTTTGTCGATGGTGTTATCGGAACAGCAACACCACCAAAAGAGAATGTTTCTGTTGGATACACCACCGAACAGACACTGGCATCATTTAATGTTGGGGAGTTACAGCAACATAGCTTTGTTATCCAGAATTCAGGGAACACCACGTTCACTGTGGAAAATGTTCGCGCGTTTGCTTCGGGTGTTACTGATGCAGCTGTTATTGCCAATGATCAGTGCTCTCAGGCGACGTTAGCAATGAATGCAAGTTGTCGTATTGATGTTGAATTTGGTGCTACTCAGAGCGGAGAAGCAAGAGTGGCTTTGAACTTCAACGTTGATAAGACCAGCACACAATACCAAGCGTTAGTATCCGCTCAAGCGAAAACGGTGACAACGCCTCCCACAGATAGCTGTAAAACTGTATGGCAAGCCAGCTTAGTGTATCTCAAAGGAGATACGGTTACTTGGAATGGTAAAGTTTGGCAAGCGCAGTGGTGGACTCAAGGTGATAATCCAGCAGACTCAGGGCCTTGGGGTGTTTGGCAAAAAGTCGGCGATGCGAATTGCACGTCTAACTAACGATCGGGCCAGTGAATTTGATTCGTTGACCATGAGATAAGATTCATTCTTGGTTTCAACGATCAGTACATAGTTACCATAACTGGGGTTTATTGTTTGCGAATAATAAGCCCTTTTTTATTGTGTCAACTATGAGAACCCACAAAATGTGTATGACTTTGTCCTGACGTTATCTTTATATAACTGGCAGAATTGCGATCAACATTTTATGTTTTGTCTGATTTTTGTCAGGTTTGCATTAAATTATTCTCCAGTGAGCGTTGAGATCAGGTTTTACGCGATCAACTCAGTTTGGCATAACTCGTTACTTAATTTTTGTCGAAAAAGATAAGATTAACTGCCATGATTCATTGGTTATCATTATGTTTATTTAAGGTCATATTTTGTGTTGAGACAGCTGTTATTACTCATCCTTTGTTTTATTTTGTTACCTGTTTCACCGATTTCTACGGCTAAAGCCACTGCGAGCGAAGTTAAAGGAGCGCTCTGTATTGTTCGCGCTGATGACAAGTTAGTGCTAGTTCATGAAGTATTAACGGATAAGATTTCTCTACCTGGCGGAACCATTATTGATGGTGAGTCTCCACAAGTTGCTGCTCAACGAGAAACGTGGGAAGAAACCGGTATAGTGGTTACGGTTGGAGAGGAGCTTGGCAGAACGGACACTGCGGTTTTTTACGACTGTATATCAGACTCTGACATTATCGCTTTTTCTATGAATAATTCTTTAGGTGGAAATGAACTACCTATTTGGTTTGCCCCTCATTATGGAGTAGAAGTTGCGTCAGCGATGTTGCTTAGCCCATCTGAATTACCATCATCTTTATATCGTTATCCTGAGCAATGGCCACAAGCCACTCAGTTTTTTGATCAAGCTACCAAGCAATCAGTATCTTATGTGACTCAGTTGATCGAATCCGCGCCTTCATTTCGTCAGGTTGAATTGGCGTGGCTGATAGATTTACAGAGTTGGGTAGGGGCGTTGTCAGAAACGAGTTACGAGGTAGCTAGTCAGATCTCGAAACTGGTTATAGACCTGACAGAACCGACGGTACTACTCTTTCTATTTCCTTTTGCCATGATGCGCTTTGGTAGCCGGTTTGTGTACCGACTCTTTTTTGCAATTAGTGCAACGTCGCTTATGGTGCTTGTCGCTCAACAAGGCTTTTCGTTACCGCGCCCACATGTCTATATACCAATGATGGAGTTAACGCACAGCTTTGGCTTTAGTTTTCCTAGCTTGCCTATCGCTGTGTGGTTTTGTGTGCTGACGTTCTTGTTTCATAGAACCCAGTATTTTGGTTTGAATGGAACAACGGCAGTCTTCGTGTTCATCACTCTTACAGTGGTGTTAGGTAAGTTTTTCCTCGGCAGTGCCTTTATTTTAGATATGTTATTTGGCGCGCTGTTAGGCAGCTTGGTGGCTTGGCATGTTCTTCGATTGGAAACAAATCAAGATGTGAACGTTGATCAAGTTCTAAGCTCAAAAGGCGTCTGGTTCATTATGACTGCGGCAACAGCGGTCATCTCCGTCATCTGGCCATTACCTGTGTTTGGTCGCTGGCTAGCAATTTTAATCACTGCATCAGCGTTGGTCATGACATTTAAAGAGTCGAAAGCACATTTAGATACTCGGCAGATGATCTTTGTGACGCTGGCATTGTTGCTTGTTGATCAACTCTATTTGTACTCGGCTAATATCGTATCGTTTAGCGGTTTGTGGTCATTAGTCTTGTCGACGTTACATTATCCATTATTAATGTTGTTATTTATGCTGCTTGCAAGGAAGCTGACTTGTGAAAACCAACCGAGCAAAACGTTGCTAGATTGATGGCTGTATTTGTTATCTATTAGTATTTAAGTAAAAACAAAGCCTTGCATTACAGCAAGGCTTTTACACGTTTAGTCCACGAACAACGCCGCTTGCCTATCTTGGACGGCTAGGGATGTTAAACGTAAGAAGCTTAACGCAACAGACATGGCGGAAAGGACTATGCATTGAGCACGAACTTTTCTATAGCTTTAGCGACACCGTGCTCATCATTACTTGCCGTAATGTAGTCAGCGATTTGCTTGGTTTCTTCCATTGCATTTGCCATCGCGATACCAAGGCCAGCGTATTTCAGCATGTGGTGGTCATTTTCTGCGTCACCCATACAGATAACTTCTTCCGGTTTAATTCCCAGATACTCGGCAATTGCGGCAACACCAATACCTTTGTTGCTCGCAGGGTTAAGAAACTCAAGGAAAAACGGAGCGCTTTGAACAACCGTAAACGCTTCGCGCATTTCAGCTGGCAGTGCTGCTATAACTTCTGTTAGTTTGCTTGGCTCTGCAACCATCATAGCTTTGATGATTGGATGATCGTCTTCTAGTGATTCGAAGTTCATCTCGGTGACATTTAAGCCATTTATCTTTGCTTCAATATCGGTGTAAGGGTTGTGTTCGTTGGTGATTAAACCATGAACTTGACTAAAAGCATGGACGTACGCACCTAGCTCTTCGGCTTTTCGCGCCACCAATTTTGCAGCTTTACCATCTATGATTTGCTGGTGGATGATGTCGTTTGTGCCTACGTTCTTGACCATCGAACCGTTGTAGTAAAGAACAAAATCTCGATCGGAATGGATATTCAGTTCGTCGAGCTTGTCTTGCATTCCTTCTAATGGGCGACCAGAAGCGAGAACGACAGTAACGCCTGCTTCTCGAGCTTTTGCGATCGCTTGTTTGTTTTCTTCAGAAATGGCTTTATCACTATTGAGTAGCGTGCCATCCATATCTAGTGCGATCAGTTTATACATCATTTCTTACCTTAAAGTTTTTTGGGATCTGTCAGTGAAAAAGGCTTGGTTTAACGTTAACCAGAAACCTACATTCATTAGGCTATGAAACTACAAAATGGTCTATTTTAACAATTAATTTTTGGTTTAAATTGACCTAGACACGCGTGTCCATTATGGTCTTCGCCTCGAAATGTTATGAGTTGAGTGAGTTCTGCGTTGTATAAGCTAAATGAGATGTTTGAAACCATCCAAGGGGAAGGGGTTTTTACTGGAGTCCCTGCTGTTTTTGTTCGGCTTCAAGAGTGTCCGGTTGGTTGCTCATGGTGCGATACCAAACAAACGTGGTATGCAGATGAGAATGATCAACGTCAAATAGGCGATATTCTGGTGAAAACGGAAGACTCTCCGACGTGGTGTGTTGCATCTGCCGAGAACATCGTAGAGCAATATCAACAGCAAGGCTTTAATGCTAAGCATATCGTGATTACTGGTGGAGAGCCTTGTATTTATGATCTGCGCCCTTTAACAAAGGCGTTTGAAGATATGGGGTGCCAATGCCAAATTGAAACCAGTGGCACATCAGAAGTGATTACTTCAGAAAATACGTGGGTGACAGTGTCACCAAAAGTAGCAATGAAAGGTAAATTACCAGTGCTTAATAGCGCGTTAGAGCGGGCAAATGAGATTAAGCATCCAGTCGGCACCCAGAAAGACATCGACCACCTTGATGACCTTTTAGCAAATGCGAACGTAGCGGCTGAGACTATCATTGCACTACAACCAATTAGCCAGAAGCCTCGTGCTACGCAATTGTGTATTGATACGTGTATTGCCCGCAATTGGCGTTTGTCTGTTCAAACTCATAAATATTTGAGTATTGCTTAGACGAGAGGCTCGTCATCATTCGAAGTGGCTTTTCTATCTAATCCCGGTTTCGCGAGTAATGCCGTTGGTAGCTTTGCTATCGAAACATTGTCGATATATCTAAACAATTTATAGCGTTGTAAAAGCTAAGAAGTGTTGGCTATTGTGGTGTGGTGCTATCTTTGGTTCGACAATCGTTTCGCATTTAATTGATGCCACCAATCTGGCGGCATCAAAATGAAGCTCTGTTGGCTGGAGTTTCACGCTGAGATAAAGCGTTTAGAAGCTAACGCAAAAGGTTTTATCCCAGCGCTATTACCGCTAACAAAGACTATTTGCTCGCTAAGTATTCTTCTAAGCCGCTTTGTCGCAGTAGGCACGCTGGGCATTCACCACAGCCTTTACCAACGATTCCGTTGTAACATGTTAAAGTATTGTTTTGGACAAACTCCAACATATTGTGCTTATCAGCTAGAGCCCAGGTCTCGGCTTTAGTAAGCCACATTAAAGGAGTCTTAATGTTGAAGGCTTTATCCATACCTAAATTGCAAGAGAGATTTAGAGAGCGAATAAAGTTGTCTCGGCAGTCAGGGTAACCACTAAAGTCTGTTTCGCAGACTCCCGTAATGATGTCTTGAATGCCAAGCTGGTAAGCATGGATACATGCGTAAGTAAGAAAGAGAATGTTTCTCCCTGGAACGAATGTATTGGGTACGTTAGCGTCGCTTAAGTCATTAGATACCGGAATGTTGTCTCTTGTCAGCGAGCTTATCGCTAACTCATTAATTGATTTTACATCCAGGACTTTGTGGCTTTTGATGTTAAGTTGCTTACCTAATTCGATAGCGATATCTATTTCATCTGAATGACGCTGGCCATAATCAAACGTTATAGCATGAACTTCATCATATGTATTTAATGCATCGATTAAGCAGGTCGTAGAGTCCTGCCCACCGGAAAAAACCACAAGTGCTTTTGTTGTAGCCATGTTGAACCCTTAGTTATGCTCTTTGATTCTTTGGTATTGATACGTATTCTTAGGCGTTTAATCCCAATTACGTACTCGACTTCGTGGCGATTGCGTCTGCAATCAGCTGGGCTGTGCTCTCAAGCACTCTTTGCTTGTCATCATTTGACAGCTTGTGGAGATTCACAGCAAGTTCAGCGGTGATTTCATCTTCACAAAAAAAATAGTTTAGAGGCACGTTTAGCTCATCTGCGATAAGTTTGAGCGTTTTTACGTCGGGAGTATGGCGCTCCCTTTCGTATTGATTCATCCTTGCACTTGCAGAACTATCATCCATGCCGATACGGATGCCCAGTGCTTTTTGGGACAGATTCGCTTGTTTACGCGCATGCTTAAGGCGGGCTGGGAGTGGGTTATTAAACAACACTTAAAGTTCATACGAAGGACTTGGATGACTAAGATTATCTTAGTTTTTCTGATTTGTGTATACTAAGCAATGCTTAGTTATTGCCGAGGTCGCCAAGGCCGTGTCTGTAAAACTAAAAAAGATTTCGTATCTTTAGGTTGATTAAGTGACGTTGAACCTACTTCTTCAAAAACTGCCGTATGAAGGAGCGAGTAAGGGCACGAGAAACCGCAGCTATTTGTAGAGCAGAATTTGCTCTTCACATAAACGTAGTCGTCTAAGTTGAAGAGCAATATTGTTCTTGATGATCAACTATATACTTAAGTAAATAACTGTGTCGCACAATAGATCAGAGCTGCTGCTAAGCTCATATTTATGACTTTGCCATATCTCTGGAATTGCGATTGAAGTAGCTTTCCTGCAACGGCCCAAACTACGTTGCTAAGGAGTGCGATCAAAGCAAGAATGAGGCTAGTCGCTAAGATCCAGTAGATATTCTGAGTGTGGGGCAGTACGAACGTAGAAATAGAGGTAATTCCATAAAGAATGATTTTCACATTAACGAACTGCAAACCGAAACCTGTTAAGAAACTGATACCTTTAGAATTATCCGATGAAGTTTTGATCTCACTCGTAGCAAGCCCCCAAGCCAACCAAACAATATAAGCTGCTCCAATCCATGTTAGCCAAGGTGTAATCACGGGCAAGAGGCTGATCATGTTATACGTGAAAGCGCCACAAAGTAGCATCAAAACAACATAGCCACAAAACATCCCCGAAATCACTTTTGTTGAGCGTTTTAGTCCATATTGCGTCGCGATGCTGAGCGATAAAATGTTGTTTGGCCCTGGTGTAATTGAAGTAATGATTACGTAAGTAAAAAATGCGGTGTAGATGGCTGTCATCTCTATCTCTCCTGTTTTTACTGCACTATACTTCGCTACAATTGATTAAAAAATTGAATAAATTAAAACTTAGACTTTTAATTTATTGAACTGTTGGTTGTGGAGTCTAGTCATGAATCTAAAACGCTTTCTTACTTTTAAAGCTATTGTTGAAGAAGGATCGTTTCTAAAAGCGTCACAGAAGCTTTATTGCACGCAATCAACCGTCACCTTTCAAATCAAGCAGTTGGAACAAGATCTGTCTCTGCAGCTGTTCGAAAAAATAGGGCGTAAGATGGTTTTGACTCAAGCAGGAGAAAAGATACTGCCTTACGTCTATGAACTGGCGCGAGTGATGGAAAATATTGAGGGAACAGCACAGCAAGAAAACTCGGAGCCGACCGGTGAATTGAAAGTGCTGGTTGCTGAGACTCAACTTGCTTATAAGATGGCTAATGTTTTAAAAGAGTTCAGGATCAGAGCGCCCAATGTCAGACTCTCTCTGCAATCACAAAATTGCTATCAGATTCGAGATGAGTTGATAGCGGATAAAGCTGATTTAGGTGTGTTTTATCGAGTAGGTAATGACGATACGCTCAAGGTCCACGAGTTTGAGCAGGAGCCACTGGTATTGGTTGCTTCACCGCTTTTAAAAGGGCTAGATTTAAAGAAGAGAGAGCAACATATTGATTTAGGGTTTATAAGCAATGGCTCTAAGTGCCTTTTTCGACAGATGTTTGAGAGCATTATTCAGGAGCGTGATATTAGCATCGACAACATGATCGAACTTAGCAGTATTAATACGATCAAAAATTGCGTTGAGAGTAATATTGGTATCTCTTATTTACCTCGTTTTACGGTTGAAAAAGAGTTGCAAGAGGGCAGTTTACAAGAGCTTGAGTTCACCGAATTTTCACAGATGATCAAGCCACTTTGTGCTTATCATGCTGGGAAGTGTGTGACGCCGGCGATGGAAGTCTTTATTGATTGTATGCGTAACGAGTATGAACGGTTTTCTACTCAGAGTCGGTGATCTTTAATATGTTCTATCTGACATAGTTTCGTTTTTACTCCTTTTTACTTTTTAAGTGGCTACTTCTAATTTATTGATTTTTATTGCTTTGTTGTGAATCCGACTGTTGTGGGATGATAAATGGGATCTGATGTGAAGAGCTATTTATTGACGGAAAGAGATAAGATATAAAAATGACGGCGTGTGATAACTAGATTAGATAAGGTTACATAATTAACAGTGTAATAAATGCCATTCTTTATGGATTATTTTCAACGAGACTTAATTGTTACGGTTCGTTATTATTAACTCGTTAACGCATCCATTGCTAGGAAGTTAACTTACGCATATTGTTTTTTTCATCATTTGCAGCAAATATAATTTGCTGCTTTTTTTTAGCCAAAAAAGTTCAAAGCTTGAACTACAAGCTCTGAACTCTTATTTATACTTAGTGATTTTCTACTTTAATAAGTAAAACACCGTTTAAAAGTATCGCGTAACCTAGTAACTCTAAGCTTTCTTCGACCAAGTTTTTCACGTCTCTATTGTATGAGTTCCCCATGAACTCGACCCAAAAATCACCATACCCTGCAAAGCGTGAGAATAAGAAAACAATAAAAAAGCCAATCGTTAATGTCGTGAAGCTAGAATGAGAAATGAAAAGTTTTACCTCATTTTTTATGTTAACTATGTTATTAAAACAAAAATAACAGACCGAGACTATTATAATCCAAGCAGGATACTTCCATGAACCGTGAGGGAAATACTGCTCTATGTGGTAGTCCATTTCTCTAACGAATATAACCATAAAAAATGAAGACATTATTACTAATATGTGTTTGAGTTCAAGATATTCCTTAGATTTATACAAACACATTAACGATGAAAAAAGCACAAATGCTATTTGAGTCATTTCTATAAGAGAGTTCTCCGATGTGCTTTTGTCCATTTGTACGCTAAAATAAATCGTTGCTAACGTATAAATAACCAAAAAAATAAGATAAGATATTTTATATACTAACAAACTAGTGATCGAGGTGTGTTTTTCTTTAATATACATCGTAACTTGTATAAGTGATGGATTTGTTAGTATTATAAATCAAGAGTGTTTTATATTTAGTGAATTAATCGCCATTTAGAATGGAACTTAATTCACCTAACATTAAATTTCGATGAACATTAAATATTTCTAGTTTAACTTATTGATTTTATTTGATGTTTTATTTGCTGTTAATTTTGGTTAAATAGAATTACCTAGCTTTTATTGAAATGCTTTTCCCATATTGGTGGTATGCCAATTTCTTCTTGAACGATATCAATGAATGCCCTAACCAATGGTGATTGCTGACGGTGTGAGTACATGGCATAAATATCACCAAAATCTTGAGTTTCATATTCTGGTAAAAGTTGAACTAAATTAGAAGACTCTAGGTTGTTAGGAAGCATAAATTGACCTATAAGTGCTGCGCCCAGACCTGACTTTACGCTTTCAATTATTAGCTCAGCTTCATTTACCATGTATGACCCTGATATTGGGTATGTATCTAAACCATCTGATTTTGCTTTGTCGTAGAATTTAAGTTTATCGACAATAAAATTACCATTTGAATAAATAATAAAAGGTAGCTTAACTAACTCATCAGGCGTTTCTGGGTTACCATGTTTTTCAATTAAATTTCGAGAAGCAATGATTGCAGTCGTATTTTTTGCTAATTTTCTTGCTACCATTGATGAATCCCTCATAGGTCCGATTCGAAAAGCAATATCAAAATTACTTCTAATCACGTCTACATGAAGATCATCTAGCATTAGTTCAACACTTGCTTTTGGGTACTTATGTAAAAACTTCTCTATCGAAGGTTGTAGATAGAGCTTTCCAAATAATGTTGAGCTTGAAATTCGTACTTTCCCTGAAGGCTCAGTCTGAAAGTTCTCCGCTATTTGTTGAGTATCATCAAGGAGTTGAGATATTTGGTCTGCTTTTTCAACTATTTGCTTGCCGACTTGTGTTAATGAAAGAGAGCGAGTTGTTCTGTTTAATAGCCTAACGCCTAAGTGCTCTTCTAACTGCTTGATGTGTTTAGATAAAACAGAGCGGTCGATATTCATCCCATCTGCTGCTTTTGCAAAAGATCCAGCTTTAGAGACTTCTAAAAGCAGGTGTAGTTTATTTGCTAAATCCACAATGTTTATCCAAGTTAGATATTAGCGTATTAGTTTCATGTATAACTGCTGCTCTGTCTAGAAATTATTAATATACTTAATAACCAAAAGAAAAGGGAGCAATAGCTCCCTTTAGTATGAATTTAAATGAGTATTTATATTATGGTTATAGTGTTTGACGTTTTTTGTTTCGACTCACTAACATGTAAAAAACAGGTGTGAGTAGTAATCCAAATACCGTTACGCCTACCATACCCGAGAATACGGCAATACCCATTGCTTGTCGCATTTCCGCTCCGGCCCCTGTACCAATCATTAATGGAATAACACCAGCGGTAAATGCAATTGATGTCATTAGAATCGGTCGAAGACGTAAACGACATGCTTCCAAAATCGCTGATAAGGTATCTTGACCATTGTCTTTAAGTTCTTTAGCGAACTCCACCATCAAGATGGCATTTTTACACGCTAGAGCCACAAGGACAATCAAAGCAATTTGTGTGAATATATTGTTGTCACCACCAATGAACCAAACACCTGCTAGTGCAGAAAAAATGGTCATAGGAACGATCAAAATGATAGCGAATGGCAGTTTTAAACTCTCGTACTGCGAAGCTAGCACCATGAAAACTAACAAAACAACAAGTGGGAATATATACACCATCGTGTTACCAGCCAAAATCTGCTGGTAGGTTACATCAGTCCATTCATAAACCATTCCCTCTGCTAGGTTTTGAGCCAGTACTTCCTCAATAGCCGTTTGGGCTTGGTCAGAACTGTAACCAAAAGCAGGACTGCCGTTTAGTTCTGCACTAGGGTAGCCGTTATAGTGCATCACGCGGTCAGGCCCAATCGTAGGTATGATCTCCAGTACAGCGCCGAGAGGAACCATTTGTCCGGCAGCATTTCTTACTTTGTAGTTAAGTATTTGGTCAGGTTCGAGACGATAGTTCATGTCTGCCTGGGCATTCACTTTGTATGTTCTACCAAACATATTGAAGTCATTGACGTACAACGATCCTAAATAAACTTGAAGCGCATCAAAAACCTGCTCTAGAGGAACACCTTGCAGCATCGCTTGTTCACGATCTATTTGGATGTCCATCTGCGGCACTTGTATACGAAATGTGGAATATAATCCCATCAGCTCGGGTCTTGTTGATGCCTCACTTATTACCAAGTTCAATTGCTTGAAGAGCTCATCAAACCCCTTGTTCGCACGGTCTTCGATTTGAAGCTTAAAGCCGCCAGTTGAGCCAAGTCCTTGGATTGGTGGTGGTGGAAAAATCGCAACGAAGGCTTCATCAATGATTGAAAAGCTCTTATTCAAAGATGCAACAATCGCATTTGCTCCGAGAGTTGGATCATTTCGTTTATCGAAGTCCTCAAGCGTAACAAAAACGATGCCACTATTCGGACTGTTAGTAAAACCATTAACCGATAAGCCTGGGAAAGAAATCGTTTGTGCTACGCCAGGTGTTGCCAGCGCGAGGTTTTCCATTTCTTTAATAACGGACTCTGTTCTATCTAAACTTGCTGCATCTGGAAGTTGGGCGATCGCAACTAAATACTGCTTATCTTGTTGAGGAATGAATCCACCAGGAACCGCTTTGAATAGAGAAACCGTTCCCCCGAGTAACGCAATGTATACCACCACAACAACAAGGCTAAAACGAATCAGCTTCTTGACCAGAGCTTGATATTGGTTCGAGCTATACTCAAAAATTCTATTGAATGGCGCAAAAACATACTTACCAAAAACCGCATCCAATAGCTTGGTTAGCCGATCGGGTTTTGCGTTCTTATCTTGTAATAGCAGTGCTGATAAAGCAGGCGATAACGTCAACGAGTTAATTGCTGAAATAATCGTCGAGATCGTAATTGTTAGTGCGAACTGCTTATAAAACTGACCGGATAACCCTGTAATAAAGGTCGTCGGGATGAACACCGCACATAATACTAAAGCAATTGCAATAATTGGCCCGGTAACTTCGGTCATTGCTTGTTTCGTTGCTTCTAGTGGTGCAAGACCATTATGGATGTTCCGTTCCACGTTTTCGACGACGACAATGGCGTCATCGACGACGATGCCTATGGCGAGAACAAGTCCAAACAACGAAAGCGTGTTAATCGATACTCCGAGCATTTGCATTACGGCGAACGTACCGATTAATGAAACAGGCACCGCAATGATAGGGATGATAGACGCGCGCCATGTTTGCAAAAACAAAATGACTACAACAACAACTAGTACAATTGCCTCTAGCAGAGTATGAACCACTGCGTCTATCGATCCACGGACAAAGACGGTCGGGTCGTAGGCTATTTCATATGAAACTCCAGCTGGAAAGGCTGCTTGTAAACGGTCCATGGTTGAACGAACCTGATTAGATAGCTCAATAGCATTAGCACCAGGGCGTTGGAATACGGGCATCGCCACCGCTGGTTTACCATTTAACAAGGCGCGCAGTGCATAAGAGTTTTGACCTAGCTCTACGCGTGCAACGTCTTTAAGACGTGTCAAAGCCCCTGTTTCGTCAACTTTTACTACAATGTCGTTGAATTCATCAATATTCTCCAAGCGGCCCTTTACGTTCAACAAAACTTGGAATTGGTTTTCATTAGCGGCTGGTTGCGCACCTAATGAGCCTGCTGCCACCTGTTGGTTTTGAGATCGGACGGCGGACACAACGTCCATTACGGTTAGATTTCTAGAAGCGAGCTCATCTGGATTTAACCACAAGCGCATTGAGTACTCGTCACCACCGAAAAGGCGCACATCGCCGACGCCTCCGAGCCGAGCTATCTCATCTTTCAAGTTTAAATTAGCGTAGTTAGCTAAATAACTGACTTCACGGCTAGAATCTGGAGAATATATATGCACAACCATAGTGAGATCAGGAGAGGCTTTTTCGGCAACAACTCCTAACCGTTGGACGGCTTCTGGTAATCGGGGCAAAGCTGTAGTGACGCGATTTTGAATTTGAACCTGAGCTTTGTCCAAGTCCGTACCTAAAGCAAAGGTTACGGTCAATGTCATTCTGCCGTCACTGGTTGCCTGTGAAAACATATATAACATGTTTTCTGTACCATTAATTTCTTGCTCCAGAGGCGTAGCAACTGTTTCTGCGATTACTTTTGGGTTCGCACCAGGATAGTTTGCTGTAACTACCACTGTAGGAGGGACAACCTCTGGATATTCACTCACAGGCAACTGCAAAAGTGAAATTGCGCCTACTATTAATATCAATAGCGATAACATAGAGGCAAATATGGGTCTTTGAATAAAAAAGTGTGCAAATTTCATTCGGTTGTCTTCTTAGTCTTGAGCTAAACGTTTGTTTGGCAACGATGTTGAGTTTGAAGCCATAATCAATGAAGTATTGCTAATATCTAGCGTGACATTTTTTGGTGTGACTTTGCTATTTGGGCCAACTTTTGCTGGGCCATTTACCGCAATAATTGAGTCGGCGTTCAAGCCATTCTCGATAGCACGAAATGTTCCGTAACGTTCGCCTAAGGTTACGATGCTGTATTGCAACGTATTCTCTTCATTGAGTGTTAATACAAAGCGGTTTTCTAGATCTGTGCCAATAGAACGCTCTGGAACGAGAACTCGTTCAACTGGTTTGGTTGTTGATATCTGAACTCGGCCAAACGATCCCACTTTTAAGTTTGATTTTGTTGCATCGAATACCGCTCGAACCTGCAAAGTACCGGTGTTTTCGTTGATGGAGTTGTCGACAAAGTCAACGCGTCCAAAAAACTCCTGCCCATTTTGTCCAGATAGTTCAAGACGAGTAGGTAAGTTAGAGTCGGCATTGATTGTCGAGAAGTAACGGTTCCAAGTTCGCTCATCGACATCAAAGTATGCATATACCTGATCGTTAGAGACAATGTTTGATATAACGCTTTGATTTGCGTTTACATTGTTTCCTTTAGTAATGAATGCTCTTGAAATAGTGCCGCTAATAGGGGCATATATCTTCGTAAACTCAAGATCTAACTTTGCGGATTCTAACTGAGCACGCAAAGCCATTAGTTCTGCAGAGCGTTGCTTTACTGCGGTATCTCGGGCCTCTGCTTGTTCCGCTGAGATGGCTTTTCGCTTAACCAGTTGAGCGGCTCTCTTTTGTTCGTTTGCTGCTTGCTCTAGCGCAGCTCGAGCACTCTTAACTTGCGCTTCAAGTCGTGAGACCTGAGCTTTGAATGTTCGATCATCAAGAGTGACGAGTAAGTCGCCTTTGTTGACACTCTGTCCGTCTTTGAACTCTACCGTTTCAATAACTCCGGAAACGCGTGGCATTAAAGAAACTTTCTCTGGTGCTTGAAGCCTTGTTGTAAAGGTGAACCACGATTGAACGGGCTCATAGATGACTTTGGAGACGTCTATCGTAGGTAAGGGAGTATTAGGTTGTTTGGTTATCTCTTCGTCTGCACAAGCAGCTAAAACGGATAAAAGGCCAATGCCGAAAACTTTCTTTAACATTTGTCGCGCCCTAAATGATTCTGTTCATACTAAAAGGAACGGCATTGTATTCATTGTACCTATGGGTAAATAGGCCCTCAGCGAACATAGAGTAGTGATAAAAATGCACGATTAAATATTGGTCAAAATGCTCACTTTTTGGTTTGAAAAAGGTCAGTTTAGGGTTTTAAAGACGTGGAGTATTGTTAAATGTAATAAGCCATAATAGATAGGAATAACTAAACAGAAGCTAAAGATAGCGACGAAAATTAAAGCTTTTTTAATTCGTGCATTATTTGCAATTCACTGATGCAATTTGAACCATAAAAAATTGAAATTAATTTTGTAAAATCCATTTCCCATCACATAAAGAATAAAAACTAAATAAGGAATTGTGCAGTGGATCTCGCAAGCCAACTTGAATTACTACTGGATGTCTCTGAATACGGAACTTTTGCTAAGGCTGCTGACAGAAATCATATAGATCGTTCAGCTTTGTCAAAACAGATCAAAAAGCTAGAGGATGAATTGGGCTTACGGCTGTTAAACCGTTCCACGCGTTCGCTATCCCTGACCAATGCTGGTGTTGAGATGGTGGCGCAAGCTAAGAAAGTAAGAGAGGTTCTAACTGAAACTCGTAGTATTGCTGCTACATTTCAGGATGAACCGAAAGGTAATCTGAAAATATCAAGCTCCACTTTCTTTGGCAGAGCATACTTAAATCAGGCAGTTAAAGAGTTTATAAAACAGTACCCAAACATTACTGTAGAGCTGCTGCTCGATGATAATCGAGTCGATGTTATCAACGAAGGTTTTGATGTTGTGTTTCGTATCGGACCAATCCGAGAGTCCAACATGATAGTACGTAAGTTGGCAAGCAATAATATGGCACTGGTTGCATCGAAGAGTTTTATTGACAAGTATGGAACCCCGAGCTCTCCAGAAGAGCTTATAAAAATGCCAGCAGTAATATACTCTAATGCTAACTTTAAGGCAGATAAGCTACGTATAGCGCCAAGCCAGTCATCAAGCGACGTTAGAACGTATAATATCAATGGGCAGTACTTCGTGAATGAAACTGAGTTAATGCTCGATGCCGTAAAATCTGATCTAGGGTATGCTTTAATAGGGCAGTTCTTTCTTCAGGAGAGTTTGAGTAAACAAGATCTTGTACAGTTGCTTCCTGATTATAATCTTCCCGCGATAGGGGAAATATATGCAATGTATACTCACCGAAATCAACAACCATTAGCCAAACTGTTCATTGATACTGTTCAAAAAATAATAGGGACGCCTCCTGTTTGGATGGATTATCTCAACTAATATGAGTACTAGGACATAATGTTTTAGATTGAGGGCTTGTTTATATTTATCCATAGAATATGGTTGAATTTGCACTTTAAAAATAATTGCCACTGTTCATAATTTCACTCGATTCAAACAACACAAGTAGTGGTAATTAAATGAAAATGACAAGAACGTCGATCGCAATCGCTGCACTTTTTTCTGCAAGTGCTGCAAATTCAGCCGTAGTTTATGAAGATCAAGAATCAGTATTAAATATTCATGGCCGAGCGCAAGGGATGTATTATTTCTCTGATGATAAAAATGCAGACGGAGATAATAGCTACATTCGTGTAGGACTTGCAGGTGAGTCTAAAATAAATGAAGATCTTTATGCCTTCGGCTTATATGAGTTGGAATTTAAGTCTAATCGCAGAGATGCTGATGGGATTGAAGATGATGAATTTGATATCCGAAAAGGCTATGTAGGAGTTGGTGCAGATTACGGAACAGTAAGTTATGGACGTCAATACGGTGCGGTCACTTTAGTATCTGACTACACGGATATTTTCCCGGAGTTTGGTAATGAAGCTGCTGGCGTAAGTGCGGATCTATATGGTACCGGTCGCTCCGATTCAGTATTTAAGCTAACGACAAGCTATGAAGGTTTGAATATTCATGTTAGCTATCAGGCTGAAAACGATGAAGTGTCAACAGATGCAGCCTCTTATGGTGCGGCGGCGGACTACAAGTTGCCATATGGCTTCAAAGTTGCGCTTGGTTACAACGAAGGTGAAGGGCAATCGGGTGCAGAAGATGCAGAGCTGCTAACGGGTGCTATTGCATTTGAATACGACAAGTTTTATGCCTCTGTTTTATACAGTGATGGTGAAAACTGGGCTAAAGATGGTTCTGAAAGTAATATTGATTACACCGGTATTGAAGCAGTTGCCACTTATGAAATAACAGATAAGCTTTGGGCACTTGTTGGCTATAACAATCTAGAGCGTGATGATGAAGACGTCGTCGATTACTACTCACTAGGTGCAGAGTACGATTTGACTTCTAATTTTAAAGCACTAGCAGAATACAGAATTACAGATGTAGACAATGAAGACGATATTCTTGCAATAGCTGCGAGATATTCATTCTAAAAAATTAATAAATATAAAAAGCCTGAAACTATTTTCAGGCTTTTTTATTTATCGGTGTAATTTTATAAGTGCTGATTTTCATCCATATATAATGGATTATATTGATCGTTACTTGTTAAAGTGTTTTGGATATAATTGTTTTGTTAGCTAGTCCACTGCTAGTTTTCATTTTCATATTTTTTGAATGATGATTTTTTCTTTGGCAACAAGAAGTATCTTGTTGCCTTTTTTTATTTTTACGTCTTATGGTTAATTAAAACAAAAAGAGTTTTTTATATATTGCTATAAACGAGAAAAATATAACGACAATTGTCAATCTTAGGTTGAGTTAATCTTCATAAAAAAGTGAACTCAATTTCAAGGGTATTTTTCATTTAAGTGATGTGGAATCCATATGGCGAACCAAGTGAATGATAAAGCGCCAAACGACGAAATGTATCTCAATGAAGATTGGAAAAATTATTTTTATGTAAACGATAGAGGTAGGGATTGATACTGTTTATGTAAGGAGAGAGCGATTTATGAAAAGCCGTCGTTTCAATGTGATTAGACACCTTTACTTTCTTAAAATAGGAAGGGCTCTAAGAAAGTAAAGGTGCAGATGATTTTTTAGTTTTTACCGCCGTCACTTGTTCTGAAGTGATAATCGAAGTTTATGATTGCACGATATTTAACTTCATCACGGTTAAGTGCGTATTCTTCAACTCTCACCTTACTATCATCGATTGCAATATCACGAGGGAAACCGCTTCCAATGATGTTTAGACGATTTCTAAGTTCATGTTTTGATAGCGTTTGGTATTCATCGACAAGATCAAACGCAGAGCTATAAGCGGCATCTTTTGTCGTAAAGTCATTGAGAACAACTTTGTTTGTAGAGTGTTCGACATGAATACCAGCAGTAGCAGATAAACTGAATAATAATAGTGATGAGAGCGTCATTAGTTTTTTCATATAGTCACCTTTTTATTTGTATTACAAAGTCAAGATGTCCAACGAATCCTTGTTAATATCTCTCGACAAAGGTGATAGTGCCATTATAGAAATGTGCTGTACATCACATTTGTGACCATTGACTATGGAAGAATTGTCAACAATAAAACTCAAGCACTTTTGACATTACGGTCAATGTGAAAAAGCGAATATCTGTATGGTTTCGTTAATAATTAAACCACTTTCGGAAACGCTGACTATTCAGTCAAAGCGTATGTTTGTTGTCGTTATAGTGACCTGCCTACAACTTAATCACTTAATGCATGCAATTCAATTGCAATGCCTTGGTATAGATTTTCATTCAGATCTTCCGTCTTAGTGACGATTCTACAAATTCTAGTGATTAAAAAGTCATTATTTGTGGTTTTTTATTCTATTGTCGTGTATAAAAAAACTTTACAACAAATGATAAAGGAATATCCATGAAAAAGTTATTGTGTTTTGCTGCACTGGGGTTAGCTGTTTCGACGACGGTTAATGCAGACCCAATTTTAGACGACATCAAAAGTACAGGGGAGCTAAAAGTCTGCTTTGATTCTGGGTATATGCCTTTTGAAATGACAGCAAAAAATGGGCAGTACATCGGGTTTGATATCGATTTGGGTAAACAAATGGCGCGTGCCATGGATGTTAAGTTTGTGCCGGTAAACACTTCATGGGATGGCATTATCCCAACACTGTTGACTGGTAAGTGTCACATGATTATGGGCGGGATGACGATCACACCTATGCGAAATACTCAGGTGAATTTCGCTGATCCCTATGTGGTTATTGGCCAATCCATTCTCGTAGATCTCAAACATGAAGGTAAAGTGTCTAGTTACCGAGATCTCAATAGTCCAGAATATGTTGTTGCAACTAAGCTTGGGACAACGGGTGAGCAAGCGGTAAAACGATACCTTCCGAAAGCTAAGATAAATCTATACGAAACTCAGTCTGAAGCGGTACTTGAGGTTGCCAACGGAAAGGTAGATGCGTTTGTTTATGACTTTCCTTACAACTCTATTTATGTGGCGGAAAACAAAGGGCAGTTAATGCACTTGGCTAAACCGTTTACTTACGAGCCTTTGGGTTGGGCTGTGCCGCAAGGAAATCCAGATACGCTTAACTTCTTAAACAACTATTTACGTCAAATTAAGGGCGATGGAACTTACGATCGCATTTACGATAAGTGGTTTAACGACGATAAATGGTTAAAGCAAGTTAAGTAATCATTTTGTTATTGTAGAGGAGCGGCTAGCTTCTGGCTCGGTTCATCGCCAACCAAACGGTTCGCGCTGTGAAGCTAACGCTTTTCTTTATTCAAATACCCAACCAACTTTAATCAAAGTCATTCTCGGAATCACATGCAAAATAACTTTAAATCCCTATTGTGGAACGCTGTTTTTGTTCTTGTTTTGCTATCAATTTGCGGTCTTGTCTATCTGTCAGGTAAGCGAATCGATTACAGCTGGAATTGGGAGCGTGTCCTTCCTTATATTGCCACTAACGCTGCTTCATCCATTACCGCGCCTGTCGATGGGAACATCATTCTCGACGAGAATAACCAACTGGCTCTGGAGAGTATTCATGGTGATATTGTTCTTGAACTAAGCCAATATAAGTCTGTGGACGTCTATGAAGGTGATCTTATTTTTGAAGGAGATACCTTAGCAACTATAAAAGAGTGGCGCTCTGGCCCAATTTTAGATGGTGTTGTGACGACCATTAAAATCTCACTCTGGTCACTTATCATTGCTCTAGCGTTGGGCTTAGTTGTCGGACTAATGCGTATATCCAGCAATCCGGCATTAAAAAAGCTGGCGCTTGTGTATGTCGAGGTCATTCGTGGAACGCCTCTTTTAGTACAGATTTTTATCGTTTACTTCTTTATTGGTACTGTGCTTGACCTTGAGCGTTTTACTGCGGGAGTGATAGCGCTCTCCGTGTTTACCGCCGCTTACGTCGCAGAAATTGTGCGGTCAGGAATCCAGTCAATCCCAAGAGGACAAATGGAAGCGGCGCGTTCACTAGGAATGAATTATCCCAAAGCGATGATTTATGTCATTTTACCTCAAGCGTTTAAGCAGACATTACCTCCCTTAGCCGGGCAGTTTATCAACCTGATAAAAGATTCCTCACTCGTCTCCGTGATCTCGATTACTGATCTGACAAAAGCGGGCAGGGAAGTCGTAAGTGGTAGTTTTGCCCCATTTGAAGTTTGGTTTACCGTTGCGGCCCTTTATTTGCTTCTAACTAGTACCTTATCTTGGGCAATACAAACGTTAGAAAAGAAATTGGCAGCAAGTGATTAATGGTGGAGTCATTAATGGAATACATTATTTCAGCAAAAACAATTAATAAAATTTACCCTAATGGCTGCCATGCGCTCAGGGACGTATCGGTAAATGTAGAAAAAGGGGAAGTGATTGTCATCGTAGGACCGTCAGGTTCTGGTAAGTCAACATTCTTACGGACGATTAATCAATTAGAGACAATAAATAGTGGGTCTATAATCGTAGATGGTATCGATATGTACCACAAATCTACGGATATCAATAAACTACGCGCTGATGTGGGCATGGTATTTCAAGGCTTCAACCTTTTTCCACATAAAACGGCGATAGAGAATGTCATGTTGGCACCTTTAAAGGTTTCTAAACGTGACCCTGAATCGGTGAAGAAAGAAGCAAAAGATTTGCTTTATAAAGTCGGTCTGTCGGAGAGAATGGATAATTATCCTAATCATTTATCAGGTGGGCAGCAGCAGCGCGTCGCAATCGCTCGTGCGTTAGCAATGAAGCCCAACATTATGTTGTTTGATGAACCCACATCAGCACTAGATCCTGAAATGGTTGGAGAAGTTCTTGATGTGATGAAAGATTTGGCCAAGGACGGAATGACGATGGTCGTGGTTACTCATGAAATGGGTTTCGCAAAAGAGGTCGCTGATAGGGTGTTGTTTATGGAAGATGGTGAGCTTTTGGTTTCTGACTCTCCTGAGCGATTTTTTGATAACCCCACCAACCCTAGATTGCAGAAGTTTTTATCTAAAGTCTTATAATAAAAAGAAAATTTGATTGAGGGCGAGTCCCTCAATCACTTCATGCACTATTGTGGCTCGTAACGCTCGCCTCGCCGAGAGACATAGATAATGGGCTTTTTACTCGAAGTTAATGGCGATAACATTATCTTGGTCCGAATGAAAGGTCTGGTAAATACTAGAGTGTTTAATCAGCCATTAAGTTTTGTTCACTTTAAACATAACAATTTCATTTTGAATTGATAAAAATTGTGTTTGAATAGAGCTTATGGATGTTTGGCGGTATGGATGTCTAAATGAAGAAAGTAACAATTTTAGATGGTGGCATGGGGCGAGAGTTAAAACGTATTGGCGCCCCTTTTTCTCAGCCGCTTTGGAGTGCACAAGCGCTAATTGAATCACCACAATATGTAAAAATGGCCCATGAGAATTTCATAGACGCTGGCGCTGAGATTATCACTGTTAACAGTTATGCATGTGTTCCATTTCACTTAGGAGAGGAACTCTATGCGAAGCGAGGGATTGAGTTAGCAAAATCTGCAGCCAAAATTGCCAGAGATGTAGTCACCAGCTCTAACGATAGAGTGCTCGTTGCGGGGTCTCTTCCTCCTGTCATGGGGTCTTACAGGCCTGAATTATTCGAGCCGAAAAGGGCACTGGAAGTGGCTTCTGAGTTATTTGAAGCTCAAGATCAATATGTTGATATTTGGTTAGCTGAGACCGTGTCTAGCCTCGCTGAAGTTGAAGTTCTATCAATAATTTTAGCCAAAACAGATAAGCCCAATTATCTTGCTTTCACCTTAATGGATGAGCCTAACTCTTTGCCTCGCCTTCGCTCAGGGGAATCTCTCAAAGCCGCGGTCAATACGCTGTTGAAAACAAATGTTTCAGGTATCTTTTTCAATTGCTCTATTCCTGAAGTTGTCGAGCAAGCGATCATTGATACACAAGCAGTGTTGAGTGAGTCAGGTAGAGAATTGACGATAGGTGTTTTCGCAAATAGCTTTGCTCCGATAAAGCAAGCGCACCAAGCCAACGAGACCATTCAGGAAGTTCGTCATTTCTCTCCGACTGAATATCTTGAGTATGCTAAAAAGTGGCATGTGCAGGGAGCAAGCATTATTGGTGGTTGCTGTGGGATTGAACCACGTCATATTAAATTGCTAGCGACTTGGAGAGACACTCTCGAAAACGCCTAATTTTGGTGAAGCGCAGGGAAGCATGACAAGAGATTTTGTTTTTTATTCATCGTTATAGATAAAATAAAGGCCTTTCATATCTGGCAAAGTAACAAGATGCTTTAACTTGCTCATTCATTACCTTGCCAGTTTGCCTCGAGATTTTTATTAATTATTTTTGGTTCAGATTAACGACAATCTTTCCAACTGTTCTCTGATTTCGCATGTCCAAGAGTGCGTTACCTACATCTTCTAAGCCGATGATCTTCAGTTTCGGTACTTCCAATTCTCCATTTTCTAATAGCTCAGACACTTCCTTTCCGGCATTAACGATACTTGCAAACCCTCTCTCGCCAAAGACATGACCAGAGCCCAAACTTATTTGGTGGAAGCCCAAGCCTTTTAAGAAGGCATCTGGATATTGAGAAGGGTCGACAGTCTTGACGAGCTCCACCATTTCTCCCTCAAAGGTTAACACCGAGGCTGCAATTCGGTCGTTATCACCGCCTACACAATCGAGTGCAACCTCAACGCCATGATTTCCGGTAATGTCCATTACTCGCTGAACTACATCTTCATGATGATAATCAATCATATGGGTTGCTCCTAACGAGGACAAATATGCGTGATTAGCTTCTGAACTAGTAGCAATGATCTGTTCAACACCAAATGTCTTTGCTAACTGAATAGCAAAGCTTCCAACGCCGCCAGCACCTCCGGCGATAAAAATGCTGCTTCGATTTGAAATATCGAGCTTGTCTACCAAAGCGCGATATGCGGTCCAGGCTGCGCAAGGTGTAGATGCTGCCACTTCAACCGGAACCTGAGGGTGCTTTATGAGCGTTCTTGAATCATGGATAGCAAATTCAGCGAATCCACCGTGATGGCGTCTCATGTTTCCGTGATACAACACTTTATCGCCAACCTTCCAATCAACGACCGCATCGCCTACAGAGACTATTTCTCCTGATACGTCTAACCCGCCAACAAAATTGTTACCCATGTTAGTGACCATGTCTGACCAATAATGAATTTTTGCATCGACAGGGTTCAAACCAACAGCGTTAACTTTAACCAATACATCAAATTGGGTTTCTAGTTTTGGTGTAGGTAATTCGGATAAAGAGAAAGTATCGTTATCTCGTTGGTAAGTTATCGCTCTCATAGGTTTTCCTCATTATTAAGAATGGTCGAAAGTCATACTAACTCAGAGGGTAGTACTGTAATAATTATCGTTTTTTCTTATTTTGATAATTTTAGGTTATGTTTGATAAAAAGGATTCGAGATGCTCTGAAATTATCATCGACAACCAGTCTGCATAGCTAATGACATGTAACTTTATGATAAGTAATGACTAGTTTTATTATTCCATTTTTATGGAAATATTTTGTTGATCTTTTGTTTTGTGATTCTATAATTCCAGAAATATCGAAATAAAGGCTTATCTATCAGGTAAGCTTGTTAGCGAAAAATGACGAGGAGAGTAAATGTGAATACAGAAATTATAATTATGGCTAAAGAAGCGCTGGATATGTTTGCGTTTCTAGCAACCGAACTTATCATCTTATTTCTGGCAATTAGCTACATTGTCGGTGTGTTGCAAGATTTTCTAACGCCAGAAAAAATTCAATCTATTCTCAGCTCGAAAAAGGGTAAAGGTTACTTCATTGCTGCGTTGCTAGGTTCGATTACGCCTTTCTGTTCGTGTTCGACCATTCCTTTCTTAAAAGGCTTGTTGCGTGCAAGAGCAGGTTTTGGACCTATGATGGTGTTCCTATTTGCAAGCCCGTTGCTTAACCCAGTGATTATTGGCTTGTTTGTGGTGACTTTTGGTTGGAAAGTTGCGGTATTTTACTTTGCTATCGCGATGTCAGTATCAGTGGTAGCAGGCTATGTACTTGAAAAACTAGGGTTTGAACGTTACGTCAAACCAGAAGCATATCAAGCGGTAGGTTCTTCTTCGTGCGGTACTTCTTGTGGCGATTCAAGCAAGAAAAAAGAAGAAGCGAGACCAGCATCAATCTGTGGTACCAGCGCCTGCAATGAACCTACGCCAGTTGCGGCGAAAACATCTTGCTGTGGTGATGCACCAAAACCTGAACCTAAAGTGGAAGTGTCTTGCTGCTCATCAGACGGTAGTGCAACAGCGACAGTCGTGGAAGAGAAAGAACCTAGCCGCTGGGTACGTATTTGGCAATCAACTTGGAAAGACTTTAAGCAAGTGTTCCATTATCTCATGATGGGCATTGCGATTGGTTCATTTATCTATGGCTTCATCCCGACGGAGTTCATTGCGGAGTTCGCTGGTGAAGCGAAGTGGTACGCGATTCCGGTCGCAGCAATCATTGGTATTCCATTGTACATCCGTGCAGAGGCGGTCATTCCACTTAGCGCGGCACTAGTACAAAAAGGTATGGCTCTTGGATCTGTTATGGCGCTTATTATTGGTAGTGCTGGCGCAAGTCTTACAGAAGTGATTTTGTTGAAATCAATTTTTAAGAACCAAATGATCGCTGCCTTCCTAATCGTTATCTTAACGATGGCCATGGGAGCGGGTTACTTATATACGTGGGCTTTTTTATAAAAATAACCCTCGGGCGACTGCTCGAGGGCTCCGTTTTTGTCGCCATATAGGGAAAGGGAAGTTTCCTATACCGCGCAGGCTATAAAAAGATAAAGAGGTTACTCGTAAATACTATAGGAGAAATACTTGCTGGCGATGGTTTTATGCTTACCGCTCTGGATCAATTTTTGTATTCCGCTATCGAGTAATGCTTTTAATTCTTTGTCTTGTTTTCTCACTGCTACGCCAATGCCACGGCCGAACCACTTTTCCTCAGTAAACGCTGGTCCAGTAAAGTGATAGCCTTGACCTTGTGCAGTTTCAAGAAAACCAGCACTTAAACCGATTGAGCCGCCAAATACAGCATCTAACCGTCCATTGAGTAGATCGGTAAATGCCTCATCGAACGTACCATAACGACGAATATCAATATCTGGATACAAGGCCGAAAGGTACTTATCACCAATTGTGGCTCTTTGAACTCCAATAGATAAACGATTTAGGCTGCCGTCATCCATGTTGATTTCTCTATCATTTTTCATTACAAAACGAGTCGGTACTTTTGCATAAGGGACGGTGAAATCGACTTTCTTTTCTCGTTCTTCTGTGATTGTCATTGCAGCAATAATCGCATCGTTCTTGCGACTAAGGAGAGAAGGGATGATGCCATCCCAATCCATTTTTGAGATAACGCACTTTACTTCTAACTCTTTGCATAACGCGTTAGCGAGGTCGACTTCAAACCCTTCTAGCTTTCCCTCTTTTGTCGTCCAGCTAAATGGAGGGTAAGCCCCTTCAACAGTGAAGCGAATTTGTTTCCACTCTTTCGCATGGCTGAAAACTGAAAATAAGCTAATAAACAATACGACTATCCATTTCATAAACGTTTCCTTGTAACTGTTTGGAAACCAATGTTTAACACAAAGTAAGCAAATATCAATGAAAGTGCATATATGTGTGACCTTTCGCCCGCATTGTGTGAGCGAAAGGTTTTACGTGTATTACAGCTTATCTTCAATAGTTACGAGGGGAACTCTCGTTGAGACAGCGTGAAGTGCAATGTTGTGAATCATTTCATCGACCGTGGTACAGCTATCCATTAAGATCGAAACATCATACTTGTCCGCAGATTTTGAGATAGCAGTATGTGTCACGCAGTTTTGTGTCATCATTCCGCATACAAGTAACTCCGTTACATTTTTGCTTGCCAATACTTCTTCTAAACGTGTTCCTTCAAAGCTATCTGCGAAGTGCTTTACCACGATTTCGGAATTCGGCGCTAAAGCAAGAACTTCTGGGTGAATATTGGCACCGTCGCTGCCTTCATTGAAGAACGGGGCAATACCCATGGCAGGATCGGCAATATGCTGAATATGAATCACAGGAATGTTTTGCTCATTGGCTTTAGTTATTGCTCTCTTAACATTGTCTAAAGTTGATTCTGTATTCCATAAAGGAAACTTTCCTTCTGGGAAATAGTCGTTTTGCAAATCAATTACAAGTAGGGCTTTTTGAGTCATTTTCTTTTCCTTTTATTCAGGATCATTGCGGTACGAATAATATAAAGACTTTTAGCTACCTTCTTTAGAGTCTAAAATGACACAAAAGAGTCAAAAAGCGACACTTGAAGATAATTGAAAATGAAAATAGCACTCGTTAATTACCCAGATAGCTCGCAAGCCTCCGTATATGGTTTAAGCGAACTCTTCGAGATGGCAAACCGTGCGGCGGCTAAATTGGGCGTTGATGTGCACTTTGAAGTAGAGATATTGGATCACTGGCCAAACACGCACTTCGATGTGAAAACAGCGGTAATGATTCCGCCTAGCGGCACTGGTCAATATTACTTAGAACCAGAACCAGAGCTACTCGACTGGTTAAATGTCCAATATAGTAAAGGTGCGATTTTAGCCTCCGCCTGCGCTGGTACTTTTATTCTTGCTCAAACCCAGTTGTTGACCAATAAGTCTTGTACAACACACTGGGGCTTGGCTCCTTCATTAGCGAGTCAGTTTCCCGATATCCACGTAAGACAAGAAGCCATCCTTATTAACGAAGGAACGATCATTACGGCTGGGGGTATGATGTCATGGGTGGATTTAGGTTTGGAGTTGGTTTCCTTATTTGCGTCACCGGCAGTAATGCGCCTGTTAGGCAAAATGTTGGTTATTGATACTGGTCCGAGAGAGCAACGCTTTTATCAACAGTTTACCCCAAACTTCCAACATGGTGATGAGGTAATTGTTCAACTACAGCACTATATAAACGATCATTATCAAGGAAAACTGAGCAATAAAGAGCTTGCAGAGTTGAGTTGTTTAACAGAAAGGACATTGCAGCGACGCTTTAAAAAGGCGACAGGTTTCAATGTTAACCAATATATACAAAGCTTAAGAGTACAAAAAGCTTGTGATTTACTTGAGTCGACAACCCTAACATTTGACGCAATATCATTTAGAGTGGGTTACCAAGATGTGAGCGCGTTCAGGAAAATATTTAATAGGATCGTAGGTTTAACACCGAAGTCGTTCAGATCTCGGTTCTGTTCATGAACGCCAGAAGTAAGATAATGTTGGTATTAAACATTTATAACTCAGAAACAAACACATATTTTTACAAGCTGGCTTAGCGTGATGAAAAGGGATAACAAGCTAAGCCAACCGTAGCGATCTTCTAAGTATTGAGAACTTTTTAGGATGCTTAAAGTGTTCTCAAATTACAACGACTTGTATAGGCCGCTGTTAATCGAAAAGCTATGTGATTTCCAAAACCAGTTTCCCAGTATGTTGCTTGCGTGAAAATACTTCTTGCGCTTGACCTATCTGGTTTAAGGGAAATGACTCCGCGACTAAGGGGCGAATTGCGTTCTGTTCGATATAGCGAACCAAGTTACCGAATACTTCTGGTGCCAAAACGGTACAACCAAATAACGCTAGGTCTTTAAGGTAAAGAGTTCTTACATCCAGCTCGACAATTGGACCGCCTATGGCGCCGGAAACAGCGTATCTTGATCCTGGTTTTAGTACCTGAAGAAATTGTGGCCACTGCTCTCCTGCGACCAGATCAATCACTACGTCAACGCTGTTTTCTCCGAGAGTCGCCGGCAAATTTGCATCGCGAGGGATAACTTGGTTTGCTCCTAATGCCGTGATCTGTTCTTTCTTTTCTGGGCTGGCGATAGCAATGACGTATGCTCCACGCGCCTTCGCCAGTTGGATTGCGGCAGAGCCAACACCACCGGATGCCCCTGAAATCAGTACGGTATCGCTCGCTGTGACATTAGAGCGGACAAGCATGTTCTCGGCAGTTGAATAAGAACAAGGGAAGGAGGCCAAGTCGATATCCGATAAACTACTATTCACTGCATATGCATGTTCACTGTCAACAACAGTGAACTGAGCAAAGCCACCATCACATTCTGAACCGAAGTACCAAGGCGAGCTAAGTGCTTGACTGTTGAAGCGCGTAATACATGGTTCGATAAGCACACGCTGGCCGACTCGTGATGGGCAGATATTCTCACCAACAGCGACGATGGTACCGCATACATCGGCACCTTGGATTCGAGGGAGAGATAGCGCGTCTCCTGACCAACTTGCATCCATGCTATTGGCGTCGTTTTTAGAATACCATGCTGTTCGGGTATTGATGTCGGTGTTATTGACTCCGGCGGCGGCAACTTGGATCAATACATCATCAGGCGAGGGGACTGGCACAGGTATATCATCGCGGTAACGAAGCATATCTGGCCCACCATGACCGATAAGTTGGACGCCTTTCATTACTTTCGGGATTGTGGTCATTGATTGTTCTCCTTCATTAGTTCTAGCAGAGTGTGTTCAGCGGATGCAAAGGCAGCGTGACCGAGAACCGGCCATGCGTTGGATAAACCTTCATGTAACAAGAAGAGTGTGGTTGCGAGGTCTTCTCGCTGACTTAGTTGGAGCATAAGCTGACGGACCGCCAATTTGTGTTGTTTTACTGCTTGATTAATCGATAGATTTTCTGGATAGGCTGCTAATGCATTGATGGACATGCAGCCATTCGGTGCAAACTCCTTCATCCAATCCTCGAGGCGAGTGAATAGGTGTAATACAGCCGGTGTTCCATTGGCAGGGGCGTCTTCGAGCAAAAAACTCAAATACCTTTGATGGCGATGCTCGAGAGCTGCAACAATCATCGCTTCCTTGGAGGGGTAGTATTTGTACAGGGTTCTCAGGCTGACTTCGCAGGCGTTTTTGAGTTGGGGTACGCTCGGCTCGGCGAAGCCATACTGACTGAATGCTTTTTCTAGGCTTGCTGCGATTTTTTCTTTCACTATTTGACATACCAGGTAGAACGTTTGTTTTACCTAAGGGTAGAATAAACTTTCTACCTCAGTCAATGGTGTATTTAAACTCTGTATTGAAAGCCCGACGTAATGCCGGGCTAACTTAAGTGATTTTTATCGATTCGGAACGTGAATCAGTGTGCCGTTGCGTGCTGCTCTCCACGCTTGTCTAGCATTCCGCTGAAACGGGTTAGTAGTAGAGCACCTAATACTACGATCGCGCCAATCCAAGGTGTGTGCATCAGCCCAGCATTGGCCACGATAAGGCCACCGCCCCAAGAACCCAGTGCAATACCTACGTTAAATGCAGCAATGTTGAGACCAGAAGCGACGTCGACTGCATCAGGTGAATATTTCTCTGCTAGTTTGACAACATAAACTTGAAGTCCTGGAACGTTACCAAAGGCAAAGGCACCCCAGACAAGAATGGTCACTACTGCAGAAATTGGATTAAATGCTGTGACACTAAACACGAGCAATACCACAATTAGGCCCGAGAAAATCGCTGTCAGAGCTTTGATTGGCCCCATAGAGTCGGCCATCTTTCCGCCCCAGATGTTGCCGAATGCGACTGATACACCATAAACCAACATAATTAGGCTGATAGCGCTAGAGCCAAACCCCGATACTTCTTCCAAAATAGGAGCCAAGTAAGTGAAGGCTGTGAACGTACCACCGTAACCTAGCGCGGTGATTGCGTACACCAAAAGTAGACGAGGCTGAGTCAAGACTTTCACTTGCGATGACAGCTTGGTTGCTGGTGGTTGTTTCAGATTACTCGGCACTAGCAGAGCGCTTCCTATCAGTGCGATGATTCCAAGGATCGCGACGATTAGGAAGGTTGCCTGCCAACCAAATGTCTGGCCAATCCAGGTGCCAAGTGGCACGCCCGTCACTAGAGCTACGGTGAGACCGGTAAACATAATAGCAATTGCGCTAGCGGCTTTTTCTTTTGACACTAGGCCAGTTGCGATAGTCGAGCCGATCGAAAAGAACACACCGTGTGCAAGCCCGGTCAGTATCCTTGCTGTAACTAGTGTGTTGTATCCAGGTGCTTGCCAGGCTAACAGATTGCCAAGAACAAACAGTGCCATAACAGAAAGCAGAACGTACTTTCTTTTCCAGTTACCAGTCAGCGCTGTTAAAACGGGAGCACCAACCGCAACACCAAGTGCGTACAGGCTAACTAAAAGACCCGCTGAAGGTAATGATACGTTGAGGTCGGAGGCCATAGTCGGTATCAGACCGACAATTACAAACTCCGTGGTTCCAATAGCAAAGGCGCTAAGCGTCAATGCAAGTAAAGCTAAAGGCATAACAACTCTCTCTTATAATCATTGAATATGAATGGATAAACGAATAGCCCGTTTCCATGTCGTGTATTATTAAAGAGTTATTCGTTGCGAAAAATGGTGTTTATTACAAAATACTTTTGTTATAAATGATGAAAGTGCGCAGTTAAGAAAGGGGATGAAATGTTAACCCGATCAGATGAATTAGAGATTCTTATGGCAGTTGTGGATAGTGGTGGATTTTCTTCCGCTGCTGATGCACTAGGTATTCAAGTCGCTAGGGTATCTCGTGCGGTTAGTAAAGTTGAATCACAGCTGGGGGTAACCTTGCTGAATCGCACGACGCGCAGAGTGGAAGTTACTGAGGAAGGGCATCAGTTTGTTGAAGCGGTTCGCTTAGGTTTACTACAAATACAGCAAGCTGAAGAAGAGATCATCACACGAGGTGAATTACCCAAGGGGCGCTTAAGAGTTGATGCCGCTAGCCCATTTGTTTTACATCAACTCGTGCCGTTAATTCAGCCATTTAAAGAGGCTTATCCTGATATTCAACTCGATCTTACCTCTAATGAGGGTTTTGTGGATCTATTGGAAAAAAGAACCGATGTGGCGATACGTATTGGACGATTATCGGATTCAACACTGCATGCTAAACCTTTAGGAACAAGCCCACTATTTATCGTTGCCACGCCTGGTTATTTATCTAAACGAGGTTTCCCTGAAGCGGTGAGCGATTTGCGCAGTCATAACTTGATCGGTTTTTCTGGCGCTAAAGTGTTAAATCAGTGGCCATTACGAGGGTTTGAGATGATAGAGCCTGATATCCTATCCAGCAGTGGTGAAACGGTTAGACAGTTAGTGTTGGCAGGGAACGGCATTGCATGTTTATCTGGCTTTATGGTGAAAGATGATCTTGATTCTGGACGGTTAGTGGCATTGTTTGAATCGGAAAAAATCACAAATACTGGACGAGAACAGGTCAATGCTGTCTTCTACAAATCTTCTTCAGTCTCTAAACGTATTTCCGCGTTCATCGACTTTATTCAACCAAGACTTACTTTAAAATAACTCTATTATTGTTGTTTTAACAAAAGAGTTTTGTCGTTATTGCAGCTTTTGTTTTTCCAAGTGCCAAGCCTAGCGTGCCACCCCTTAGTAAGGTGGCACATATTTTTATTTGATCTTAGTTAAAGCGTGGCAACACGTACTGAGCGATCTGTTCCATTGATTTCTCAATTGGTTGGCTATTACGACGGAAATGCAACCCGATGTGATTGACTCCTGCTTCTTGCATTTTTTCTAGCTCATCGCTCAAGCCATTGACTCCGGCCCGGATACCAAAATGATGCCGAACGACTGGTGCATTTGGGTTATCGACTAAATCAAGATGAATAAAGCTGGCGTAGGGTTTGTTTCCCGCTACGGAGCGCCAAAGTGCAACGCGGTGTTCATGATCATCAGGTGTGCCTGGGTAGGCGAGCCAGCCGTCTAGGTTTTCTCCTATCCATTGTGGACTTTGCTGCGCTAACCCTGCGACATAGATAGGAATATCAGCAAACTCGGGTAATAACTGTAGATCGTTACCCAGCTTATCATTTTGCGTATCTTTCAAAATCTCTACACTTTCTCGAAAAGCTGAGCCACGGCTGTCAAAGTTGGCATTAAAAACGGGATATTCACTAGGGCGGTCTCCACTAGCCACACCGAGTATCAGGCGGTCACCACTTAACTCGTTGATGGTCGCAGCGGCTTTTTTCACTAGCCAAGGTTGTCTTAACGGTAATACTATCGCTGCTGTCCCTAGTAGAATGTTGTCGGTGCACGCAGAGAGATAGCCAAGATAACTGAACGGTTCATAAATTTGTGCCGCGTCTCCAAAGTTAGGGTCGTACAACGGGACATCTCTCACCCACGCTACGTTAAAGCCTAACTTATCGGCTAACATAATACGCTGTTTATGTGCACTCATGTCTGGTACGCCGAACGGTTTTCGTTGGAGCAGGCGTTTTTTCTGGCCTTCTTGGGTCCAGTCATTATCTAGGGGGAGCTCAACCCCGATGGTGAATCTGTTACTTAAATCTTTATGCATTATGAAGCCTGACTATTACTGTGAGTACTAGGAGGCAAGGTGCCTCCCTGATATTCAGGACACTATGAGATTTTTGTTGTGAGAAAAAGCGGCAAAAAGACAAAAGTGTTTTGCCACAAACAGCGGTGGTCTTTAAAGGAACTGGTGGTTCTCTACCTTGATTTCTTGCTTGATGAAGTCAATAAAAGAGCTGATCCGGCGTGAGGTGCTGGCATTTTTGTAATACACCGCATGAACGGGCTGTTCGACATTATGCGTGTGTTCACTAAGCACGCCCACTAAGCGACCAGCTTGTCGGTCAGAGTAGGTCATAAAGTCAGACAGGCAAGCTATCCCCGCACCATGTAAGGCTAAACATCTTAGCGTCTCGCCATTATCAGATCTTAGGCTACTCATAATACGCAGAAGTTTGTTCTTATCATCCATGATCGGCCATTCCTTAAGATACTCCGGCTTGTTGAATCCAAGTAGCTTGTGATTGAGTAACTGATCTATTGAGGTTGGAGTACCATGTTGTCTTAAATACTCTGGACTCGCGACGATTCGAATCCGACTTTTACCAAGAAATATCGCGCGCATGGTTGAGTTTTGTAGCTCACCGATACGAAAAGCAATATCGGTTTTTGTTCCCAAAAGGCTAATATTTTCCTCATTGGAATTGAGATCGATTTCGACTTCTGGATACAAGCTCTGATATTTAGCAATGTGCGGCGTTAGTACGTGCAGTAAGAAGGGGGTAGCTGCGTTTATTCGTAGGAGGCCAGAAGGCTTATATTTCTGGCTTTTCAGTTGTGCTTCGGCATTCTCTACTGCTTCTACAATATGTCTGACTTTATCGAGATATATCGTTCCTTCATTAGTAACATCTAACTTACGGGTTGTGCGATTTAACAAGGTCGTTTCGAGTTTGGCTTCTAGCCGAGATACCGATCGACTCACCGCCGAGACGGTCATCGATAACAGTTCAGCCGCAGAGCTGATTGAACCCGTATCGACCACGGCCATAAAGGTGCGCATTTCATCTAGAGTAGCTTTCATTGTTGAATATATTTCAAATTAGATTTGAGTATTGTTAACTTTACGGAAAGTTTCTTGCGGCGTAAAGTTTTGCTTCGAATCAACTATAAAATCGATAATTCAGGAGATTTAGATGAAAGTACCATCATTTGGCGTCGGCACGTTTCGTTTAGAGGGTGAAGTAGTTAAGGATTCAGTCCGTAATGCGTTAGAAGTGGGTTACCGCGTAATTGATACTGCACAGATTTACGGTAATGAGGCAGAAATCGGTGAAGTATTGACACAGTCCGGTATTGCACGTGATGAGCTATTCATTACGACCAAGATCTGGGTTGATAACATGAACACGGAACAACTCATTCCAAGTCTAAAAGAGAGCTTAGAAAAGCTAAATACAGATTATGTGGATTTGACCTTGATCCATTGGCCTGGCAATAACAATAACTTGAACGAATACATGGCTTCATTACTTGAAGCTAAATCGCAAGGGTTAACCCGTAATATTGGCGTATCCAACTTTAATATTGACTTGTTGCAACAAGCGATAGAAGTGGTCGGTAAAGAGAATATTGTTACTAACCAAATCGAGCTTAGCCCTTATTTGCAAAATCGTAAGTTGGTCAGCTTCATGCAGGAAAACGATATTCAGGTAACGTCTTACATGACCTTGGCATATGGGAAAGTACTTGGGGACCCAACTATTGCAGGTATTGCTGAGGACTATCAGGCCACGCCAGCTCAAGTCGCGCTTGCTTGGGCTTTGTCAAAAGGTTACGCGGTGATCCCGTCTTCAACTAAACGAGAGAATTTAGCAAGTAACCTGAAAGCACTTGAACTTAATCTGAGTGAAGAGGCGATTGCAAAGATAGATGCGTTGGAAAGAAATGGCCGCGAAGTAAACCCTGAAGGGCTAGCGCCTGAGTGGGATGATTGAGTGAGTTTCACGGGAAATCATTGCCTAAATGATGCCGCTGCAATCGCTGACTTCCTCAGCGCTTGACGGTGGTACAACACCATAGACGATAACGGCTAGCTTGTCTGACGATAGCGCGTGCTTTTATCTTTTTGGCCTATTGGTTTATTGTATTCTCCCGGCCTTCAATTTGGCCGGGAGACGTCATTTAGAGATCATTTACCATTCGATTGTAGAGCCATCAAATACGCGGAAGCTTCCGGATTGCTCAAGTGTTAGCTGTTCTGCGACCGAAACAATACCAGCAACACTTTCCTCGGCAGAAAAGGTTGCGTCCTCACCGCCCATATCGGTTTTTACCCAGCCGGGATGAACTGCGACAGTTTTTACTCCTCGTGATTCGAGATTGCGTGCTGCTGATACTAGAACCTGATTAAGCGCTGCTTTAGATGCTCGATAACTGTACATGTTACCTGAACTGTTATCGCTTAAACTCGCAACTCGGGTTGAGATTCCCACGATGGTTTTGTGCTGACTTTTCGCAACGTTGTCTTGTAGGGCTTGAATTAGCAGGGCAGGTGCGACGGTATTTATGTTTAGTACTTCTAGCCATTTTTTCTGGGTCATTTCGCCAAGCTTTGCACACTCTTCGCCTAATACACCTGCATTAAGAACTAAATGATCGAGCGGACGATCCGCTAATTGAGTGGCTAACTGATCGATATCTTGTTGGTTAGTGACGTCTAGAGCCATCAGTTGAAGTTGATTGGATTGGGTTACTAGTTCATTGAGCTGCTTAGCATTTTCTGGTGAACGACAAGTTGCGATAACTTGCCAACCTTTTCCAAGGTAGTGGCGGACAAATTGCAAGCCTAAGCCACGGTTAGCGCCAGTGATTAATACAGTAGACATCGCTTCTCCTACGTTGTTGAGTTGAACAACGACCATATTAGAGGCGACGTATAAGCATGTAATCAAAACAGTATAAAAATGGCCTAGGATTCGACATTGTCAAATCTTAAAATTTGAGAAAGATTCTTGCAAAGTGTTTTAGCCTAGTGACCGTCAGTTCGGAGGCAGCACCGCTAACACCTGCAACAGCAACGACTTTACCATCCAAGTAAAGGGGGATCGCTAAGCAATTGAGGTTTGGCTCTGCCTCTTCTAAATCGAGTGCGTAACCTGATAATACAACCTGATTAAGTTCAGTTTCTAACGTGGGGGATATTTGGCTTTCAAGGCGCAATGTTCGGCGAAGCTCATCATCAAAACTAAGAAAAACCTTGCCGATCGCAGATGTTGTGAGTCCTTCTCGTTTCCCTCTCGGGCTACGGATAGTAAGAGGGTTATCCTGCTCTATAGCATCGATATACAAGTACTCTTTAGCGCCACTTTGTACAGCGAGGTAAGCTGTGTTGTTAGTCATTTGGGCCATTTTTTTCAGCAATGGAACAAAATGTTGTCGGATAGCTTCGTTTTTTTGTTCAATCGGCTTAGACAGTTCATAGCATCTAAACCCTAGGCTGTAGCTATGGTTGTGTTTGGATACATATCCAAGAGAGTGTAGAGTCGCAAGTAACCCGTGAACAGTCGTCTTATTTAACTGGATCGCATTACTGATCGTCTGTAATGATAGGGGAGACTCACTCATCGAGAGCAACTCGAGGATTAGAAAACCTCGCTCTAGAGACTGAATGTTTTTTCTTGCCTTGGGCACAAAGACTCCTTGATGATGGTGTTGCATCTGAATGGCTTACTGATGCTTCCACCTATAACAAACCACTACGCTGGTGGTTTGGCTTTATTAGAGAATATACTCAGCACTTAAACTGATCGGCTCGTTGTATGCGTCCACAAGAGAGTTTTTTCCTTGCTTCTGAGCATTGTATAACGCTTGGTCTAATATCGAATAGAGCTCATCAAAGTTGGTGAGTGGCATTGAGGTTGATAGATAGGCCAGACTCGCAGATATATTCAATTGATGGTTATTAAGCGAATGTACACTCTTTTCTGAAATTGTTTTATGCAGACTTTGTATTCTAAAGGGAACGTCAATCTCATCGACGTTTTTCAATAGCAAGATAAACTCTTCTCCACCTAAACGACCCAAGTACTCTCCCTTATTAAGTTTAGCTTTAAGCGCTTTGCACACCTGTTGTAGTACTAAGTCGCCAGTTGGATGACCATACTGATCATTAATCGCCTTAAAGTCATCTAGATCGATTAATGCTAGAACGTAGCGGAAGTCTCCTTCCGCTTTGGAGGTTTGGCTTTTAATCGTCTCTATAATTGCCGCTCTGTTTAATGCACACGTTAAGCTGTCTATTTTGGCTTTTAAGCGTGTTTGTCGCTGAATCATCAATGCCAGAGCGAGGAGAAGCAATAAACAGAAAACAACAAAATTATAAGTGCGTTGTTGGTCTGTGAGTTTTTCAAACTGATACTGACTTAGAAGAGTTTCGTTGTTCAACTGCGCGACTTGTAGATCATATTCATACTCTTTTTTAGTGAGATCTAGTGCCTCTAACGCCTTGATATTACTCGCGTCTCGGTTCGTTAGTTCAATCGTCGAGTAGGCCTCGTGATGCTCCAGTGCCTTTTTGTAATCATTTTGAGCTTGGTATGCTTTTGAGAGGAGTAATTGGGCTTGCGCTTGCAATAAGGGCCTAGCGTTTTTTACCGCTAATCTTAACGCAATTGTACCGTGTTCAATCGATTTTTCGGGTGTATGGTTCTTTAAATATGCCAATCCAGCAGCCAAATGACCCTCTGTTTCAAGGTGCGTATTCTCATAAGTTTGGGCAATGTTTAATGCTCTTCCAATGTAATCTACCGCGGTATCCAATTGCCCAGAATCGGCCAAAGCAGCAGATAACCCTAAATAGGTCAACCCTTGCCCGTATGGATAATGAAGTTGTTCGAGAATCGTTAATGCATTTTTGTAGTGGCTGATGGACTTATCGAGTTCTTTGGATTTTCTGTACATCGCTCCTAGACTATGTTCGACTTGCGCAACTTCAAGAGGTGTCCCTTCATCTTGGCGAACCAGTAAGGCTTGAATGAGATATTGCTCTGATTGTTCAAATTGCCCCAGCTCTGCAAGTAAATTGCCGACGTCATTGTAAATCCCTGAAGGATCGCTTTGCTTCGACATGTTGGCCATCAACTGTCGATACAAACTTAAGGCTTTTTCATAGTCACCGCGGTAATTGTAGTTATTTGCTATCACGCGCAAAGCAAGATCAACAGGGAAGTTTTCTTGATGCTTATGATTTAAGTGGCTCTCTAAGGATGAGCAATAAAAGTTTGCTTTGTGATAACGACCTTGTTGATTCAGCGTATAACAAAGTTGATAGTTCATCAGAGCCTTGCCTTCGGAATCGGATATTTTCTTCATTGTCTGTCGCAAAGAAGAAAAGCTATCTACTGAGGCCTCGTAACTACCATGCTTACGTTCATTTAAGGCAAGAATATATTCTGATTCTAATTGAGAAAAATGGTTGTCTAAGACTTGACTGCTGCCGTAGTAAGGCTGATTTATGTTTGACATATATTCATAAATCAATCCACTTACGTAGAGCTTTTCGCTGTCCGATTTCGCTGTATGGTAGCGATCTTGAAGCATGCTCAATGCCGACTCAGGGTTGCTTCGTAGTGTGGTTTGGTAGACAGAGTGCCACTGTGTGATATTTTGGTTTGGTTCAATATCTTGAGTGTCGCTTGCATATACTGGAGTGAGCAAAAGTGACGCAAGCAAGGGATAGAGCACGCGCATGTTTAAACGAGCCTTTAATTTAAGGTGCCTTTAAAGTTGAGTTATCATAGCGCTTTTAACGCATCAGCGTTGTGATTAAGTTGGGTGTACTAAGAAAAAGAGCAGTAAAACTATGCACTTGGTCGAGATATTGAAAGAAGAGGCATAAAAAGAAAGACCTCAACATAAAGTTGAGGTCAGAAATCTTTAATCAATGTAAAGCTTTGCTAGATCTTGAGGCTCCATTTCTTTGCCTTCTAACTGATCGTTCCAGTTAGTTCCAACAAGAACACCATCTTCAGCAAGAGTCAAAAGCCAATCTTCAACAAAGATATCTAATGGGATTTCTAGTACAGTAAAATCTGCCCATTCTTCAACATTATGTGCTTCTGCATCTTCTTTAGAAGACCAGAAAGGCATGACTTCGCTGTTTTCGAATTCAGTTGAATCGCAAGATAGCCAACCTTCTTCATTGCGTAAACCCCAAACCAATTGGTTTTCTTTCGTTTCTGCAACAAAAAGGTCAAGGTTCGCTTGGATATCTGATGTAAGTTTGCTCATTTCAAAACTCTCGTTGTTATGACGTGGCTAGAGTAACACTAAAGTGCCGATTCCTAAAGCATAATACGGTTGTCGAAATGAGTAAAAATAAAGGAGCCGAAGCTCCTTTTCTGAGGTTAAGTATTCACTCGTTTTTGTTTGCTTTGTGCTTGCAGAGCAAACAAAAACAGGTACTTTACCTTTCTGGAAGAGTTGTGAATATTGTCCACTCTCTTTTTATCTCGCCTTTGTAACCAACGACTGATGCGGTTACTCGACGATTTAAAGCATGGCTGACTTCATCGGTCCCTTGCTGTGCTAAGTGAGTGTCACCAAAACCAACAATGCGGACTCTACTCGGTTCGATGTCGTAGCTTAGTAGGGCTTCACGGACATTGCGTGCTCGTCTTTCAGAAAGATCTTGGTTATGCTTCGAACCACCAACTTTACTAGCATAGCCGTGCAGCTCTATCGAAGTAGTAGGGTACTCTTTTAAAAAGTCGGAAAGCTCTCGAACTTGTCTTCTGAAGACTGGATTGATCTCATCAGAGTCGTTAGCAAAAAGTATCCGCACTTGCATGTTATCTGATGCTTTAATGTATTCTCCACAACCGTCGTTGTCGACCTCTGAGCCTTCAGGTGTACCTGGGCACATATCTCGAGCATTGATGACACCATCGTTATCGTCATCTTGCAAATCTGCTATTTGTTCTGCATTTGGTACAGGACGATACTCATATTCGTCTTCAGCAACAACGTGTTGAGTGATGGCGAGCATACCCAATGCAAATAGAATCTTCACTGGTTTCATGATCAGTACTCCACCTTTTCATTCCATTCTGTAGGTACATCGACACGCAAGGCATTTAACAATTGGCCAGTCGCGTTCATAACGCGGTACTTGGCGTACTGCTCTGAGTATCGAGCATCCAAGTAGTTCTTTCTCGCTTCGAAAAGTTCGTTTTCAGTATTTAACAAGTCCAGCAGAGTGCGTTTTCCAATGCGATACTGCTTTTCGTAGGCGATGACAGTTTCAGAGGCCGAATCTACGTGATCCGCTAGGAACTCTTTTTGTTGAAGTGTTAAATCTAACGCACTCCAAGATAGACGAAGGCCTTCTTCTACTTGGCGGTATGCACGTTCTCTTAGGTCTTTTGCTTTGTTTAGTTGGTAGGCAAAACTTTCAGCGTTGGCTACGTCACTACCACCGTTAAAGAGGTTGTAACGCATGCGCAACATCGCTGTTGTCTCTTCGCTGCTTCCTTCAATACCGCTTGCATCATCACGCCATGTTTGAGCCGCTTCTACCGATATCGTTGGGTAGTAAGCTCCCTTAGATTGCTTGTATTGGAACTTTGCAGAGTCCACATCAGCTACCGAGATTTTGATTACTGGGTGTGACTCGAATGCCAAGTCAATCGCTTCATCGATGGTGTAGGGAATAAAGTTTTGGTCCGCTCTTGGGAAAATCAATCCTTGTGGTGACTGTCCGACAAGGCGTGTAAAGGTGGTGTGGCTGTCATATAAGTTGTTCTGAGCTGCCACCAAGTTACCGTGAGCCTTTGCTAAACGAGCCTCTACCTGGGTTAGGTCTGCTGTAGAACCGATACCTGAGTTAACTCGCTTTTTAATGTCTTCATAGATCTTCTTATGCACTTTCAAGTTATTCTCGGAAAGTGTAAGAATTTCATAAGCTTTTACTGAGTCTAAATAAACTTTCGCGACCTCTAGAGCGGTGTCTTGGGCATCAGCTAGAAGTTGATAACGGACCGATTCAGCATCAGCTGCTGTTCGATCCATATCATTAAGTGTCGCTGAACCATCCCATATTAGCTGGGTTAGTGTCACGGTGGCTTCTTTTCTTGTCAGATCGGTTGAATCTCGCCCTGACTCTGCAGGTTTGATTCCTTCGTAACCGATACCGGCATCTAAGTCTACGGATGGGAGGTAAGCACCACCAGATGCTTCATTCACATATTGCTTGCTAACGAATTCATTGAACGCACTTTTGATGTCAGGATTGGTTTTTAATGTGTTTTCAACCGCTTGCTCTAGCGTTTGCCCAAACGCATGACTAGCGGTGAACATACCAATACAAAAGGCGTTGGCACGAGTCCACTTCACTGTGATTCTCCTAGATAATGGTAAAAATTCTCGAGGTGATAGGGCTTATAAGTGGAATACTTATAAGGGCGTCAATAATTTAGCGCACAATAACATTAATATGCGATGAAGTAACCTGTTGATTCGCTGTTCATTTGTTTCAATTTTGATAAATCAACCTACTAAATCTGCCTAAAACTTGAATTAAGATCTCAAATTAAAGATGGAGGTAATGGCTAGAAACGAGTGTCCAGATTTTAATAAAATAAAACACTTATGCATCTGGATTCTTATTGATGTATGACACATAATTACTTTATTGAGCATCAAATTGCTGTTATTGCACTATATATTCGGGCAATATATAGCAAATTAGTATTGTTAGTCAAAAACTTGACAGTTATTTAGGGTTAAGGTTTATATGGATCGTACAGCATTAGTGCCACTCGGTAATCAAGTCGTCGTAATAGGTTTGGATGGGCAGCTGAGAGTCCTTGCAGAAGGACAGCAGCCTCTACCAGGTGAAGTGATAGTGGCAATGACAGATGCTGCGCCTCAAGACCTGAAAATTCAGCTTGCTCAAGAGCAAGGTTTAAAAGATGTTTCAGACGATGTAGCACAGATTATTAGTGCTATTGAGCAAGGTCAAGACCCTTCTGCTATTGATGAAGAACTCGCACCTGCAGCGGGTGAAAATAGTGGCTCCAGTTTGCAAAATAGTGCCACGATTGTACGAGATGGTACTGAAGTGCTAGCCTCAACAAACTTTGAAACTATTGGCTTAGAATCCCTCGGCTTATCTGAAACTCAAGCGTTGACCTTAAATGACTTCTTCACAACAGGTATCGAGACAAGTGGGGATGGCTCAAGTAAGCCACTTACTAATTCTCCAGTGACATTAAGCGCTGTTGAGGAAGATAGCGATCCAATCACGATAACTACTGATGAATTACTATCGAACGTCAATATTGATGATGCCGATACTCTTGTCATTACAAACGTCACTATTGAGAGTGGGAATGGCACCTTAATTGATAACAGCGATGGATCTTGGACTTACATTCCAGAGGCTGACGATGACACTGAAGTGTCATTCTCCTATGACATTATTGATAACGATGGCGGTGTTATTAATGGCACTGCTAACTTAGATATTACGCCTGTTAATGACGCGCCAATAGCAACTAATGATGCGATTCAAACTGACGAGGATTCCCAGGTTGTAATTGATGTGCTCGCTAACGACAGTGATATTGAAGGTGATGATTTAATCATTACCTCTGCTTCTGTACCAGAAGAGCAAGGTATCGTTGAGATTATCGATGGTAAGCTTGTTTTCACTCCGGCTGAAAATTTCAACGGTAATGCAACGATTAGCTACACCATCTCAGATGGTGAGTTAGAGGATGAAGCCCAAGTTTCGGTAACAGTAAACTCAGTTAACGATGCGCCTATTGCCTCTAATGATACAACAATTACAGAGGAAGATAGCTCAGTAACGGTTGATGTCCTGCCAAACGACACCGATATTGATGGCGATACGCTGTCGATTGAATCGGCTTCCGTACCTGAAACACAAGGTACAGTTGAGATCGTTGATGGCAAACTGGTCTTCATACCGGCTGAGAACTTCCATGGTGACGCTGAAATCACTTACACCGTGACCGATGGTGCACTGACTGACCAAGCGACGGTTAACGTCACCGTGAATGCGGTGAACGACACGCCTGTGGTTGAAAGCAGCATTGCAGACCAAACCTTGGCGGAAGATTTCACCCCATACAGCATCAATCTGAATACCGCTTTCAGCGATGTGGATAACGTGGATGGCGAGTTAACGTTT
>NZ_JAHGAM010000026.1:0-82556 GCF_030248595.1 Vibrio sp. D417a | reverse complement strand
AAACCTAATTTGATACCGAGGTATCTAATTGGATTATCATCAACGAGTGCCCACACAGATTGATAGGTCTATATTGTTAAAGAGCTTTCCTGTTGAGCTTTGCTCAAAACAGGACGGCCATTTTAGCGAGTTAAAGTTTAGTGTCAATCACTTTTTTCAAACTTTCTTCAAGCGTTTCCGCTTGGCTAATTTGGCTTGCTAACTTGGCTTCTTACTTTCGAAACTTAAGCTTCGAAGCCGTGTCAGCGAGGTGGCATTATAGAGATTGCGATCACATTGGCAAGCCCTTTTTCTCGTTTTTTTTGATTTTTTTATCGTTTGGGTGTTTTTTATTCTAAAAGGCGAGTTTTCACTACTATTCTACCTCCATACACCCTGTAATCGCCCTGAATAAGGAAAAAAGATGAGCTCAATGAGAAGCTACAAAGGTATAAAGCCTGAACTTGGTGAGCGTGTTTACGTTGACCCAACCTCTGTTTTAGTCGGTGATATCCGAATTGGCGATGATTCTAGCATTTGGCCACTGGTAGCAGCGCGAGGTGATGTAAACCACATTCACATTGGTGATCGAACGAATATTCAAGATGGCAGTGTTTTGCATGTCACCCATAAGAACGCCGAAAACCCAAACGGCTACCCATTGATTATTGGTAATGACGTTACGATTGGCCACAAAGTGATGCTGCACGGTTGTGAGATCCACGATCGTGTTTTGGTTGGTATGGGAGCTATTGTTTTAGATGCTGTTGTAATTGAGTCAGAGGTGATGATCGGAGCAGGCAGTTTAGTGCCACCTGGGAAAGTATTAGAAAGTGGCTACTTATATGTTGGAAGCCCAGTAAAACAAGCTCGCCCTCTATCAGAAAAAGAACGAGCTTTCTTGCAAAAGTCTGCCAACAACTATGTGCAGAACAAAAACGACTACTTAAATGAAGTAAAAGACTTGAACTAAAGCCCTGTTAACCGATGATGATATGGCCTTCTTCGTTGAAGGCTTCATCTTCTATTAGCTCTTCAGCCATTTCTTCTAGGTCGAATCGGTAATCAGTAAACACTTTAATTGCCGCTTGCTCAGTTTCAATCAGTGAACCACTGAGCTTTTCTAACTTTTGTTTCGTCACAAAGCACTCTATTAGTGCGCCTGATTGTTGCGCCGAAAAGTTTACCGATTGTGATACTTCATCCCATGATTGAATATCTGGGAATAAGATGGATTGATTCATCGCTTATTGACCTTCAAGGTTCTTTCTTAGTTCTCTGAGAATTTGTTTGGCACCAGGACGTAAGCCACGCCAGAGCATAAAGCTTTCCGCAGCTTGCCCAACTAACATTCCAAGACCGTCATACGCATGAGCGGCACCATTCTCTTTTGCCCATAAGTTAAAGCTCGTCACCCCTTTGCCATAAATCATGTCATAGCTTGTACTGTTAGCGGCAAAGATGGAGGATGAAATAGTCGGCAGTTCACCACTAAGAGAAGCGGATGTGGAGTTAATGATGACATCATACTCTTCATCAATACTTGCTATCTCTTTGGCGAGGATAGGACCGTGAGAGACAAACAGCTCTGCAAGCTCCTGTGCTTTACTAAAGGTACGGTTGGTAATGGTTAAAGAGGTCGGCTTTTGATCAAGTAGTGGCTTAATAACACCACGAGTTGCACCACCAGCGCCAATAATTAGGATTCGCGCGCCTTCCAATACAACCTGATGCTGAAGCAGATCTTGCACTAAACCTGCACCATCAGTGTTGTCACCGATGATTTCACCATCGTCTAACTTCTTGAGGGTATTTACCGCGCCTGCTAACTGAGCCCGTTCTGTCAATCGACTAGCAAATTGATAAGCATCTTCTTTAAATGGCATAGTGATGTTGCACCCCTTGCCACCTTCAGCAAAAAACACCTTCGCCGCGTCAATAAAACCATCAACAGGTGCACTTTCTGCGGTGTACACCAAAGATTGATTAGTTTGACGAGCAAACAAGGTGTGAATGAATGGCGACTTACTGTGTCCGATAGGATTACCAAACACGGCATAGCGATCGATTTGCTGGGTCATTTCCTTACCTTTGTTCCTTACTTAGATATAGAGAAAACAGGGCCACCTGATTACAGATGACCCTATCACTATCTATCTATATAGAAAAGGAGATTCCGTGCTTACCACTCTCGGGGCGTTAGGTATCGCTCGTAAAGTTCAGCTTCTGGCGATCCCGCTTCTGGCTCGTAGCAGTACTCCCAGCGAGCGAGCGGCGGCATTGACATCAGAATCGACTCAGTACGCCCACCACTTTGTAAACCAAATAAGGTGCCACGGTCATACACTAAGTTGAACTCTACGTAACGGCCGCGACGATATAGTTGGAATTCACGCTCACGCTCACCATACTTGAACTCTTTACGACGAGAAACGATCGGCAAGTAAGCCTGGCAATAGCCTTCACCGACTGCTTTGATGTAAGCAAAACACTTATCAAATTCCCACTGGTTTAGATCATCAAAGAACAAACCGCCAACACCGCGAGTTTCATTACGATGTGGTAGGAAGAAGTATTTGTCACACCATGCTTTATGCTCTTGGTAAACATCGTCACCAAATGGCGCACAAAGCAGTTTTGCAGTGTCGTGCCATGATTGGCAATCTTCTTCAAATGGATAGAACGGCGTTAGGTCAAAACCACCACCAAACCACCAAATTGGGTCTTCGCCATCTTTTTCTGCAATAAAGAAGCGAACATTGGCGTGTGAAGTCGGTACATAAGGGTTTTTAGGGTGAATAACCAAAGAAACACCCATCGCTTCAAAACGACGACCCGCTAGCTCTGGACGATGCGCTGTCGCAGATGCTGGCATTTCTTTCCCTTCCACATGCGAGAAGTTCACGCCTCCCTGTTCGAAAACAAGGCCATCACGCATAACACGTGAGCGCCCACCGCCACCAAGACGTTCGCCCGGTTCACGATGCCATGCATCCTCGACAAAGACGGCCTTTCCATCTTCTTGTTCTAACTGCTGACAAATGGAGTCCTGAAGTGACATCAAGAACTGCTTTACGGCGTGCTTATCGATCGCTGACATACGTTATTACCTATTACGTGAAACCTAATGATGGCTGGCTAGCAGGGTTAACCCTGTCTTAATATTTGTGAAGTTTTGGCGTCACGAATCTCGCTGGGTTTATCACGACCGCTGGTCTCGCCACGAAGAATGGCGACCAGCTTATCACCCAACTGCTCTTCGACTTCTTCCGTGGTCATACACGGTGGTAAGCCGGAGAGATTCGCGCTGGTAGAGGTTAACGGCTTTCCGAATGCATTACACATTTTTTGCACCAAAGGATGATCAGTCACACGAACCGCAATTGAATCAAACTGCCCTGAAACCCAGTTGGATACTTTATCGCTCGCTGGCATGATCCAAGTGTATGGGCCTGGCCAAGTGGCATGAACAGTCTGTAATTGTTCTTCAGTCAACTGAGATTCATCAATATAAGGCAAGAGCTGATCATAACTTGCCGCGATGAGAATCAGCCCTTTTTCTACCGGACGCTGCTTGAGCTCTAATAGCTTTTGAATTGCTTCTGGGTTATCTGGATCACATCCGACACCAAAAACCCCTTCTGTTGGATAGGCAATCACTTCGCCTTGCTTGAGTGCGTTGAGCACTTGTTCAAAGTTATCCACCGATTACTTCCTATTTGTTTGACTGTGTTGTTTTCACTAAGTGTACAAATATTCATTCTCAGACACTAAAGCAATTTTTTTATAAAATGTATCAATAGCGCCAACAACTGGACGCAAACGTTTGCTTGAGATAAAAATCCCCGTATAATGCGCACAAATTTATAGCTCACCTAATTTTTTGCAGCTTAAAGGAGTTTGAGATGAAAGTCGGTATCATCATGGGTTCTAAATCCGATTGGCCAACCATGAAACTAGCAGCAGACATGCTAGACCAATTTGGCGTGCCTTACGAAACAAAAGTCGTGTCAGCACACCGAACTCCTCAATTACTGGCTGACTACGCCAGTGGCGCAAAAGAGCGCGGCATCAAAGTTATCATCGCAGGCGCAGGTGGTGCAGCGCACCTACCAGGTATGGCGGCGGCGTTTACTAGTTTGCCAGTGCTTGGGGTTCCCGTTCAGTCTCGTGCACTGAAAGGTATGGATTCACTGCTTTCTATTGTACAGATGCCAAAGGGAATTGCGGTTGGTACATTGGCGATTGGCGAAGCGGGCGCAGCAAACGCCGGTATCCTAGCAGCGCAAATCCTAGGCACTCATGATGAAAACATCATGGCGAAGGTAGAAGCATTCCGTAATGAGCAAACGGAAACAGTTCTCGCAAATCCAAACCCTGCAGAGGATTAATCAGATGCATGTACTGGTTCTTGGTGCGGGTCAGTTGGCTCGTATGATGTCTCTGGCTGGTGCGCCACTGAATATTCAAATTTCAGCTTACGATGTCACCAACGGTGATGTCGTTCACCCTTTAACTCAACAGGTACTTGGCCATGGTTTGGAAAATGCGATTACGCAAGTTGATGTGATTACTGCCGAGTTCGAGCATATTCCACATGACGTGCTCAAAGTTTGCGAAGCGAGCGGCAAGTTCCTACCAAGTACGCAAGCCATCAAAGCAGGTGGTGATCGCCGTATTGAAAAGGCACTGCTTGATGATGCTGGCGTGCGCAACGCGAAATACTACGTCATTGAAACTCGTGAAGACTTTGACCGCGCAATTGAACACGTTGGTATGCCAATGGTTCTGAAAAGTGCATTGGGTGGTTACGATGGTAAAGGCCAGTGGCGCTTAAAAGAAACTTCTCAAGTCGAAGACATTTGGACTGAGATGGCAGAGTGCATCGCGGCAACACCAACTCAAGCGATTGTTGCTGAAGAGTTTGTTCCTTTTAACCGCGAAGTATCACTGGTTGGTGCTCGCGGTAAAGATGGGAGCGTTGAAGTGTACCCTCTCGCAGAGAACGTCCACACCAATGGTGTATTGAGCCTTTCTACTGCGATTGATGCACCAGAGTTGCAAGAGCAAGCAAAACAGATGTTCACGGCCGTTGCCAACAGCTTGAATTACGTTGGTGTGCTAGCGCTGGAGTTCTTCGATGTTGACGGTACTTTGCTAGTTAATGAAATCGCACCACGCGTACACAACTCTGGTCACTGGACTCAACAGGGTGCAGAAACCTGTCAGTTTGAGAACCACCTACGCGCCGTGTGTGGCATGCCTTTGGGTAGCACTAAGTTGGTTCGTGAAACCTCGATGATTAATATTCTTGGTGAAGATACACTACCAGAAGCATTGCTAGCGATGGATGGTTGCCACATTCATTGGTACGGCAAAGAAAAACGTGCGGGTCGCAAGATGGGCCACATCAACGTGTGTGGCGACTACCCAGGAGAATTGCACCGTAGGTTGTGCGCTCTGGCAGACATCTTAGACCCAATAGCTTTCCCAGCCGTGCAAGCGTTCGCTAAACAGCCTCAACACTAACGTTTGGCAGCAAAAAAATAAAAAAAGGGTCGCACGATGCGACCCTTTTCAATTCCTTTGATGTATTTACCCTTGTTGGGTGTGCTGGCACTTACGGTTGGCACATTGCAATTTCACACCACTGGCAAGTTTCTTCTCCACCAACAGAGTAAAACCACACTCTTCGCATCGCCCCTTGACCGGAGCAAGGTTCACAGCAAATTTGCATTTAGGGTAGTTGTCACATGCGTAGAAGGTTTTACCAAAACGCGTCTTACGTTCAACTAAATGACCTTTACCGCATTCAGGACACGCTTGATGCTCTTGCGACTGTTTTTCTGGCTCTGGTTGATTAATCGACTCAATATGATGGCACGCCGGATAGTTACTGCAACCAACAAACATGCCGTAGCGCCCTTGGCGGAGTACCAACTCATTGCCACACTCAGGACAAGGCACACCCAACTCTTTCACGATGTGTCCATCATTGTTGTGCAGGGCTTTGATGTAATCACAGCTTGGGTAGTGGCTACAGCCAAGAAAGGGACCGTGTTTGCCATGTTTGAGGGTCAGCTCACCACCACATTTTGGACACGGCTCGTGCTCCAAAGCGTGTTCATGGGCAGAGAAAAGGGTGTTGTCGATTTTACTACTCATACTTACCGTTTCGTGAAAAACACACAAAAAGACAAGCTCGCGTTTATTCTAGTTAAACTCGAACTTGCCCAGATGGTTAGTGAAGAATCCCTTGTTCCTTGGTGTACAACAGCTCTTCCATTAGCGTGTAAGCGTTTTCGTTGCCAGGCACATTAAACAGCACCATCAGAATGATCCATTTGAGGTCTTCAAGCTCAAACTCACTCGTTTCTAATCCCATCACTCGGTCAATCACCATTTCGCGAGTTTCTGTGGTTAACACATTGATTTGCTCGAGAAACAATAGAAATCCTCGGCATTCCAAATCTAAACGCTGCATCTCTTTCGCTGTGTAGATACGAGTTGATGACGAAGCCATGCAAGTCGAGATTGCAGAAGAGGTGTCACTTTGCTGCAATGCGGCAAGCTCTTCTAACCAGACAAGGGCTTTGTAGATATCTTTTTGTTGGAAGCCTGCACGAAGCAACTCTTCTTCCAACTCGTCTTGTTCGACCTGTAACTCTGCATCGCTATGGATGTAGGTTTCGAATAGATACATCAGTATATCCATCATCATAGCTAGCCCCTCCCCTTTCGAATATAGCCACCTGAAACCGCAACGACATGCCCAGAGAGTTCTAACTCTAAGAGCTGCATCATGACTTCTTGGACAGGTATATTGGTCCTGTTTGCAAGAATATCAACCGGTGTAGCTTCACTTCCTACGTTAGCTAACAGCTGAGGAAATGGCAATTCTTCTTCATCATTTAACGTAGAAAATAAATCAGTACTCTGATTAATAGACCAATCAAGCAAGGACTGTATTTCATCTAAGACATCTTTCGTCTTTTCTACGAGGCAAGCGCCATGACGTATCAACTGGTTTCCACCGCAGGCATTGGGGGCATTGATTGACGCTGGCAGCGCAAATACTTCTCGACCTTGCTCAAGCGCGTAACGAGCTGTAATTAACGAGCCGCTCTTTTTCGCCGCCTCGACGACCAGTACACCAAGCGATAATCCACTAATAATACGATTACGACGCGGGAAGTTTTCTGGGTGCGGCTTGGCATTAGGCCGAAACTCAGACACCAAAGCCCCATGTTCAATAACACGTTGCGCTAAACCACGATGACGTGCCGGATAAATATTTGCTAAGCCAGATCCTAGCACCGCAATCGTCTTACCACCCGCTTGCAACGCACCATCATGCGCATGGCCATCAATGCCTAAAGCGAGACCACTGGTGACAATAAAATCGTGCTGAACAAACTCTGCAGCGAACTGACGTGCATGCTGTAATCCATCAATACTCGCATTTCGGCTGCCAACCATCGCGATTTGTGGCAGAGAAAGACAAGTAGAGTTTCCTTGAACAAAAAGTAGAGGTGGCGGTGCAACGATTTGTTTGAGTTGAGGTGGATAACGCGGGTCAGTCAGTGTCAGGATATGATGGTTTGTAGAAGCCTCAAGCCAGCTTAAACAAGCATCGACTTCTTTATCTGTTGAAGCCCAAGCTTGAATTTGCTTAGTTGTTAACCCAAGTTGTTGTAGCTGTTCAGGAGAGAAGTTTACGATGTTACGTGGCGTGTCTCTTGCCAGTAGCTTATTCATTTTGACGCCGCCAATGCCTGGTAAACAACTCAGTTTTAACCAGGCAGCGAGATCATCGTTATTTCGTCGATTCATCGATGGTTAATTCGTCCGCCAACGGTGACACCACCGAAATATCTTGGTTAATGGGTTTCGTACTGTTAGTGATCAGTGCCAAGCTAAAGTACTCATAAGGACGAATGACCAGCAACTCACCAACTTTGCTTTGAGGCAAAGTGATTTTCTTATCAAGCACGCCAAACTCTTTCTTGAACTCATCGCCGTCTTTGTAAACTGGGTGCGCGTCTTCTTTTAAATCAAACACACTGCCTTGCTTGAGATTATCTGACGTGCCTTTATCAATCACCACGACTTGGTTAGTTGAACTAAAGCGAATACCTTCGATATTACCTAGCAACTTTGCAGAACTGCCTTGTGGCGACGGCAGCGGATAGAACGTAGTCGTGAAGTCAGTATTCTCAACCGATTGATTTGGCAACGCGATATCGTTACGTAGGATTTCTTGCATTTGCGATGTAAGCTTCAAACCTGAATAATCACTCGAAGCTTCAACGAGCTCGCCTTTGGCAATCAAACGCAGCGCGGTAATCTCTTCGGACACATCGTCACGCGAAAAGGTAGCTACTGGTCGGTAAATAGCCCAACCTGTCGCGGTCTGATTGCCATTGATATACAGCACATCTTCTGCAGTCAGATACTTACTGCCTTTGCTGCTACCCATCACTTTTGCTGCTCTGTTCAACGAATCTTTATCTAGCAACCGATCCGATTTAAGGTAAGGCATCACCAAACCTTCCGCGACCGTTGGTACGGCTTTCTTTTCTGTGATGCGAGCTTTCGGGCTCAGCTTCTTAACCGGTTTTAGGCTCAACACGGGCTGACCGTTAATCCACACCAAAGACAGCTTGTCACCGGGATAAATTAAATGAGGGTTATCGATTTCCGGGTTTACTTGCCATAAACGAGGCCACAACCACGGGCTATCTAAGTACATGGCCGAAATATCCCATAGCGTATCGCCCTTCACAACTACATATGTTTGTGGCGCATCATCTTTAACAGTCAGTGGGTTCGCATCCACATTTGCTACAGCGTTGAAAGAGAAAAGTAACGGCAACGTAACACTGGCAACGTTGCGGAAAATTCGATTCATGACCCTCGTCCTTGGTCTATTAAGCAGGAACCAGAATGGAAATTGGTGCAAGGATGCTGTCATTTAGGCTATAAAATGTCTAGAATTGAGCCAACAAGGTTTGTGCTGTTTCGGCACAGTTCAATATTTCGAGTGAATATGTCTGTATTACAAGTATTAACATTCCCGGATGATCGCCTGCGCACAGTCGCAAAGCCTGTTGAAGCGGTGACACCTGAGATTCAAAAAATCGTCGATGACATGATTGAAACCATGTATGACGAAGAAGGTATTGGCCTTGCTGCAACGCAGGTTGATATCCACAAACGTATCGTAGTGATTGATATTTCAGAAACTCGCGATGAGCCGATGGTGCTAATCAACCCTGAGATTCTGGAAAAGCGTGGCGAAGATGGCATCGAAGAAGGCTGTCTGTCGGTACCAGGTGCGCGCGCACTTGTGCCTCGCGCTGCAGAAGTTACCGTTAAAGCACTGGATCGTGATGGCAAAGAGTTCACCTTTGAAGCCGACGACCTGCTAGCGATTTGTGTTCAACACGAGCTTGATCACCTACAAGGTAAGCTGTTCGTGGATTACCTATCACCACTGAAACGCAAACGCATTCAGGACAAGCTAGCGAAAATCAAACGCTTTAACGAGAAGCAGCAAAACGCTTAATCTCGAACCATACCAATTAGAAGGAAGTCTACCTTGAGTCAGTCTTTACGAATTGTCTTTGCAGGTACTCCGGATTTCGCCGCCCGTCACTTGGCGGCGTTGTTGTCTTCGGAGCATGAAGTCATCGCGGTTTACACAAACCCAGATCGTCCAGCGGGTCGTGGCAAAAAATTGGCTGCGCCACCGGTAAAACAACTGGCGCTAGAACACAATATCCCGGTTTACCAACCTGAAAGCTTTAAGTCCGACGAAGCGAAACAAGAACTTGCCGATCTGAACGCCGACCTCATGGTTGTCGTGGCGTACGGTATGCTGCTGCCACAAGCGGTTCTTGATACCCCTAAACTGGGTTGTATCAACGTACATGGTTCTATCCTACCTCGTTGGCGTGGTGCGGCTCCAATCCAACGCTCTATTTGGGCGGGCGATGCAGAAACTGGCGTGACCATCATGCAGATGGACATCGGTCTCGACACTGGTGATATGCTGAAGATTTCAACTCTGCCAATCGAAGCGACAGATACCAGCGCTTCAATGTACGAAAAATTGGCTGAGCTTGGTCCAGAAGCCCTGATTGACTGCCTAGTAGACATTGCTGCGGGTAAAGCAGTGCCAGTGAAGCAAGACGATGAGCTAGCGAACTATGCGAAAAAGCTCAGCAAAGAAGAAGCACGCATCAACTGGAACGACGATGCGGCGCACATTGAGCGCTGCGTTCGTGCATTTAACCCATGGCCAATGAGCCACTTTGAGGCGGCAGAAAACAGCATCAAAGTATGGCAAAGCCGTGTGGCAGAACAAACCAGTGACAAGCCAGCCGGCACCATCGTACAAGCAGATAAAACCGGTATTTATGTTGCGACAGGCAACGGCGTACTGGTGCTAGAGCAACTGCAAGTTCCTGGCAAAAAAGCCATGTCAGTTCAGGATATTCTGAATTCGCGTGCGGCTTGGTTTGAAGTGGGCACTCTGCTGGTTTAAGCCATACTAGGGGTTATTATCCCCAATTATACGAACTTTTAGAGGGCAGAGATGCCCTCCTTTACTTTAAGGTACTCATCATGAATGTTCGCGCTGCGGCTGCTAACGTCCTGTATCTTGTCGTCGACAAGGGCCACTCACTTTCAAGCGCTCTTCCAGCGGCTCAACAAACGGTACGACCTCGTGACCACGCTCTGTTACAAGAGATCTGTTACGGTGCGCTACGTTACCTCCCTCGCCTAGAAATGATCGCAAACCAGTTGATGGATAAGCCGCTCAAAGGCAAACAACGTGTATTCCATCACCTAATTCTGGTTGGTATTTACCAACTGAGCTTCATGCGTATTCCTGCGCACGCAGCAGTTGGTGAAACGGTTGAAGGCACTAAAGAGCTGAAAGGTCCTCGTCTGCGTGGTTTGATTAACGCTGTATTGCGTAACTACCAGCGCAACCAAGAAGAACTCGACCAAATGGCCGTCAGCAACAACGCTGGCAAGTACGGTCACCCAAGCTGGTTACTAAAACTGCTGCAAGAGGCCTACCCACAGCAATGGGAAAGCATTGTTGAAGCGAACAACCAAAAAGCACCAATGTGGCTGCGTGTGAACCATCAACACCACACTCGTGATGAATACCTTGCGCTGCTCAAAAATGAAAACATTGATAGCACGCCACACACAGAAGCAATGGACGCCATAAAATTGGCCGCACCATGTGATGTGATGAAGCTACCTGGTTTTGAAAAAGGTTGGGTTTCGGTCCAAGATGCGGCGGCGCAGCTCTCGATCAACTACCTAAAACCACAAGACGGCGAACTGATTTTAGATTGCTGTGCTGCGCCAGGTGGCAAGACTGCGCATATTCTAGAGCGCACGTCGGGCAGTGAAGTGGTCGCGATTGACTGCGACGACACACGCTTGAAACGTGTGCATGAAAACCTGAAGCGTCTCAACCTTCAGGCAAAAGTGGTTTGCGGTGATGCGCGTAATCCACAAGAATGGTGGCAAGGCGAGCAATTTGATCGCATTTTGCTGGATGCCCCATGTTCTGCGTCTGGCGTGATTCGTCGTCATCCAGACATCAAATGGCTACGTCGTGCAGACGACATCGCCGCATTAGCAGAGCTGCAAAGTGAAATTTTTGATGCCATGTGGACGCAACTGAAGCCCGGCGGCACCATGGTTTACGCGACTTGTTCAATCACACCGCAAGAAAACGTGGAGCAAGTAAAAGCGTTTTTAGCACGTACCGCGGATGCGCAACTGCTGGATTCTGATCCCGACCAGCCTGGTCGTCAAATTCTACCAGGCGAAGAAGATATGGATGGTTTCTACTACGCAGTACTAACTAAAACACACGCGTAACAGCATGCTAAATAGGGCGATTGAAGTGATTTCAATCGCCTTTTTCAGATACGAGAAAAGAGTATGAAGATCATTATTCTTGGTGCAGGTCAGGTTGGCGGCACACTGGCAGAAAACCTAGTGGGTGAAAACAACGACATCACCATCGTCGACAATAATGCCGACCGACTGCGTGAATTGCAGGACAAATACGACCTACGTGTGGTCAATGGCCATGCGAGCCATCCAGACGTGCTACACGAAGCTGGCGCGCAAGACGCCGATATGCTCGTCGCAGTAACCAACACTGATGAAACCAACATGGCCGCCTGTCAGGTCGCGTTCACTCTATTCAATACCCCAAACCGCGTTGCGCGTATTCGCTCTCCAGAATACTTGGCAGAAAAAGAAGCCCTGTTTAAATCTGGCGCTATTCCTGTTGATCACCTTATCGCACCAGAAGAACTCGTTACGAGCTACATCGAACGTCTGATCCAATACCCAGGTGCGCTGCAAGTGGTGAGCTTTGCTGAACAGAAAGTCAGCCTAGTGGCGGTGAAAGCCTACTATGGTGGCCCGTTGGTGGGTAATGCGCTATCTGCTTTGCGTGAGCACATGCCGCACATTGATACCCGTGTGGCAGCTATTTTCCGCCAGGGTCGCCCGATTCGCCCACAAGGCACCACGATTATTGAAGCCGACGATGAAGTGTTCTTCGTTGCAGCAAGTAATCATATTCGCTCAGTGATGAGTGAGCTTCAGCGCCTAGAAAAACCGTACCGCCGCATCATGATTGTTGGCGGGGGTAACATCGGCGCAAGCTTGGCAAAACGCCTAGAGCAAACTTACAGCGTGAAGCTGATTGAGCGTAACTACCAGCGTGCAGAAAAGCTCTCTGAGCAACTAGAAAACACCATCGTGTTCTGCGGTGATGCGGCAGACCAAGAGCTTCTCTCGGAAGAGAACATCGACCAAGTCGACGTCTTCATCGCGCTGACCAACGAAGATGAAACCAACATCATGTCTGCAATGTTGGCAAAACGCATGGGCGCTAAAAAAGTGATGGTGCTGATCCAACGTGGCGCTTATGTAGACCTGGTACAAGGCGGCGTAATTGATGTAGCAATCTCACCTCAGCAAGCCACTATTTCAGCCTTGCTAACGCACGTTCGTCGCGCTGATATCGTAAACGTATCCTCACTTCGCCGCGGCGCTGCGGAAGCGATTGAAGCCGTCGCTCACGGTGATGAAAGTACATCTAAAGTGGTTGGACGTGCGATTGGAGATATAAAGCTTCCACCTGGGACCACCATTGGTGCTATCGTTCGTGGCGAAGAAGTTCTTATTGCCCACGACCGTACGGTCATCGAGCAGGATGATCATGTGGTGATGTTCCTGGTCAACAAAAAATACGTATCAGACGTCGAAGCGCTATTCCAACCGAGTCCATTTTTCCTCTAGGATTTTCCTATGGTCAACTTACGTCCCGTACTGTTTGTTATCGGGCTGGTTTTATCCAAACTGGCCCTGTTTATGTACGTGCCGACTTTGGTCGCTTTCTTTACCGGTACGGGGGGATTCCTCGATTTCGCCCAAGCCGTTGTGATCACGCACCTTGCCGCCTTCATCTGCCTAACGATAGGTCGAACCGCCAAGTTCAAACTCAGCGTACGCGATATGTTCCTCATCACCAGTTTGGTTTGGACCATCGCGAGTGCGTTTGCCGCCTTGCCATTTGTGTTTATCAACCACATCAGCTTCACCGACGCCTACTTCGAAACGATGTCGGGTATCACCACGACGGGCTCAACGGTGCTCAGTGGCCTAGACAACATGGCGCCGAGCATCTTGCTATGGCGCTCTATTTTACAGTGGCTTGGTGGCATTGGTTTTATCGTGATGGCGGTAGCAGTGTTACCTATGCTGAATGTCGGTGGTATGAAGCTATTCCAAACCGAATCATCAGATTGGTCGGATAAAAGTAGTCCAAGAGCGAAAACGGTCGCCAAAAACATCGTAGCGGTTTATTTGATGCTAACGGGCTTATGTATTTTGGGCTACTTGGTCACCGGCATGAACCTGTTCGAAGCAATCAACCATGCCTTTACTACGCTATCGACAGGTGGATACTCTACATCTGATGGGTCAATGAACCACTTCTCTAATGGCGCACATTGGGTGGCCACTACCTTTATGTTCTTAGGTGGTTTGCCATTTTTGCTCTTTATCGCCGCGTTACGTAAACGCCGTATTGATGTGTTGGTTAACGACGCTCAAGTTAGAGGATTTGCGTACCTGTTCGTATTCTCAAGCTTAGTGATTTCAGCTTGGTTAGTGATTCGAGATGGGTACACCATTTTGGATGCCCTGCGAGTGTCGATGTTTAATATTGTCTCTGTCGTCACCACAACTGGCTTTGGCTTAGAAGACTTCACCGCATGGGGCGCATTACCCACTACTCTTTTCGCATTCTTAATGATGGCGGGAGCATGCTCAGGATCAACGTCTGGCGGGATCAAAATCTTCCGCTTCCAAATTGCGATGACGCTGCTAAACAAACAAATGATGAAGTTGATTCACCCTTCAGGGGTGTTTGTACAGCGTTATAACCAGCGACCGGTGAATGATGATATTGTTCGCTCAGTGGTGGCATTTGGCTTGATGTTTTTTATCACCATTATCTTTATCGCGGGTTGTTTAAGTGCACTTGGCCTCGACCCTGTGACCAGTATTTCTGGCTCAATCACCGCCGTTGCCAATGTTGGCCCTGGTATGGGCAGTGTGATTGGCCCGACAGGCAACTTCGCGCCTCTGCCCGATACTGCCAAATGGCTCTTAAGCTTTGGGATGTTAATGGGCCGCTTGGAAATTCTGACTATTCTTGTACTGTTCTTTCCTGCGTTTTGGCGCCGCTAAGCAGACTCTAATTAAAAGGTATAACAATGAAAACATGGATTACTCTGGCGACCCTACTTGCCGCCTCATCCACATACGCCGCCGAGGTCATCACTTTAGCCGATGGTCGAGAAGTGAAGTTGAACGATGACTTTACCTGGGAATACGTCATGAAAAAACCGGCGCAGCAAGCGACGGAGACACAAACAACAGCAAGCGTAGTTGAAACAATCGCAGCTCCTGCGATTGCGACAATTCCAGTGGTAACGAAAACCGTTGGCACGACCGTGGTGGTAAACGCCAAAAAGCCAACCATGCAGCTATCAGATTCAGGTGTGGATGTATTGATTGGTTCAGCAAGCTATCAAAGCGGTGAGCTTGTTTTACCTACATCAATCACCAACCAAAGCTCTCAATCTGTCATTCAAGTGGAAGTTGAGGTGCAAGTGTTTGATATGTCTGGTCAGCAACTGGCAAAAGAAAACGTGACTGTTTGGCAATCCATCAAGCGCATGGCGGATACCTACCTGCGACCACAGCAAGCAGAACAAGGTAAGAGCATTAAATTGGCTGTACCGCAATCACAGCAATACCAGTTTTCTGCCAAAGTGCTAGAGGTAAAAACTCGCTAATACGTGTTTAATATTCTTTGTTGAGCCTATCGGCTAGATAGGCTCAACAAAGTAATAAATCGCAAAGAAATGGCACACGCAGCCAGCCAAAACAAAGCCGTGCCAGATCGCATGGTTAAAGGGAATGCGCTTCGCAACGTAGAAAATCACCCCCAGTGAATACACAATTCCACCAGCGGCAAGCAGTGTAAGTCCGCCGACATCCAAGTTAATAGCTAATTGATAAATCACAATCAACGATAACCATCCCATCACCAAGTACGTCATCAAAGAAAGCTTTTTAAATCGATAGACGAACGCAACTTTCATGATGATGCCGATCAACGCAATGCTCCAAATAACGATCATCAACCCAAATGCTAGAGGTGTTCTTAAGCTGACTAACAAGAAAGGGGTATAGCTGCCTGCTATCAAAAGATAAATAGCACAGTGGTCGAAGGTTTTTAGCCAACGTTTCGCTTTGGGATGAGGGATCGCATGATAGAGCGTCGAGGCCAAAAATAGCACGATAATACTCGCACCATAAATCGCCATACTGGTAAGCGTTAAAGTGTCAGCTTGATGGTCTATGGCTTTAACTAACAGCAGTATCAAGCCAACAATACCAAAAATCATCCCTATACCGTGGGTGATGGTATTGGCCAGTTCTTCACGTTGACTGTATTGAGGTTTCTGCAGTTCGGACATCAATGCGCCTATACTAGAGTTTGAAATTTGCTCTAGTATGGCACATTAGGCTTACACGTGTAAGCTTAAATTAAGACTCATGAACGGTAGTAGTTTGATCGAGATAATTGAGTACCAGTTCGCCAACTTGATCTGGCTTAGTCGTGGCAGGGATGGTCAGCTCTCGCTTGAGTTTGCCACTACCCAGTAAGCTCGCGAGCATGCCACCTTGCCCCTTGCGTGTGCGGTCAACTTCAAACCATAACTTGAGCTCTTGCTCACTGCGGTGGGCAACAAATTCTAATTCGCGCCACACGCCGTGGTAAGGTCCGTCGGTTGGCACCAGCTCAAACTCTTGCACAAATGGTAGATCGAATCCTTTCACTTCCTCGCATTCCACCTGGCGAATTCGTAAACCTTGCGCTTCAAATGCAGATAGTACCGCATCCATCAGTGGATCAGGTCGAACGGTGAGGATGTCTTTATCAGTCGGATCCAAAGCAGCAGCAACGTCTAAGCCGGTTTCTAACCATACTTTGGCATCACCAATGGTGACAGGCGTGTTCCAAGGCACATCGAGCTTAACATCGAAGGTACGCTCTTCGCCGGAATGGATGGTAAATGCGTAAGGGAGACTCCACTTAGCAAGCACATGAGTTTGAGGTACTCGGCGCATGCTGTGTCCTTCTCGCGCACCACGGTCATCAGGGGCTTCTGCGATGTAGCGGCAACAGAGTTTTAAATCAATGTTGTCGATCGCTTGTTCAGTCGCACCACCATATACATGGATCGACACATCCACACTTTGACCTGGGTATAGCACGTCTTGGTTTAAGATTGAGTCTACCTTCGCGCTCCCAATCCCAAAACTGGCAAGTGTCTTCTTCAAAAATGACATAGGCACCTCCTTCATCGAGATCTCATACTACTACTGCTGATCGTGGGATCAAACAAAAATTGCCTCGAACATCGCGACAAAATGACAAAATCTAAACAATTCAATTGCTCAACTATCGACCAATTATTACAAGGATGCTAATCTTACACTTGATATGCATGCATATCGGTATTCCTGACTCATTAACTGGATTGGCGAGAGCCAGAAGAGTGATTCTTCAATCTTGTTGGAGCCTAGCTCATAATGATTCAGGCCATTACATCGGCAATGGATATGCCTGACAGTTAGGTAAATTAATGCGCCCAACAACAGTCAGGTTCGCACACACTAATACTAGTGCAATGCGCCGCCGCAGTGGCTTTACTACTGCACCAAAGGCAAAGCAAGTTGCGCCAGCAATGACATTGGTTGAGAAGACAGCAATGATGTCGAGTGTTCCGGCCAAAGTTATCAAAGCAGCTTAATCAAAAGCGCGGCGCCAGCTGCGCTTTTTTCTTTGCACGCGACTCATAAAGCTTCAAAGACTTAGAACAAACTACAGTGAAAGAGATAGTTTTTCCTATTTGGTCTTCGCAAAGCAATTTGGTACCTTTACTGCTAATTACACCTATAAATTCTGTGGAGAAAGACATGAAGTGTCATCGCATTGAAGAGCTGCTTGAGCTACTAGAGCCTGAATGGCATAAAGAGCAAGAGCTGAACCTACTGCAGTTCATCGTTAAGCTGGCAAAAGAAGCAGGCTATGAAGGAAAGCTAGAAGATCTGACCGACGATGTACTGATCTACCACCTTAAAATGCGTAATAGCAGCAAAGATGAAATGATCCCTGGACTCAAAAAAGACCAAGAGGACGATTTTAAAACGGCGATCCTACGCGCTCGTGGCATCATCAAATAACCAGCTCAACAGCCAGTATTCTTTAAGCGACTCTCTCTGTGAGTCGCTTTTTTATAACCAAAGTTTTTAGTCCCACAATTGGTTATAACTGTTCAGCCAATTATCAGGTTAACTGTACTGATTTTTGTTGTTAAACATTGACTGCGTTAAAGAAACGGAATTGTTATTGATTGTATAATCGCCGTTCATCAGTATTTACTAAAATAATTATGTTCGGTCATCTTTATGACGGAACGAGCAGCAATGTCATCGAGCGACATCAATAGAAATGACGCCGTACATTATAAAAGCCTAAGAAGGATGAGTGCATGAGTCAGGACAAGATCGATATCAAAGATGTGACTCCTAAAACCTATAATCCCAAAACCCACAAAGGAAACGGGGATCGGTTTAACCCAAGTAATCGCATCTATGTACGCGAAAGTAAAGGAACTTACCAGAAACTACGTCGTTACGGTGGTTGGTTCTTACTACTTCTCTTCGCTTTGATACCGTGGATTCCTTACGGTGAACGTCAAGCGATCTTGCTTGATATTGGCAACCAGCAGTTCAACTTTTTCGGTACCACACTGTACCCACAAGATCTTACCCTACTCGCCTTGCTGTTTGTGATCGCGGCGTTTGGGTTGTTCTTTATTACCACCTTCTTAGGTCGGGTTTGGTGTGGCTATCTCTGCCCACAAACCGTCTGGACCTTCATGTATATCTGGTTTGAAGAGAAGCTGGAAGGTAGTGCCAATAAACGCCGCAAACAAGACTCCAATAAGCTGACGGCGAATTTAGCGATGCGTAAAGCCGTCAAACATATAGCTTGGTTTGCCATTGCACTCGCCACTGGTTTTACTTTTGTTGGCTACTTCGTACCAATGAAGCAATTGGTTATCGACTTTTTCACCTTTAACGCCAACTTTTGGCCCGTCTTTTGGGTAATGTTCTTTGCCATTTGTACCTATGGTAATGCTGGTTGGATGCGTTCCATCATGTGTATTCACATGTGTCCTTACGCGCGCTTCCAGTCTGCCATGTTTGATAAAGACACCTTCATCGTTGGCTACGATGCAAAACGTGGGGAAAAACGTGGCCCACGTCCGCGTAAAGCCGATCCAAAGCAACTTGGTTTGGGTGATTGTATTGATTGTGATTTGTGTGTGCAGGTGTGCCCAACAGGTATCGATATTCGTGACGGCTTGCAGTATGAATGTATCAACTGTGGCGCCTGTATTGATGCGTGTGACAACACCATGGATCGCATGGGCTACGAGAAAGGCCTAATTAGTTACACCACCGAGCATCGCTTATCGGGTAAGAGTACCAAAGTCATGCGTCCGAAGCTGCTAGGCTATGGTGCCGTACTACTCGTCATGGTCGGTCTTTTCTTTGCCCAAATTGCAGCGGTAGACCCAGCCGGCATGAGTGTTATTCGCGACCGTAACCAACTGTTCCGCGTTAATAGCTCGGGAGAAGTAGAAAACACCTACACCCTCAAGGTGATCAACAAAACTCAGCAAGTGCAAGAGTACTCGTTGGATGTTGAAGGGCTATCCGATGTAAGCTGGTATGGTAAGCAGACAATTCAGGTCCAGCCAGGTGAGGTATTGAACCTGCCAATGAGTCTTGGTGCCGATCCTGACAAGCTAAACTCTGCGATTACGACAATTCAGTTTATACTCACCGATAAGAGCAACGAATTCACTATTGAAGTAGAAAGCCGTTTTATTAAAAAACTATAGCGCTACTTCAGTGACTAACGGAAAAAGGCTCAGTAATGAGCCTTTTTGTTTATATGTCCCAAAGTATGTTTAACTTTGACGCCCTTACCCCAGACTTTATGTGGTACGCGTTAGAAAGCATCGGCGTTCGCGCAGAATCAGGCTTTCTTCCCCTCAATAGCTACGAAAACCGTGTTTATCAATTCACTGACGAAGAGCGTCGTCGTTATGTCGTCAAGTTTTACCGTCCTGAACGTTGGAGCAATGAACAGATCCAAGAGGAACACGACTTTACTTTAGAGCTGATTGGCAATGAGATCCCCGTCGCACCACCTGTGCGCATCAACGGTGAAACCCTGCATCACTATCAAGGCTATGCTTTTGCGCTGTTTGATAGCGTGGGTGGTCGCCAATACGAGGTTGACAATTTAGATCAGCTCGAAGGTGTAGGGCGTTTCCTTGGCCGCATCCATAAAGTCGGCAGCCGCCAAGCCTTCCAACATCGCCCTACGATCGGCTTACAAGAATACCTGTATCAACCAAGAGAGATTCTGCAAAACGCCAATATGATTCCAATGCACTTGGAGAACAGCTTCTTCAATGACTTGGATATGCTGATCAAATCAATTGAAAGCCACTGGCAAGAAGGCTTCAATATGATTCGTTTGCATGGCGATTGCCACCCAGGCAATATTTTGTGGCGAGATGGCCCTATGTTTGTTGATTTGGATGACGCTCGTAACGGCCCTGCAGTACAAGACTTATGGATGCTACTGAACGGTGAACGCCAAGACAAACTGATGCAGTTGGATATTGTTTTAGAGGCTTACCAAGAGTTTTGCGACTTTAATCCTGCAGAATTGAAACTAATCGAGCCACTTCGCGGTCTACGAATGGTGCACTATATGGCATGGCTAGCAAAACGTTGGCATGACCCTGCATTTCCTCTCGCTTTTCCATGGTTTAATGAGCCAAAATACTGGGAAGGTCAGGTCCTTGCATTTAAAGAGCAGATCGCCGCTTTAGAAGAAGCACCGCTGTCTTTAATGCCTCAATGGTAAGTCAGGCCAAAAATTCAAAAATGGAGATATTTCGATGAAAAAACTGTTCGCACTGTTTTCTATGCTGATGCTAAGCCTGTCGGCACATGCAGCGCAATTCAAAGAAGGTGAACATTACAAAGTATTGGATCTTGAGGCATCAAAAAAACCTCTTGTGACGGAGTTTTTCTCTTTCTACTGCCCGCACTGTAATAGCTTTGAACCTGTAATCCAGCAACTGAAAAAGCAGTTGCCAGAAGGCACTAAACTACTAAAAAACCACGTTTCTTTCATGGGTGGCAATATGGGCCCATCAATGAGCAAAGCCTACGCGACCATGGTTGCACTAAAAGTGGAAGACAAAATGGTGCCTGTGATGTTTAACCGCATCCACAATCTAAAGAAGGCGCCACGTAACGATGAAGAGCTTCGCCAAATCTTCCTTGATGAAGGTGTAGACGCGAAGAAATTCGACTCTGCATTCAAAGGCTTTGCGGTTGATTCCATGGTTCGCCGTATGGACAAGCAATTTGAAAACAGCGGTCTAACCGGCGTTCCTGCGGTTATCGTTAACAACAAATACCTAGTTCAAGCACAAAGCATCAAAACGATGGATGAGTACTTCTCTCTGGTGAACTACTTGCTGACACTAAAATAAGCACATCGATATCAATCAAAAGGGGAGCACATCGCTCCCCTTTTGTTTACTTGTAAATCTCTTGTAGTAACCGATCTTTTTCTTGCCACACATCACTCAGCCATTGCTGAAATTGCCGCTTATAGGGCTTATCGTTGAAGTAATCACCAAGCACTCTTTCATCAACGGGTAACACATTTACACGCACAACCACCTTGCTCATGCGGCCCATCAATAAATCCTTGAACGGTTTATGCGTATTTTCTGGGTACGCCAACGTCACGTCGATAATGCTCTCGAACTGTTCCCCCATCGCCGCTAACGTGTACGCAATCCCGCCCGATTTTGGTTGCAGCAAATATTGATAGTTTGCTTTACTCTTACGCTGCTTTTCTTCGGTAAATCGGGTTCCTTCGACATAGTTAACCACTGTGGTTGGAGTGTGTTTGAACTTAGCGCACGAGCGACGTGTCGTCTCTAAATCTTGACCTCGCTTATGAGGATTGCGGATCAGATACTCTCGCGAATAGCGACGCATAAATGGCATGTCGAGCGCCCAACACGCCATCCCGATGAAAGGCACATACAGCAGTTGTTGCTTGAGGAAAAACTTCGGCATGGGAATACGGTCTTTAAACACGCAGCAAAGCACAACAATATCGGTCCAACTGAGATGGTTACTGATCAGCAGATACCACCCGTCTTTTTTAAGCGCTTCACCGCCCTGAACATCCCACTCAACACGGTTAGATACCGCCAGAATGCACGCATTAACGGTAGCCCATAACCACATCACCTTATTGGCACAAGCGGTCGCTAGTGCTTTTAGCTTTACGCCAGGAAGCAATATTTTAAATACAGCGATAACACAAATTGCGAGTGAACAAACCGCAGAATTGAGAATCACAAAAGAAGCGTTAAAAAAAAATAACAAATATGCCAACATGATAGTCAAACAACAGTGATAATGTGTGAAGAATAAAACAGCGTGTAATTATACTGCGCCTTTGCCACATTGGAACATGCGTGGGAATGGTCAGATTTGTTACCGCAACCAATATGTGCACCACTCATTCGACAACAAGGAGATAACGAATGAAACCAAGGCTACTTCTCTTGCCTTTGGCCTTTGTCGTCAGTTCTGCTCAGGCTCAACTCGCTGAAACCGCAGGTTTTGGCGGTGAAATTTCGCTGAATGCCGGATTCATATCATCAGAATCCAATTTCAATACAGAAAATAGTAACACCATCGATTCTCTCGATAAGCGTGCCGATAGTGACAGTTCCGTTATCGCTGCACCGCTAGGGAGTGTGACATACACCTTTGGTAGCCGACTCAACCACCAAGTTTACGCCGGTACCACACGCTCAGATGTCGCGGTAGGTACACTCGCTTTTCAGTTGGGCTATCAACACGAGCTACAATCTGGCACCGTGCTCGATGTTTCCTATCTGCCGACGGTACTCAAAGGCGAAACTTGGCGCAACCCTTATCAAGTAGGAACCGCACGTAAAGAGACGGATGTTGACGGCAATGCGTATCGCTTTCAGATCAAAGGGTTAATTGATAAGAACTTCAACCTTGATCTTGCTTATGCTGATAAAGACATCGAGCAGGAGGAAGTGACAGACCGCTCACTTGCTCGCGATGCTAACCTTTACTATGTCAAAGGCGACTATCGCATTCCACTCAACCAAACGTCTATGTTGCAACCCGCTTTCACCTACATCAATCAAGATGCCGACGGTAAAGCGGAGTCATTTGATTCGTACGGATTTGACATTAGCTGGTTTAAATTTATCAACCGCCATCGATTGGCCCTCACAGCGGGTTATGCATGGAAAGACTATCAAGCCGCTAGCCAAACTTTTGCTAAAACACGAAATGACGACACCATCAGCCTATTTGCGGCCTACGAATATCAAAACGTATTTGACTGGCAAGACTGGTCGTTCATTTCTTTAGCCGGCTATAGCCAAACTGACTCGAATATCACGTTTTATGAGGAGAAAGAGTACCTATTGTCGCTTGGTCTCAACTACACCTTCTAACGTCCTTCATCGCAACAAGGTGCTTACAAAACTTGTTGCGATGACACTTTGCTGTCTATACCGCTTGCGCCGTAAGCTGTTTCAGTAAACGGTCCATCGCTCGATACCCAAGTGCCTCGGCCAAGTGCGTTCGTTCAATTTGCTCCGCCCCATCCAGATCGGCGATTGTTCGCGCCACTTTGATAATACGATGATACGCACGAATCGAGAGTCCTAAACGGTGCAAAGCGGTTTCAAGAAACTCAGCATCACTCTTGTGCAAGGGACAAAACGCCTCAATTTCTCGACTACCTAGCAGTGCATTGACCTTACCACTGCGGTTTAGCATATTGTTACGCGCATGGCTCACACGCGCTTTTACGATAGCAGTCGGCTCACCGCGATCACCACCTTCTGCTAATGTCCCTTTGGGCAAAGCTGGGATTTCTAAAGACATATCAAAGCGATCTAACAGTGGTCCAGATAATCGACCAAGGTAGCGCAAAATAGCTTGTGGATTGGTGCGCGCTTGATTGCCTTCGTAATATCCTGTCGGGCTTGGGTTCAAGGCTCCAACTAATTGGAAGCGAGCCGGAAAGCGTGTTTTACCTTGCGCTCGAGAGATAATGATCTCGCCAGATTCGAGCGGTTCGCGTAACGAGTCTAGAACTTTACGATCAAATTCGGGCATTTCATCGAGAAACAATAACCCGTTGTGGGCTAAAGAGATCTCCCCTGGTCTGGGTACCGAGCCACCGCCGACTAATGCCGCCATTGAACTTGAATGATGCGGAGAACGAAACGGACGCGACTTCCAGTTATGCTCATTAATTTCACTCTGAGTCAACGATGCCACCGAAGCGGTTTCCATTGCTTCTTCGTCACTCATTTCCGGTAATAAGTCACACAAACGCGAAGCCAACATCGTTTTTCCAGTACCTGGCGGGCCAAGGAAAAGTAAGTTGTGGTTTCCAGCGGCAGCAATCTCCAGTGCTCGCTTACCTTGTTGTTGGCCAATAATATCTTGTAAGTCTCGACCATGTTTTTCGATCGTTTTTCGCTTAGGCGTTTGAAAAAGATTCAGTCGATGTTGACCACAAAGCTCGGCACATACTTCCAGTAATGATTGGGCCGATTTATGTTGTTCCTTCCCCACTAGCGCCGCCTGATCGCCATTCACATGTGGGACGACCAAATGACGTTGAATCTTACTGGCTTCCAGCGCAGCAGGCAGCACACCTTTTACAGGTCTCAGACCACCAGATAGTGCTAACTCACCAACAAATTCGTAGTTTTTGAGCTTATCTGTCGCGATTTGCTCCGAAGCGGCCAAAATTCCCAATGCAATAGGAAGATCAAAACGCCCTCCCTCCTTGGGTAGATCTGCCGGAGCCAAGTTCACGGTGATCCGCTTAGCAGGAAATTGAAAGTTAGAATTAATGATCGCACTGCGTACGCGATCTTTGGACTCTTTTACCGTTGTCTCTGGCAAGCCTACTAAGGTAAACCCTGGCATGCCGTTGCTGATATGAACTTCTACACTAACCGATGGCGCTTGCACCCCGACGCTTGCTCGACTATGAATGATTGCCAGCCCCATACGTTCCTCAATTTTTTGAACACTCTGTAAACAAATGTTTTATCTAGTTGTTTATGTTATATACCGCGTCCCAATTGAGAGTTAATGTGAAAAAAGAATGACTTTTTGCTTGTCATGCAGCGGAATTGTGTGATACCACTAATGACGCAAACAATTTCGTAGAACATTACACAACATTTTTTAACGAAAAAAGAACGACAGACAGATGAACCTTTTCGCTCATATCAACGCACTGCTAGCCCTGATTATCGTGGTCATTATTGGCACCGCGCGGGGTATTGTGGGCGAAAGGTAGCCACAAATTACAAAAAACCCCCGCACTGAAAAGTCCGGGGGTTTTTTTACAACTACAAGTTGTCATCTGTCTAACCCTCGGACAGTTTAACGGGAAGAATGGGAGTGCACATGAAGTGCAATAAATATGGCAATCGCTACGAGCCACAACGTAGCAAAGGAGGTTTACGATGACTGGTGCACAACTTGTCGTAGCCGCTTTAAGACAGCAAGGCATCGAAACCGTTTTTGGCTACCCCGGCGGGGCCATCATGCCAATCTATGATGCTTTGTATGACGGTGGGGTGGAACACATCCTATGCCGTCACGAGCAAGGGGCCGCTATGGCAGCTATCGGGATGGCTCGTTCCACTCAAGACGTTGCTGTGTGCATGGCAACTTCTGGCCCAGGAGCCACTAACCTTGTTACCGGCCTTGCCGACGCTTTCCTTGACTCCGTACCTCTAGTTGCCATCACAGGCCAGGTTGCTAGCTCTCATATCGGTACCGATGCATTCCAAGAAATGGATGTGATCGGAATGTCCCTAGCCTGTACTAAGCACAGCTATCTCGTGACCGAAATTGAAGATCTAGCTCCGACACTTGCCGAAGCCTTTGAGGTCGCAAAAACCGGTCGTCCGGGTCCAGTCATTGTCGATATCGCCAAAGACGTTCAACTCGCTCAAGCACCTACAGACCTTCTTCCTCCATACATAGCACCAGCAATCGAAGATGTCAGCGCTGAAGATATCAAACGTGCGCAAGATGTGCTGGCAGCATCTACTCGCCCAGTGTTGTATGTTGGTGGTGGCGTGCAACTTGCAAAAGCAACCGATGCAGTACGCGAATTTCTTCGCTTAAACCCAATGCCTGCAGTTAGCACATTAAAAGGTCTCGGTACCATTGAACGCCATGATCCTCACTATCTTGGTATGTTGGGTATGCACGGCACCAAAGCCGCCAACCTAGTGGTTCAAGAAGCCGATCTATTGATTGTGGTTGGCGCGCGTTTTGATGACCGTGTGACGGGTAAGCTCGACACGTTTGCACCAAATGCGAAAGTGATTCATATCGACATTGATGCTGCGGAGATTCATAAACTGCGCCACGCCAACGCACCATTACGTGGCGACATCAACACCATTCTTCCTCAGCTAGAGCTGACTCAAGATATTTCACCGTGGGTTCATCACAGTGAAAGTCTGCGCAGCGGCTTTAAGTGGCGTTACGACCACCCGGGCGAGTTAATCTACGCACCGCTATTGCTTAAACAACTGTCTGACATGATGCCAGATAGCTCAATTGTCTCGACCGACGTCGGTCAGCACCAGATGTGGGCAGCGCAACATATCCAGCCACGCGAACCACAAAATTTTATCACTTCTGCTGGCCTTGGCACCATGGGCTTTGGCTTGCCAGCGGCGATGGGTGCTGCAGTCGCACGTCCTGATGATCAGTCTATCCTTATTACAGGTGACGGTTCATTTATGATGAACGTTCAGGAATTGGGCACGCTGAAGCGTCGTCAGATTCCAGTGAAGATTGTCCTTCTTAATAACCAACGTCTTGGCATGGTTCGCCAATGGCAGTCATTGTTCTTTGACGGTCGCCACAGTGAAACCATTCTTGATGACAACCCAGATTTCGTGATGTTAGCAAAAGCGTTCGATATCCCGGGCAAAACCATCACCAAGAAAGAAGAAGTCGAACCTGCTCTCAAAGAGATGCTAGCGAGTGAAACTTCTTACATGCTTCACGTTTTGATTGATGAAGAAGAAAACGTGTGGCCATTGGTGCCACCTGGCGCATCAAACAGTGATATGTTGGAAAATACATAGGAGACAATCGCATGGACAGATATTTACTCGACATCAAAGCCGATGACAAACCGGTACTGTTGGAGCGCGTTCTACGTGTGATTCGTCACCGAGGCTTCGTGATCAAACAAGTCGCTGCTACGCAAAACCACGAAAGCAAAGTAGCCAGCGTCGAGATCATCGTCGACAGCGATCGACCAATCTCGTTTTTGATCAATCAAATAGAGAAGTTGTGGGACGTTCGTAAGGTTGAGGTGCTAAAAATCCGCAACGATGAACTGCCAAATCACAACTTACAACAACACGTAAGTGCATAAGGAAGGCAACAAATGGCAACGAAAACTGCAGATTTCATTTGGTTTAATGGTGAGATGGTTCCATGGGCAGAGGCGAACGTTCACGTTCTGACTCACGCAATGCACTATGGTACATCCGTGTTTGAAGGCGTGCGCTGTTACAACACACCAAAAGGCCCAATTGTCTTCCGTCACCGTGAGCATGCACAACGTCTAAAAGATTCTGCCAAGATTTACCGCTTTCCGATCCCTTTCTCTGTAGAAGAAATCATGGAAGCGACCCGCGAAACACTGCGCCAAAACAAACTCGACAGCGCTTACATTCGTCCATTGGGTTTTGTCGGTAATGTTGGCTTAGGCGTATGTCCACCAGTTGGCACTGAGATGGATCTAATCATTGCAGCATTTCCTTGGGGCTCTTACTTAGGCGAAGAAGCGCTAGAAAAAGGTGTCGATGCGATGATTTCAAGCTGGAACCGCGCTGCGCCAAACACCATCCCAACTGCAGCTAAAGCAGGCGGTAACTACCTATCTTCACTACTGGTTGGTGGTGAAGCGCGTCGTCACGGTTACGACGAAGGTATTGCGCTAAGCGTAGATGGTTACCTATCGGAAGGCGCCGGTGAAAACATCTTCGTTGTCAAAGATGGCGTAATCACCACACCACCAGCAACTAGCGCGATTCTACCGGGCATCACTCGCGACTCGATCATGACAATTGCACGCGATAAAGGCTACGAAGTACGTGAAGCGAACATTGCTCGTGAAGCCCTTTACCTTGCCGATGAAGTCTTCATGACAGGTACTGCGGCTGAGATTGTACCAGTGGCAACCATCGACAAGATTGAAGTGGGCACTGGTAAGCGCGGCCCTATCACTAAAGAACTACAAGCAGCCTACTTTGGCCTATTTGACGGCACCACGGAAGATAAGTGGGGCTGGTTAGACTATGTGTACCCAGAACAGAAGTAAGAAGGATTAGGAAATGCCAAAATATAGATCAGCTACCACCACACATGGTCGTAACATGGCGGGTGCACGAGCACTGTGGCGTGCAACGGGCGTGAAAGAAGAAGACTTCGGTAAACCAATCATCGCCGTTGTAAACTCGTTTACTCAATTTGTTCCGGGTCACGTACACCTGAAAGACATGGGTCAGCTTGTAGCACGCGAAATCGAAAAAGCTGGCGGTATTGCGAAAGAATTCAACACCATCGCGGTTGATGATGGTATCGCAATGGGTCACGGCGGCATGCTGTACTCACTGCCTTCACGCGAACTGATCGCAGACTCTGTGGAGTACATGGTCAACGCGCACTGTGCCGATGCCATGGTATGTATCTCTAACTGTGACAAAATCACTCCAGGAATGTTGATGGCATCTATGCGTCTTAACATCCCTGTTATCTTTGTTTCTGGTGGTCCAATGGAAGCGGGTAAAACCAAGCTTTCTGATCAGATCATCAAACTAGACCTTGTAGATGCGATGATCCAAGGCGCGGATCCAAAAGTGTCTGATGAGCAAAGCGAGCAGATCGAACGTAGCGCATGTCCAACGTGTGGATCGTGTTCAGGCATGTTCACTGCAAACTCAATGAACTGTCTAACGGAAGCACTGGGGCTTTCTCAACCAGGTAACGGTTCTATGCTGGCAACGCACGCTGACCGTGAACAACTGTTCCTTAATGCAGGTCGTCGTATCGTTGAACTGACTCGTCGTTACTACGAGCAAGATGACGAATCAGCACTGCCGCGCAACATCGCTACGTTTGATGCGTTCGAAAACGCGATGGCGCTGGATATTGCAATGGGCGGTTCAACCAACACCATTCTGCACCTACTTGCCGCGGCGCAAGAAGGTGAAGTGGATTTCGATATGGAAGATATCGATCGCCTATCACGTCAAGTACCACATCTATGTAAAGTGGCACCATCTACCCAGAAATATCACATGGAAGACGTACACCGCGCAGGTGGCGTCATGGCAATTCTTGGTGAGTTAGATCGTGCAGGTCTTCTACACAATGATGCGCGCACCGTGCTTGGCCTTTCGATGAAAGAGCAGCTGGCGAAATACGACATCATCCAAACTGAAGACGAAGAAGTACTTAAGTTCTACCGCGCAGGTCCCGCGGGTATTCGTACTACTCAAGCGTTCTCACAAGATTGCCGCTGGGATCGCCTTGATGACGACCGTGCGGAAGGTTGTATTCGTACTATCGATCATGCCTTTAGCCAAGAAGGTGGTCTAGCCGTTCTATCAGGCAACATCGCATTAGATGGTTGTATCGTTAAGACTGCTGGTGTGGATGAGAGCATTCATAAATTCACTGGCCCAGCCGTAGTTTTCGAAAGCCAAGAAGACGCCGTAGAAGGCATCTTGGGTGGCAAAGTAAAAGCAGGCGACGTGGTTGTTATCCGTTACGAAGGCCCTAAAGGTGGTCCGGGCATGCAAGAAATGCTTTACCCAACCACTTATCTAAAATCGATGGGCCTTGGCAAAGAGTGTGCACTTCTGACTGACGGCCGTTTCTCTGGCGGCACATCAGGTCTTTCTATCGGCCACGCCTCTCCTGAAGCAGCAAACGGCGGTGCAATTGGCCTGGTAAAAGAAGGCGATATGATCGCAATTGATATTCCAAACCGTTCAATTTCACTCCAAGTGTCTGAACAAGAACTTGCTGAGCGCCGTGCAAAACAAGACGAACTAGGCTGGAAACCAGTTGACCGCCAACGTGAAGTTTCCTTTGCACTCAAAGCGTACGCGAGTATGGCAACCAGTGCTGACAAGGGTGCAGTACGAGACAAGTCGAAGCTAGAGGGCTAGCAATGATGGAAGCTCAACCCGAAAAACAAGTGAACCAAACTGGCGCAGATTATCTGCGCCAAATCCTTCGCGCACCTGTTTATGAAGTAGCAACAGTGACGCCACTGCAAGAAATGCCTCGTTTATCTGCACGTATCGGGAATAACGTGCAGATCAAGCGTGAAGATCGCCAACCCGTACACTCGTTCAAATTGCGCGGTGCATACAACATGGTGGCGAGTTTATCTGAAGCACAAAAAGCCGCTGGTGTCATTGCAGCATCGGCAGGTAACCACGCTCAAGGCATGGCGCTCTCTGGTACTAAGCTAGGCATCAAGACCACCATCGTGATGCCCAAAACCACACCAGACATCAAAGTCGATGCGGTACGTGGCTTCGGTGGCAATGTAGTGCTGCACGGCAGCAACTTTGATGAGGCAAAAGCGGAAGCGGAACGCCTTTCTGATCTGCATGGGTACACATTTGTCCCTCCTTTCGATCACCCACTGGTGATTGCAGGTCAAGGCACCATAGGCATGGAAATGCTGCAGCAAAATGGTCACCTTGATTACATCTTCGTCCCTGTCGGTGGTGGCGGTTTGGCTGCCGGTGTTGCGGTACTCGTGAAGCAGCTAATGCCAGAAATCAAAGTGATTGCGGTCGAGCCAGAAGATTCTTCATGCCTCAAAGCAGCATTGGATGCAGGTGAACCAGTAGTATTAGACCAGGTCAGCATGTTTGCCGATGGCGTTGCAGTAAAACGCATTGGTGAAGAGACGTTTCGTCTATGCCAAAAGTACATTGATGGCCATATTGCAGTCTCTAGCGATGAAATCTGCGCAGCAGTAAAAGACATCTTTGAAGACACCCGTGCGATTGCAGAGCCTTCTGGCGCGCTTGCTCTGGCGGGTTTGAAGAAGTTTGCTGAGCAAAACAAACTGCAAGGTAAGAATTTAGGTACTGTGCTGTCTGGTGCCAACACTAACTTCCATGGCTTACGTTATGTTTCTGAGCGTTGCGAGCTTGGTGAGAAACGTGAAGGTTTGCTTGCCGTCACCATTCCTGAGCGTCAAGGTGCCTTCTTTGAGTTCTGTAACCTCATTGGCGGCCGCGCCGTAACGGAGTTTAACTACCGCTACAACGATGACGCATTAGCAAATATCTTTGTCGGTGTGCGTTTGCAAGGCGGTCAGGAAGAGCTAGAACATATCATTCACGACTTACGTGATGGTGGCTACCCAGTGGTTGATTTGTCTGATGATGAAATGGCGAAGCTGCACGTGCGCTACATGATTGGTGGTAAGCCGTCTAAGCCGCTTAAAGAGCGCCTCTACAGCTTTGAATTCCCAGAGTATCCTGGGGCGCTACTTAAGTTCTTAAGCACACTCGGCACACACTGGAATATCAGTTTGTTCAACTACCGTAACCACGGCGCTGACTACGGACGTGTTTTATGTGGTTTCGAGTTAGATGAAAGCGATTTAGCTCAGTTTTCTGCACATTTACGTGAACTTGGCTATCAATGCAAAGACGAGACAGACAACCCATCGTATAAGTTTTTCTTGTCATAAAACGCCACATTTTAAACATATCAATGAAAACACCTCGCTAATGCGAGGTGTTTTTTATGACTGTAACCAATCTTTATGTAGCTGATTAGGCGACCCAAGATAGTCCACCATCCACTGGATCAATTTATGATTATCATCTTTGCGCCATACTAAGCAGCAGTGACTGAGCGGTTTATCATCCGGCATGACCTTCTCCACCAGCACACCATCATTGATTAAGGGTGTTGCAATATGACGTGGCATGTAACCCACGCCCACCCCATTTTTTAAACATTCAATCGCACTATACCAATTGGGCAATAATAATCGGCGCTGTTGCGGATAATGGCCAGTATGGCGTTTTGGCAGCACGTTCGAAGTATCATCAAGACAGATCGCCGGAAATTGACTCACAAACTCTTCAGTAAGCACTTGTTGTCGAACGCAAGGATGAGCGGGTGACATTACAAATGCCCAATCTAATACGCCCATATCTTTGACTTCAAAATCTCCCCCAACGGGAACCGCAGATGTCGCGCCAACGACAATGTCGGCTCGACCTTGTGCTATGGCTTCCCAAGAACCATTGAAGACCTCCATATTGATCTGCAATTCAGCAAATTCAAACTCGCGATAGAAATCTTCCACCAAAGGTTTGAGTTTTTCTAACTTCACCACGTTATCTAAGGTCAGCTTTAACGTGCTTTTCCATCCTTGAGCCGCTCGCCGCGTTTGTGCTTTCACCTCTTCCATTTGACGCAGCAAAGAGCGCGCCTCAGCCATAAAAAGTTCACCCGCTGGAGTTAACTCGACTTTCCTCGGTAAACGTCGAAACAGCACCACATCTAAATCTTGCTCGACCTGCCTTACTCCATAGCTGATGGCTGAGGGGACTTTATGCAATACCTCAGCCGCAGCGGTGAAACTGCCTAAACGGGCAACCGTATCCAGCATTTCCAAAGACGCTTTAGAGAACATGATTTAACCTTTCAAAAAATTTGATTGATAACCAACAATTTTAGCGTTTTATTTTCTCAAAATCGAAAAATAGAATAATAAGGTAAATAAATCAGGGTTGGCGCCAACTGATGTTGATTAAAAAATGATTAAATAATTTGACTGGTTGAATCATGAAAATCTCAAAACTACAGCTCATTTATCTGGCAGCATTATCGATGCTTGGCTTCGTTGCTACCGATATGTATCTGCCAGCATTCAAAGCGATGGAAATCGACTTTGCAACAGGCCCTGAGCAAATTGCGCTCTCTTTAACGGTATTCCTCGTTGGTATGGCGATTGGCCAGCTAATGTGGGGATTGGCATCCGATAAATTTGGCCATCGTAATACACTCGCAGCCGGGTTGGTGCTATTTACTATCGCGTCATTCGGTTTGGCTTTCTGTGATCAAGTATGGCAACTACTCACACTGCGCTTTATCCAAGCTGTCGGTGTGTGTGCACCAGCCGTGATCTGGCAGGCTATGGTCATTAAGCGCTACTCAAGCAGTAGCCAACAAATTTTTGCGACAATCATGCCACTCGTCGCGCTATCACCAGCACTAGCACCTCAATTAGGGGTTGTGTTGGCAGATAACTTCGGCTGGCACAGTATCTTTATTACGCTAACACTGGTTGGTGTCTTTTTGGTCTTTGCGACCATGGCACAAAAAGACGAGAAAGCAGAAATCAAACAAACCAGTATGTCTGCCGACATCAAAGCGCTGCTGAGTTCTAAAAAATACCTTGGCAACGTGTTTATGTTTGCGACGGCTTCAGCTGCATTCTTTGCTTACCTAACAGGGATGCCAGAAATCATGGCGCAACTGGGCTACGAAGCAAAAGATATTGGTTTGAGCTTTATCCCACAAACTATCGCGTTTATGGCTGGTGGCTACTTAGGTAAAGTAGGCGTTCGAAAATTTGGTGATGAAAAGGTTCTGCGCCAACTGATTGGCCTATTTAGTGTCGCGGCATTAATGATTTTCATTGCTTCACAGTGGGAGCTGTCATCGATTTGGCCTATTCTTGCGCCATTCTGTTTGATTGCCGTTGCTAACGGCGCACTGTACCCAATCGTGGTAAACCGTGCACTGGCCAGCGCACAACAGAGCCCTGCAACAGCAGCAGGTTTGCAAAACAGCCTGCAAATCTGTGTAAGTAGCTTCTCAAGTGCATTGGTAGCCGCAATGGCAAGCCAAGCTCAGATGGTTACTGGCATCGCAATCATCATCTGTATGGGTGGGCTGTGGATGGGATACATTCTGTCGAATCGCGAATTATCCAAGCACTTTACGACTCCTGACAACGCCCGAGTCGTGAGTGAAGACGAACTTTAATCGTTCAGATAATAAAAAGAGCCGCGCAATGCGGCTCTTTCTGTTTATAAGCTTTTCAACCCCCATTTCTTGGCAGTCTGCTTAAAAAAGCCTTGAGTCTTTTTCAACTCTACCCAGTGATTGATGTAATTAATCCATACTTGATCGTCTTGCGGCAACAACATAGCAATTGGGGTTGGTTTACGCGGTGCGGTCACTGGCACTATCGCCAACTGTTTAAACTTATCCACCAACGTCGCTGCTTCCACATTGGACGTCACCGATACATCGGCCCTGCGAGCTAGTAGTTCTTGGAAGTCGCGCGCTGGCGCTTCAATAACAATATGCTGAGCAGACGGGAAGAACTCTTTCACCATTTTTTCTTGTACCGTACCTAACGTCGCCGCGACTTTTACTTCTGGTTTATTAAAATCCGCCCAATCAGAGAATTTGGCGAGATCTTTCTTTTGCACCACAGGTACAAAGGCAAGGTAGAAATATGGCTGGCTATATCCAGCGACTTTCGCGCGCGACATGTTCAGAGATGCGCTGCCAGTAATATCGTATTTGTTGGCGGTAATGCCATTAACTAGCGTCTTCCAATCCGTGGGAACATACTCCACTTTTACACCGAGATCTTTAGCAAGTTCTGTTGTTACATCGATATCGAAGCCACGATAACTGTTTGTCGCGGGGTCTTTCATCGTCATCGGATTCCAATCTCCCGTCGTTCCAACTCGGAGTACGCCATTGTCTAAAATGGATTGAAGACGGCTTTCAGCGTGAGCGACTTGAGTCGCAGCAAGCAAACACATTCCTAGCACTAGTAAAATCTTTCTCATTTTTATTCCCTTAAAAATAATGACCTTATACGGTTTAATAATTAACCTTTATTAGAGCTCTACTGATAACATAGCAGTAACAAAGGAAGTTTTTTAGTTAATTCAGGGAGTAAATGTGACGTTTCGAACTCTATGGCTGTTTTCACTGCTATTACTCACTGGTTGTTCTGATTATCAATGGGGCTGGTATGTACTTGACCCTTCGACGGATCAAGGGCTCACCAATCTAAAGTTTTTAATCGCTGGGTTTAATGACACCATTCAGGTATCACTCCTCAGTATGTTATTTGCGATGAGCTTGGGCCTGATCGTTGCCTTACCCGCTCTGTCGGACTCTGCCTCTCTGAAGTGGATAAACCGTATTTATGTCGAGGTGATCCGTTCAGTGCCAGTTTTAGTCTTACTACTTTGGGTGTATTACGGCATGCCTACACTATTGGATGTCTCACTCAATCACTTTTGGGCGGGTGTTATTGCACTGACTATCGCTGAGAGTGCGTTTATGGCGGAAGTGTTTCGCGGTGGGATACAAGCTATCAGCCGTGGCCAACATGAAGCGGCTGAATCTTTGGGCTTAAGCTATTGGCAAAAGATGCGCTTGGTAATTCTTCCCCAAGCATTTCGACAAATCCTCCCTCCACTGGGCAATCAATTTGTCTACATTCTCAAGATGAGTTCTTTAGTCAGCGTGATTGGTTTAAGCGATCTCACTCGCCGTGCTAATGAGCTGGTGGTGAATGAGTACTTACCCTTAGAGATTTATACCTTCCTCGTTTTGGAGTACTTGTTACTCATCCTATTTGTATCTCAAGCCGTTCGTTGGCTCGAAAACCGTATTGCTATTCCTAGTTACTAACGATGAAGCCTGAGCTAGAAACAACAAAGCCGCTCTTGTTGAACGGCTTTGACAATATAGCGATAGAGTGCAGGTATTGCTTATTTCTGTTTTACAGGACGCTGCCAGCCAGTAATTTTGCGCTCTTTGACGCGAGTAATTACTAACTCACCTTCTTCAACATCTTTTGTTAGTGTCGTGCCTGCACCGATGGTTGCGCCATCAGCGATAGTGACAGGCGCCACCAGCTGGCTATCAGAACCAACAAAAACATCATTACCGATGATAGTTTTAAACTTGTTCGCACCATCGTAGTTACAAGTGATAGTACCTGCACCGATGTTAGTACGTTGACCGATCTCTGCATCACCTAAGTAAGTTAGGTGGTTCGCTTTTGAACCTTCTCCGATGCGCGCATTTTTCACTTCAACGAAGTTACCCACATGGGAATCGTTACGCATTTCAGCACCAGGACGAAGGCGAGTAAATGGACCAACCGTACATTCTTCACCAACCGTTGCACCTTCAATCACACTGTAAGGGCGAACGATGGTGTTGTCGTCGATTTCACAATCTTTCAGTACACAACCCGCACCGATAACCACGTTATCACCCAGTGAAACTTTACCTTCGATGATAACATTCACGTCGATTTCACAGTCCATACCGCACTGTAACTCACCACGCAAATCAAAGCGTGCTGGATCGCGTAGCATGACACCTTGCTCTAGTAGTTTCTGAGCTTGCATTGACTGGAAAGCACGCTCTAGACGAGCAAGCTGTGCGCGGTCGTTGACCCCTTCCACCTCAATGGCATTGACTGGGTGTACTGCCTCAACGGCACGACCTTCATCGTGTGCAGCTGCAATAACGTCAGTTAGGTAGTATTCGCCTTGTGCGTTGTTGTTGTTTAAGCCAGACAACCAACGCTTAAGATCCCCACCAGTCGCAACCATCACGCCAGTGTTGATCTCTTTAATTTGTTTTTGTTCTTCTGTTGCATCTTTTTGCTCAACGATCGCAACAACAGGACCATTCTTACGGATAATACGACCGTAGCCTGTCGGGTTATCTAGAATCACTGTTAGTAGTGCAATACCGCCTGTTGGCTGTGCATCTAATAGGTTTTCAATCGTTTCAGCTGAAATCAGTGGAACATCACCGTAAAGCACCAGTACTTTTTCATCGTCTTCAAACTTCGGAGACGCTTGATCAACCGCATGACCTGTCCCTAACTGCTCCGCTTGAAGCACCCAATTTACAGGCTCTTCTGCAAGAGTGGTTTGCATTTGATCACCACCGTGGCCAAAGACCAAGTGGATATTTTGTGCACCTAGACCTGTACATGTATCAATCACATGTTTTGCCATTGGCTTACCTGCCAAAGTGTGTAGCACCTTAGGCATGTTCGAATGCATACGGGTACCTTTACCCGCTGCAAGAATCACAGCACTGAATTTCATTGATAACCTATTGACGTTTTATGTTAATTGGCCGTTATTTTAAACAGCTCTTTTAAAATAGTTAATGGAGTAAGGTAAATTTCCAACTAAAATTAATCAAAAAGGCGACCAATTGGCCGCCTTTTTTCATGCAACGTTGCTAATTGAGCTTAGCGACGCTTTTTTGTCAGCTCGATAACTCGTAGCTGAGCAATGGCTTTAGCCAGTTCACTGGCCGCTTGTGCGAAGTCCATGTCACCATGCTGATTCTGGATTTGCTCCTCAGCGCGGCGTTTGGCTTCTTCTGCCTTCGCTGCGTCTAGCTCTTCACCACGGATAGCTGTATCAGCTAGTACAGTCGCTGTACCAGGCTGAATCTCTACCATACCACCAGAAACATAAATAATTTCTTCGTGGCCGTGCTGTTTCACAATACGCACCATACCAGGCTTGATAGCGGTCAGCAGCGGTGTGTGACCATGGAAAATACCAAGTTCACCTTCGCTACCGGTCACCTGAAACGTTTCAACACGACCAGAGAAGATTTTCTTCTCAGCGCTTACTACGTCTAGGTGAAAGGTTATTGCTGCCATATCGCCTCCTAGTTAGCCTTATAGCTTCTTCGCATTCTCAATAGCATCGTCGATGCTACCGCAGTACATAAATGCCTGCTCAGGAATGTCGTCGTATTCACCAGCTAGTAGACCTTTAAAGCCACGTAGAGTCTCTTTTAGAGGTACGTAAATACCAGGGTCACCAGTAAATACTTCTGCTACGTGGTAAGGCTGAGTTAGGAAACGCTCAATCTTACGTGCACGAGATACAACTTGCTTATCTTCTTCAGATAGCTCGTCCATACCTAGGATAGCAATGATATCTTTCAGCTCTTTGTAGCGCTGAAGAGTCTGCTGAACACCACGAGCAACTTCGTAGTGATCTTGACCAACGACTAGTGGATCAAGCATACGAGATGTTGAATCTAGCGGGTCGATCGCAGGGTATAGACCCATTGCAGCGATGTTACGGTTAAGTACAACCGTTGCATCCAAGTGCGCGAACGTTGTTGCTGGAGACGGGTCAGTCAAGTCATCCGCAGGTACGTATACTGCCTGTACAGACGTGATAGAACCTGATTTCGTTGACGTGATACGCTCCTGAAGTACACCCATCTCTTCTGCAAGAGTTGGCTGGTAACCTACCGCAGAAGGCATACGACCTAGTAGTGCTGATACCTCTGTACCTGCAAGTGTGTAACGGTAGATGTTATCAATGAACAGTAGTACGTCACGACCTTCGTCACGGAAACGCTCTGCCATTGTTAGACCAGTCAGTGCAACACGTAGACGGTTACCTGGTGGCTCGTTCATCTGACCGTAAACCATCGCTACTTTTGATTCTTCAGGCTTCTCAACGTTTACAACGCCCGCTTCCTGCATCTCGTAGTAGAAATCGTTACCTTCACGAGTACGCTCACCAACACCAGCAAATACTGATAGACCTGAGTGCTGTAGTGCGATGTTGTTGATAAGTTCCATCATGTTAACGGTCTTACCTACACCTGCACCACCGAATAGACCGATTTTACCACCCTTAGCGAATGGACAAATTAGGTCGATTACTTTAACGCCCGTTTCTAGAAGTGCAATTTCGTTTGATTGCTCTTCGTAGCTTGGTGCACTACGGTGGATAGAGTAAACCTCTTCCGCACCCACTTCACCACGCTCGTCAATCGCGTCACCTAGGACGTTCATGATACGACCTAGAGTTTTAGTACCTACTGGTACTGAAATTGGAGCGCCAGTGTTAACCACTTCTACTCCACGACGTAAACCATCAGAGCTACCCATTACGATACAACGAACTACGCCACCGCCTAGCTGTTGTTGAACTTCAAGAACTAGACGCTCTTTTGAGTCCGTTACGTTTAGAGCGTCATATACACTAGGTACATCGCTCTGTGGGAACTCTACGTCGACTACCGCACCGATGATCTGTACGATCTTACCTGTAGCCATCGTTAATCCTCTAAACTATTTCGTTTTACCTAAGCTTAAACCGCAGCTGCACCACCAACGATTTCTGATAGTTCTTGTGTAATCGCAGCCTGACGGGCTTTGTTGTACACAAGTTCCAAATCGTCAATCAAACTGGTTGCGTTATCCGTTGCAGCCTTCATCGCAATCATTCGAGCCGCTTGCTCACAAGCAAGGTTCTCAACCACACCTTGGTATACCTGAGACTCTACGTAACGCACTAATAGCGTATCCAGTAGAGGTTTTGGTTCAGGCTCATAGATGTAGTCCCATGAATGCTCACGCTGCATCTCTTCGCTGTCCGATTTAGGCAAAGGTAGCAATTGATCGATCGTTGGTTGCTGAACCATAGTATTTACAAACTTGTTGAATACTACATATAGACGGTCCAGTTCACCTTCATCGTATTTCTTCAGCATTACGCCAACAGAGCCGATTAGGTCTTGTAGGCTTGGATTATCTCCAAGACCAGAAACCTGTGCCGCAACTTTTGCGCCACCATGTTTAAAGAAAGCTGTTGCTTTTGAGCCAACAACGGCTAGCTCAATCTCAGCACCTTTCTCTCTCCATGCTTGCATGTCTGTAACGGCTTTTTTGAACACGTTAATGTTCAAACCACCACACAGACCACGGTCTGTCGAAACGATGATGTAACCAACACGTTTAGCTTCACGCTCTTCTAGGTACGGATGACGGTACTCTAGGTTTGCGTTAGCCACATGACCGATCACTTTACGCATTGTTTCAGCGTATGGACGAGAAGCTTCCATTGCATCTTGAGAACGACGCATTTTTGAAGCTGCTACCATTTCCATCGCTTTCGTAATTTTCTGAGTGCTTTTAACACTACCGATTTTATTACGTATCTCTTTTGCGCCGGCCATCGTTACTCTCCGTTAGTTGGTGGCAGAAACTGCCACCGACCTAATTACCAAGTTTGGGTTGCTTTGAAGTCGTCAGTCAGTTTCTTCAACTGAGCTTCGATTTCATCGTTGTAAGCGCCAGACTTGTCGATCTCAGCTGCTAGTTCAGCGTATTGACCGCGAGCGTACGATAGTAGAGCCGCCTCGAAATCTAGAACTTTGTTAAGTTCTACATCATCAAGGTAACCGCGCTCTGCCGCGAAGATAGTTAGAGCTTGGTCAAATACAGACATTGGAGCGTACTGCTTCTGCTTCATTAGTTCTGTAACTTTTTGACCATGGTCTAGCTGTTTCTTCGTTGCGTCATCAAGGTCAGAAGAGAACTGAGCAAATGCCGCTAGTTCACGGTATGCAGCTAGTGCTGTACGGATACCACCTGATAGTTTCTTGATGATTTTCGTCTGAGCTGAACCACCTACACGAGATACTGAGATACCAGGGTCAACAGCTGGACGAACACCAGCGTTGAATAGCTCAGTTTGTAGGAAGATCTGACCATCGGTAATCGAGATTACGTTAGTCGGTACGAATGCTGAAACGTCACCTGCTTGAGTTTCGATGATAGGAAGAGCAGTCAAAGAACCAGTCTTACCTTTCACTTCACCGTTAGTGAAACGCTCTACGTACTCTTCGTTTACACGAGCTGCACGCTCTAGTAGACGCGAGTGTAAGTAGAATACGTCACCTGGGAATGCCTCACGGCCTGGTGGACGTTTAAGTAGTAGAGAGATCTGACGGTAAGCTACCGCTTGCTTAGATAGATCATCGTAAACAATCAGTGCGTCTTCACCGCGATCGCGGAAGTATTCACCCATCGCACAACCTGCGTAAGGCGCTAGGTATTGAAGCGCTGCAGATTCAGAAGCTGATGCAACTACAACGATAGTATTTTGTAGTGCGCCGTGCTCTTCTAGTTTGCGAACAACGTTAGCGATAGTCGATGCTTTCTGACCGATTGCTACGTAGATAGAGAAAATACCAGAGTCTTTCTGGTTGATGATCGCGTCGATCGCCAGTGCTGTTTTACCAATCTGACGGTCACCGATGATAAGCTCACGCTGACCACGACCGATTGGGATCATTGAGTCAACTGACTTATAACCAGTTTGCACAGGTTGGTCTACCGATTTACGGTCGATTACACCTGGTGCGATCACTTCTACAGGCGAAGTCATTTTCGCTTCGATTGGACCTTTACCATCGATAGGCTCACCCAGCGTGTTTACTACGCGGCCTAGTAGTTCTGGACCAACTGGCACTTCAAGAATGCGGCCAGTACCTGTAACTTTCATGCCTTCCTTAAGGTCAGCATATGGGCCCATTACAACCGCACCAACCGAGTCACGCTCAAGGTTAAGTGCCAGTGCATAACGGCCACCCGGTAATTCAATCATTTCACCTTGCATCACGTCCGCTAGGCCGTGGATGCGGATGATACCATCGCTTACCGATACGATAGTACCCTCGTTGCGAGCTTCACTAACAACTTCGAAAGATTCGATACGTTGTTTGATCAGATCGCTAATTTCCGTGGAATTAAGTTGCATGCTCCAATCCCCATTAAGACTGCAATGCATCGCTCAGGCGGTTCAAACGACCACGCGCTGAGTCATCGATGACTAGGTCTCCGGCTCGAATAATAACCCCACCAAGTAGGGTCTCATCTACACTGCAATTCAGCTTCACTTTGCGTTCAAGACGCTTTTCAAGTTTGCTGCCAATGTTTGCAAGTTGTTCATCAGAAAGCTCTGTTGCTGAAATTACTTCAACATCAATTTCTTTCTCATGTTCTTTTTTCAGAGTAAAAAACTCCGTGCAAACATCAGGAAGGGCCGCTAAACGACCATTCTCAGCCATTACCTTCAAAAGGTTTTGACCGTGCGCATCAACTTGTTCGCCGCAAACTGCAACAAAAATTTCTGCCATTTTGTCAGCAGAAACCGAACCCGTTAGTAGTTCGTTCATTTGTTCGTTTTTGGCCACTTCAGCAGCAAAAGATAACATTTGGCCCCATTGGTCCAACTGGTCTTTCTCTAAAGCAAAGTCGAAGGCTGCTTTAGCATAGGGGCGTGCGATAGTAGTCAAATCAGACATATGCGCCCCCAGACTTAAAGTTTTGCAGTAATGTTGTCGAGAATATCTTTTTGCGCATCTTTATCGATAGAACGCTCAAGGATTTTCTCAGCACCAGCTACAGCCAGAGTAGCAACTTGTTTGCGCAGCTCATCGCGTGCACGATTGCGTTCAGCTTCAAGTTCTGCTTCTGCTTGCGCTAGGATTTTCTGGCGTTCTGCCTGAGCTTCCTCGCGAGCTTCATCAAGAATTTGAGACTTACGCTTGTTCGCTTGTTCGATGATCTCAGTTGCTGTGCGCTTCGCTTCTTTCAATTGATCAGAAGCGTTGGCTTGTGCTAGATCCAAGTCTTTCGCAGCACGTTCTGCTGCTTGAAGACCATCAGCAATTTTCTTCTGACGCTCTTCGATCGCTTGCATCAATGGTGGCCATACATACTTCATGCAGAACCACACAAATAGTGCGAACGAGATTGCTTGACCTAGCAGAGTTGCGTTTATGTTCACAACAGCTACCCCTCTATTTGGACTTAGTGTTAATCAGTGACAAGCGATAATCGCCCGTCCCGAGTTAAAGGTGATTAACCTAGTTGACCAACGAATGGGTTTGCGAAAGTGAATAGTAGCGCGATTACGATACCGATCATTGGAACCGCATCAAGTAGACCCGCGATGATGAACATCTTAACTTGTAGCATAGGAGCCATTTCTGGTTGACGTGCAGCACCTTCTAGGAATTTACCACCTAGCAGTGCGAAACCAATCGCTGTACCAAGAGAAGCAAGACCGACGATAATACCTACGGCGATTGCAGAAAAGCTCAGTAAAGTTTCCATTACTATCTCCAATTTATAGTTGTTGGCTTAGTGCCCAAATAAAAAGCTTTAAAAAAATTAATGATCAGGATCTTCGTGTGCCATTGACAGGTAAACAATTGTCAACATCATGAATACGAAGGCTTGAATCGTAATAACCAAGATATGGAAGATTGCCCACGGTAGTGAACCCATCCATTGTAAGTACCATGGTAGCATTGCCGCACAAAGAATGAATACAACCTCACCCGCGAACATGTTACCGAATAGACGCATACCAAGTGATAGAGGTTTCGCTAATAGCGATACCACTTCAATTAGTAGGTTAAACGGAATCATCAGTGGGTGATTGAATGGATGTAGTGCAAGTTCTTTTGCGAATCCACCTAGACCTTTTACTTTGATGCTGTAGTAAATCATCAATGCAAAAACGCCTAGAGCCATAGCCATGGTGATATTCACATCAGCAGACGGTACAACCTTAAGGTAAGGAATACCTAGCCAATGCTCTGCTGGGTATGGTAAGAAGTCGATAGGAACTAAGTCCATCACGTTCATCAAAAATACCCAACAAAAGATAGTCAGTGCTAAAGGCGCGATCAGTGGGTTGCGTCCATGGAACGTGTCTTTGACGTTATCGGCGACAAATTCAACGATCATTTCTACAGCACACTGAAGCTTACCCGGTACACCCGCTGTTGTTCTCTTTGCTACTTTGTAAAAAATTCCGAGGAAGATTAAACCAGTAAACCAAGAAAAAAACAGGCTATCGATATGTACGTTCCAGAAACTTGTCTCCGACCCTACTAAACCCAACTTGTATAGCGATAGGTTAGAAAGGTGGTGGGCAATGTAACCGGACGATGTTAGCGCTTCACCTGGCGCAGCCATAACTCATCCTATTTTTTGTTGTTAATGAATAGCACTGGTGCACAGATATTAATACCTAGTACCAGCAAATAGGTTAGTTTGAGGGGAACAAGTTCCACCTGCATATACATGTAGGCAACATAGAACAGTGCAACCGTGATGAGAATTTTCAGTACTTCACCCGTATAGAAGGAAGCAGCGATGCGCTTGGCAGCGCGAGCTCCACTAAACATGAAAGCACACAGCGCGAATACTGCATTGGCAACAACAAAAATGCCTCCGCCAATCAGCGCTGAAAATCCCCAGTCAGGATTTATGGCTACCGCCATTCCTGCTGCCACAAAAATAACCGCGCCAGACTGGATCATTAACAATTGCCTTGCGAGCTCTCGTCCTGGTCTAGCTAACGCAGCTACCATGTATTCGTACCTCTAGTAATATCCACTTCGCACTTAACTCTCTGTGCTGGGAAATTGGCGAAAATTATACGTTCAGTTCAACGTAAAGCAATTCGATTGCATCAAAAACTTACAGTTTTGTTTACAAAACGACAACTTTCGCACAAAATTCGATTAATTAGATTAATTGACCTAAATCAATTATCTCATCTAGGCCTCAAGCTTGGCAATTAGTTGGTCCAATTTGTGAGGCTCATCAAGACTTATCGTCAATTTCGCTTTTCCGTTTGCAGAACGGGTCAGAGAAACTTTTGCATCAAGCAGCTGACTCAATTTATGCGACATTTGCTCGGCTTCGGTATCCTCTTGTTGCCCTTTTTGCTCATTTTGTGGGGCTAAGCACTTTTTTACTAACTGTTCGGTTTGGCGAACAGTCATTTGCTTCTTAGCCACTTGTTGAGCTACTTCGACTTGCTGTTCGCCTTCTAACGCTAACAGAGCTCGAGCATGACCCATTTCCAATTTTTTATCTGCAACCAGACCTTTTACATCAACTTCCAACTGATTCAGACGTAATAGGTTACTCACCGTCGTTCTTGATTTACCAATCACATCGGCCACTTGCTGATGTGTCAGCGTGAATTCATCTTGTAGACGCTCAAGCGCTTGGGCTTCCTCAATCACATTCAAGTCTTCACGTTGAATGTTTTCAATCAACGCCATGGCGATGGCGGCACGATCTTCAACTTTTTTCACCAAACACGGCACGCGTTTTAAACCCGCCTGCCTTGCAGCACGCCAGCGGCGCTCACCTGCGATGATCTCAAACTGACCACTTTCGACCTGGCGAACCACGATTGGTTGAATAATGCCTTGTGATTGAATCGAAGCCGCTAGTTCTTCTAGCGCTTCAGGCGCCATGTCTTTACGCGGTTGGTATACGCCCGGCTGCAATTGACCAATCGCTAAATCGGTTAACTCACCGTCTGCCGATAATTCTTGGCTATGCGATGCAATATGCTGTTTTTCACGAGCAAACGAACTGGTCGACAATAACGCATCCAGTCCTTTTCCGAGACCACGCTTAGACATGGGATTGAATTCCTTAGGTTAGAGTTAAACTGGGATTTCTTCGCGGCGGAGCATTTCGCCCGCTAGAGCAAGATACGCTTTGGCACCTGCGGAGTACTTATCGTAGTACATTGCAGGCTTACCGTGACTTGGTGCTTCAGCCAAACGAACATTACGCGGAATGACAGTACGGTAAACTTTATTCCCAAAGTGTTTTTTAAGTTGATCGGATACTTCATTCGATAAGCGGTTGCGTGGGTCGTACATGGTACGCAATAAACCTTCGATTTTGAGGTTTTCATTCACAACAGCCGCTAACTTGCTGATTGTATCCATAAGAGCAGTTAAACCTTCTAACGCAAAGTATTCACATTGCATCGGCACCAGCACAGAGTCAGCTGCCGCCATCGCATTGATTGTAAGAAGGTTTAGAGAAGGAGGACAATCAATAAAGATGAAATCATAGTTATCGCGAACTGAGGACAATGCATTTTTTAGACGCACTTCACGAGCGAAAACTTCCATCAATTTGATTTCTGCCGCGGTGACGTCGCCGTTCGCCGCGATCAAATCATACTTCCCTGTTGTTTGGGTACAAACGACTTGATCGAACGGTGTATCTTCGACCAAAAGATCGTATGCGGTGGCGTCGACCATATACTTATCCACGCCACTGGCCATCGTAGCATTGCCTTGCGGGTCGAGATCGATCACCAAAACCTTGCGCTTTGTTGCCGCCATCGAAGCCGCTAAGTTAATGCACGTTGTTGTTTTGCCGACCCCACCTTTCTGGTTGGCGATTGCTACAATTTTACCCACGATTACCTCGCTAATTTCCCTTGCGCGATAAGATTACTAGATGACGATCACCTTCCAACTCAGGAACAGCCAAAGATATGATCTCTGTCACACTGCACCATTCAGGAAGCTGATCCATTTCATCTTTAGGGTGCTGTCCTTTCAGCGCTAGAAACACCCCGTGCTCTTGTTTCGGCAAATGGTGGCACCATTCCACCATGTCTATCATTGAAGCAAAAGCTCGACTCAAAACGCCATCAAATTTTTCTTCAGGTTGGAATTCTTCGACACGACTTTGAATTGGTGTCACGTTTTTCAGCCCTAATGTGTGCACAACTTGCTTGATAAAACGGATGCGTTTGCCAAGACTGTCGAGCAAAAAGAAGGTTTTCTCAGGGTTCATGATTGCCAAAGGGATGCCCGGTAACCCCGGACCAGTACCAACATCAATGAAGCGCTCACCGGGCAGGTGTGCGCTTACAACGATACTATCAAGAATATGTTTCACTAACATATCAAGCGGATCACGTACCGATGTTAAATTGTACGCTTTGTTCCATTTGTCGAGCAGTTCGACATAACCAACTAACTGCTCTCGTTGCTGTTCTGACACTTCCAAATCGGTTTTCGCGATCAGTGAATCCAGCTTTGTTCGCAATGCGCTCATTATTCTTCCTCACCTTTCTTCAGCAAACCATGCTTTTTCAAGTGAACAAGTAGAATAGAAATTGCAGCAGGCGTAATACCAGAAATGCGTGATGCAATACCGATGCTCTCTGGTTTGGCCTCGCTCAGTTTAGCAACGACTTCGTTTGATAAACCTTTTACATCGCGGTAATCCAAATCAGCAGGTAACTTGGTATTTTCGTGACGCAGTGATTTTTCGATCTCTTCCTGCTGACGCTTGATGTAACCGTCGTATTTCACTTGAATTTCAACTTGCTCAGCCGCTTGCTGATCTTCAAGTGCAGGAGCAAACGCTTCAAGTTGCGTCAGTTGCGAATAAGTGATCTCTGGACGACGCAGAAGATCCTCACCACTCGCTTCACGGGCCATTGGGGTTTTCAGCAGCTTGTTCAGCTCATCAACACCCTCTGACTTCGGATTCATCCACGTTGCTTTCAAACGCTGACGCTCCGTTTCCATATTGTTGATTTTCTCGTTAAAGCGAGCCCAACGAACATCATCAATCAAGCCTAGCTCGCGCGCTTTTTCCGTTAAACGCAAATCGGCATTATCTTCACGAAGTAGCAGGCGATATTCCGCACGAGAAGTGAACATGCGGTACGGCTCTTTGGTACCCATGGTCGATAAGTCATCAATCAACACGCCCATGTAAGCTTGGTCACGACGTGGGCTCCAGCCTTCTTTGTCTTGGCTAAACAAGCTTGCGTTTAGGCCCGCCATCAAGCCTTGCGCTGCGGCTTCTTCGTAGCCAGTCGTGCCATTAATCTGGCCAGCAAAGAACAAACCATGGATGAACTTCGTCTCGTACGTTTGCTTCAAATCACGTGGATCGAAGAAATCGTATTCAATCGCATAACCTGGGCGAACGATGTGTGCATTTTCAAACCCTTTCATTGAGCGCACGATTTGTACTTGCACATCAAATGGCAAGCTGGTCGAGATACCATTAGGGTATAACTCGTGCGTTGTTAGGCCTTCTGGCTCAATGAAGATTTGGTGGCTGTTTTTGTCAGCGAAACGCATCACTTTGTCTTCAATAGACGGACAGTAACGCGGACCAATACCTTCAATCACACCTGCGTACATTGGACTGCGATCCAAGTTACTACGGATCACATCGTGAGTTTGTTCATTGGTGTGGGTGATGAAACATGGAATCTGACGCGGATGCTGTTCACGTTTGCCCATGAACGAGAATACAGGCGTTGGGTTATCACCGTGCTGAGCTTCTAGCACTGAAAAATCAACAGTACGAGCATCAATGCGCGGTGGAGTACCTGTTTTTAAACGATCCACACGGAACGGCAGTTCACGCAGTCGATCCGCTAATGCGATCGATGGTGGATCCCCGGCACGACCACCAGACGAGCTTTCCATACCTATGTGGATCTTACCACCAAGGAAGGTACCCACGGTTAGCACAACGGCTTTCGCATGGAAGCGAAGTCCCATTTGAGTTACCACACCAACTGCGCGATCGTGTTCAACAATCAGATCATCAACTGATTGCTGGAACAACGTTAAGTTAGGCGCATTTTCTAATGCATTACGAACGTACGCTTTGTACAGAGCGCGATCGGCTTGAGCTCGAGTTGCTCGTACTGCAGGACCTTTGGAGGCATTTAGTGTACGAAACTGAATACCTGCATGGTCGATGGCTTCAGCCATCAAACCGCCCATAGCATCTACTTCTTTTACTAAGTGACCTTTACCAATACCACCGATCGCCGGATTACAAGACATCTGGCCTAATGTATCGATGTTATGGGTAAGGAGAAGCGTTTTTTGTCCTGTGCGTGCAGATGCGAGCGCGGCTTCCGTTCCTGCGTGTCCGCCACCGACAACAATGACGTCAAAGTTTTCGTGATAAAGCATGAACTGACCTCAGGTATTCAAAGGGATTTAATGGACAGATAAAGGAGCCGTATTTTACCTGCTTTATGCCAGAGAGAAAAACGTTTTCTCGTTTTATCCGTTTTAAGCTTCAAGATAAATATATATAAGATCTATATATATGATCTTTTATTAGATCTACTATTAGGATCGACCGTTTCTGTGGATAACCTAAAAATGATCAACAAGATCATGGATCTTCTTTGGATCATATCTTGTGATCATGATTGGATCAGATCGAGGATTACCTGGGATCAAAAGTGGTGGTTATACACAGGGGGTGAAATTGATCAAAGTTGTTATTGGGATAACTAAAGGAAAATCACTGGATCTTATTGTAGTTATCCACAGTCTGTTTGGTTGGTTTTTGAGCGGTTAAACAAAATAATTTGGTGGGAGTTATTCACATGGGAGAAAACAGAGCCGAATTTCGACTCTGTTGAAGGGAAAGTCGTGAGTTTAAAAACGTTCGATATTCTCTTTTAACCACATTTCTGCGGCGTCTTCTGGCACATCATGGCTCAGTACATCGATTTTAAAGCAATCTGCGAGAGGGGTTGCACCAATATCCTCTAATAAATCATAAGCGTGTTGACCAGCGGCACAGAACGTATCGTAGCTAGAGTCACCAATCGCAATCACCGCAAATTTTACATCAGTCATTTTTGGCGGTGTATTTTGTAATGCTGCGATAAAAGGTTGGATATTATCAGGATACTCACCAGCTCCATGTGTAGAGGTGATCACCAACCACGTACCTTGATTTTCGATATCACTGAGGGAAGGCTGGTTGTGGATCGTTGTTTCAAATCCATTCTCGTTGAGTAGATCACTCAGGTGATCCCCTACGTATTCTGCGCCACCTAACGTGCTGCCTGTAATAATGTGGATCATACTTCTTCCTTATTGAATGCGACGGCTAAAGCTCATGGATGGCTTGCCGTACAAAAAGAAACGCGGTGTGAGTTAAGCTCAGCACCGCGCGTTCGATTATTTACTTCCCGATACAGAATGAAGAGAAGATTCGTCCCAGTAAGTCGTCAGAACTGAACTCACCGGTAATCTCATTGAGATGTTGTTGGGTGATGCGTAGCTCTTCAGCCAATATTTCACCTGCCATATAGCCTTCAAGCTGCTCCTGGCCTATTTGAAGGTGCTGTGCGGCACGTTCTAATGCATCGAGATGACGACGACGAGCCATAAACCCACCTTCACTGTTGCCAGAGAAGCCCATACACTCCTTGAGATGATCGCGCAGAGCTTCAACCCCTGCACCAGTCTTCGCTGACAAACGGATAAGAGTAGGGTTATTGACGTGGCAGATCCCCATATCTTCACCCGTTTGATCCGCTTTATTACGGATCACCGTTATGCCAATGTTGTCTGGTAGGCGATCCACAAAATCTGGCCAGATATCTTTCGGATCGGTGGCATCGGTTGTCGTGCCATCCACCATGAACAACACGCGGTCTGCTTGGGCTATTTCATCCCACGCGCGTTCGATACCGATTTTCTCTACTTCATCGGAAGCATCACGCAAACCTGCTGTATCAATGATGTGTAGTGGCATGCCATCAATATGGATATGCTCACGCAGTACATCACGCGTGGTTCCTGCGATGTCGGTTACGATTGCAGATTCTTTACCCGATAGCGCGTTCAGTAGGCTTGATTTGCCCGCATTTGGACGACCCGCAATCACGACTTTCATCCCTTCACGCATAATAGCGCCTTGGTTAGCTTCTTTGCGCACCGCATCTAGGTTGTCGATGATGGCTTGTAGGTCACCAGCCACTTTACCGTCGGCCAAAAAGTCGATCTCTTCTTCAGGGAAGTCGATGGCTGCTTCAACATAGATACGCAAATGAATCAGCGACTCAACTAAGGTATTAATGCGGCCTGAAAATGCGCCCTGTAAGGATTGCAGTGCCGATTTTGCTGCTTCTTCAGAACTGGCATCAATGAGGTCTGCGATCGCCTCGGCTTGAGCGAGGTCGAGTTTATCGTTCAGAAATGCGCGTTCAGAGAACTCACCAGGGCGAGCAGCTCGAATACCATCTATACCTAGAATGCGTTTTATCAGCATATCCATCACGACGGGGCCGCCATGGCCTTGCAGCTCAAGTACGTCTTCACCGGTAAATGAGTGCGGGTTAGGGAAGTACAGTGCGATGCCCTGATCAAGCACAGTGCCATCTTCTGACTTAAACGGCAGGTACTCTGCGTAGCGGGGCTTTAGTGTTTTGCCAGTGACTTCTAACGCCACTTGGTTGGCTTTAGGGCCAGAAACTCGAATAATACCGACACCGCCACGACCAGGCGCGGTCGCTTGAGCGACAATCGTATCTGTAGTCATAATTTTGCCTTTTGAGCTGGGCTATAGGGAAGATACCTAGGGAGCCATCACAATTAATTAGCTGAATTGTAATCAGCCAAAAACAAAAAGGCGACCTTTTGGCCGCCTTTCTCAATCATTTCCTAAAAGGTTACTTGCTGTGTAAGCCTTTTTTCTCTAATCCTTTGTAGATCAGAGTTTGCTGGATAAGCGTTACGATGTTCGACACCAACCAGTACAGAACGAGACCTGATGGGAAGAACAAGAAGAAGAAGGTAAACATAACCGGCATAAAGGTCATGATCTTCTGCTGCATTGGATCCGTTACTGTTGTCGGGCTCATCTTCTGGATTAGGAACATAGACGCACCCATCAATAGCGGCAGGATGTAGTAAGGGTCCTGCGCTGAAAGGTCATGAATCCAACCGAAGAATGGAGAGTGACGTAGCTCAACCGATTCCATTAGTGCCCAGTATAGTGCGATGAAAATAGGCATCTGTAGGATAAGAGGTAAACAGCCACCTAGTGGGTTCACTTTCTCTTTCTTGTACAGTTCCATCATTTCTTGGCTCATGCGCTGACGGTCATCACCGATACGCTCACGCATTGCTTGCAGCTTAGGCTGAAGCATACGCATTTTCGCCATAGACGTGTATTGCGCTTTTGTTAGTGGGTACATTGCACCACGAACGATGAAGGTCAGACAGATGATTGCCACACCCCAGTTACCAACAAAGCTCTGGATGAATGAAAGCAACATATGAAGAGGCTTCGCAATGAACCATAACCAGCCGTAGTCCACTACTAGGTCTAGGTTAGGTGCCACTTCTGCCATTTCATCTTGCAGTTTTGGACCAACCCAAAGTGTTGCTTCAAACTTAGCCTGATCGCCTGTTGCGATAGTTTTGTTCGGCATACGAACGCCGATGTCGCCTAGGTTGCCAATTACACGAGTGTATAGGTTAGTACCTGGTTCGTTACGTGGGATCCAAGCTGCGGCAAAGTAGTGCTGAATCATTGCTGCCCAACCTTGGCCATCGGCTAGGTTAAGAGACAGGTTGCGATCCTGCATATCATCAAAGCTGTACTTCTTGTAACGCGTATCTTCTGTTGAGTATGCGCCACCACGGTAAGTAGGCATTGTGATGCTACCACCATCGTCCATTAGGTTTTGACGTAGGTGAGCGTACATACCAAATGTTGCGTTGTTGCCTGAGTTGTTCACTACATCGTATTCAACATTAAGCGCGTAGCTGCCGCGTTTAAAGATGTAAGTTTTGGTGTATTCGATGCCGTTTGCAGTGAATGTCATCGGAACGCGAAGTTCATCTTGACCGTCAGCCATTGTGAAGCTGTCTGCACTTACGTTGTAGTGAGGGCGATTTGTGCTGCTCAAGTCGATACCTTGAGGGCCCACTAGACCGCTTTGAGCGATAAATTGGTGACCTTGAGCGTCTTTAAGCAGAACAAAGGAATCTGATGAATCTAACTCAGCAGAGTATTCGTTAAGGTTGGCATGTACCACATCGCCACCAACGGTGTCGATCGACAGAGTTAAAACATCAGTCGTTACTGTGATAGTTTTTGCAGAAGCTTGCTGTTGACCAGGAACTGGGTCAAGTTCATCAGCAAAAGATGGTGCAGGTAGAGTGCTGCTTGATTGAGCCTGTTCAACTGCTTGAGGTTCTGGATTCTTTGCAACTTGCCATTGTTGAAACAGCAAAAAAGAAACCAGGGCCAAACCGATGAGCAGGATATTACGTTGAGAATCCATCGTTAGTTATCTCTGTCTTGTTTTTGGACTGGTGGAACGGGGTCATACCCCCCTTCATTCAAAGGGTGGCATTTTAATAGACGTTTGCCTGATAACCAACATCCTTTTACAAAACCGTGAGCTCTCAAAGCTTCTAGCGCGTAAGTGGAACAGGTTGGTGTGAACCGGCAACGAGGACCAATCAAAGGGCTGATAAACCAGCGATACAGATAAACGAGCCCAATGGCTATCCACGTGAAGGGCGAGACAGGCGTTGCCATAGCTTATCAAACAACTTAAAAATTTCCTCATTGCTTAAATCTTGCGCGCTTTTCTTTGCAATCACAACAAAATCTTTGTTTGGAAGCTGATGTTGATTGTTACGAAAGCTTTCACGAGCCAAACGCTTAAATCGGTTACGACCGACAGCCGTTTTGATTTGCTTTTTGGGAACCGCTAAACCTAATCGTGGGTGAGAAAGTTTGTTATTGCGAGCAATGATGGTGAAATGAGGCGAGCCAGCTCGATGAGCTTGCTGGAAGACGTTTTGATAATGCTCGGGAGTTAACAAACGTAACTCCCGATTAAACGCGTACGTGTTCAAAATAAACTAGCGATTATTTTGATAGGCGCGCACGGCCTTTTGCACGACGTGCGTTGATAACTTTACGACCGTTCTTAGTTGCCATGCGAGCACGGAAGCCGTGAGTACGCTTGCGCTTTAGAACTGTAGGTTGAAAAGTGCGTTTCATGATAATTACCTTTACTGATCAGTAGTTTTAGGTTCTTGTTAAACCCGGCGTGGGTATTTGCTTTCTTATATAAAGAAGCTCTTTATATAGAGAAGGACAACCGACGCCTCTCAACAAAGAGGCGGAATTGTAATCACACTCACATAATGTGTCAATGACTCAATGAGTACGAAATTCCGGCCGGGCGATTATACGTAGTGTGAGTAAAATCTCAAGGATCAATCGATCCTGATGCTTGATCGTTACTCTATTCCTACTTGGTTAAGGAATTTTTTCAAACGAGGATCTTGTGGATTATCGAAGATATCCTGTGGAGAACCTTGCTCAACGATATTGCCTTCCGCCATGAAGATCACTCTATCAGCGACTTCTTTCGCGAATTGCATCTCGTGCGTCACCACCAGCATGGTTTGATGCTGATTAGCTAACTTCTTCATTAATGAGAGAACTTCACCGACCCATTCAGGATCCAGCGCAGAAGTTGGTTCGTCAAACAACAGCAGTTCTGGTTGTAGCGCCATCGCTCGGCCGATACCCACACGTTGTTGTTGGCCGCCAGACAATGCCGCTGGATAACTATCGCCTTTATCCCCAAGACCGATGTCATCCAGAATTTGTTGCGCTCGTTTGAGAGCATCGGCTTTTTTCCAACCTCGAACGGTCACTAGACCTTCGGCAATGTTCTGGCGCGCATTCATGTGGGCAAACAGGGCATAGTTTTGGAACACAAAGCCAGTTCGACGACGCAGCGCTAATACTTCGGCTTTAGTGTGTTTTTGAGTATCCACGGAGATGTCATCTATCGTGATACGACCTTCATCTGCTTGTTCTAGAAAGTTCACCGTACGCAGCAAGGTTGATTTACCCGTACCACTTGAGCCGATAATCACGATGATCTCACCTTGCTTAATATCGAGGTCGATGCCTTTCAGCACTTCAGTCTCACCAAAACGTTTGTGAATATTTTCTAACTTAATCATCGTACGTACGCCTTATTCAGTTTTGCTTCTGCCCAGATTTGTACGCGAGTCAGAATCACCACCACGCCCCAGTAAATAAGAGCAACCGCAAGGAAAGCTTCAAAGAAACGGAAACTTGATGAGGCTTCCATCTGTGCTTTCGCCATGATTTCGGCCACACCAAGCGTGAAAGCAAGAGACGTTGACTTGATCATATCGATGAAATAGTTCATCAATGAAGGCAGTGCGACACGCGTTGCTTGAGGTAAAATCACTCGGCGCATTGCTTGGGATGTCGTCATACCGACCGATAAGCTCGCTTCCATTTGGCTGCGATCAATGCCAATAATGGCGGCACGAATACTTTCCGCCATATAAGCGGCAAAGTGCAGCGTTAAACCGATAACCGCTGCTGAAAAGGCGTCGATACCGACCATCAATGGAAAAATTTGCGGTAAGCCGTAATAGAGCAGGAAAAGCTGAACCAACAGTGGGGTGCCACGGAAGAAGCTGATGTACAGTTGGCTTAATTGATCCAGAACTGGCAGTTTAAATACGCGAATATTGGCTAAAATGACGGATAAAATCAGCGAAAACACCAATCCCCATGTCGCCATTTCCATGGTTGTGCCAAGATATTTCAGCAATATCGGCAGCAGTTCCAACATGTAATTAAAGTCAAATCCCATACGGCTTACCTAAAGGCTAGAGAAAAGAAAAGGTGGAAAACAAGTTCCACCTTTACGTAAGTTTATTTTAGTCCGAGAGTGATACCACTTTGCGGCCTAAAGTACAAAGAGTTCTTATTTCGTGATGTCAGCGCCAAACCACTTCACGGAAATTTTCTCTACTGTACCATCTGCGCGCATCTCAGCCAGTGCTTTGTTTACTTCTTCTTGCAGCTTACGACCTTTCTCGTTTTCAACGAAAGGCCATGCGTTTTGAATGGTCTCAAACGGTTCGCCTGCCAATTCCAGAGGAAGGCCAGTTTTCTTAATCAGCTCTAACGCAGAAAGACGATCCATTACAAACGCGTCTGCACGACCGAGCGCCACGTCATGTTCGATACCTGTGTCGTACGTTTTAATGTTGATCTTGCCGTCTTTGTCGTATTGACGCAGCAGTTGCTCAAAGTTAGAGCCTAGGTTCACCGCAACGGTTTTGCCCGCAAGATCGTCAACACCTTTGATGCTGTCGTTGCCTTTACGCACGGTAATTTGTGCGCCATCTACAACGTAAGGGTCAGCAAATAGGTATTTAGCTTTACGCTCATCAGTCATGGTGATTTGGTTGGAGATCGTATCGATACGACCAGTTTCTAAAAGACCAAATAAACCAGAGAAGTTGGCTGTTACGTATTCGATTTTGTAATCGTTACGTTTACCGATTTCATCCCACATGTCGACTTCAAAGCCTTGTAGCTTGTCTTGCTTTACAAAAGTAAACGGGAAGTAGCGACCTGACATACCAACTTTGACTTCAGTAGCGGCTTGTACGGTTGCTGCCGACAGTGCAATGGCTGCAACGGCAACCTTAATCCAGTTTTTCATAATACATCTCCATAATTTTATGGTTGGAAATACTACTGTTAGTTAGCTCAATTAAATAAATAACCAAGAGCAATAACCTAGACCTGTGAGTTATTAGATAATAGAAGAAGAATGTTAAATGTGACGAAAATGCGAACTGAACCTAGCGAAATGATCGACAAAATCAGCATTGGGAATAAAATAATACACAGACTTATCACCAATCGCTCGATCTTGTGAATTTTGCCCAATTGTGGATCGTTGTGTGGGCAAATTTGGGGCAAGGTGTGTTGATCTCATCAAGTTTGCAGAAATAATTGTGAATAACTTGGATCTTATTCACTGGATCGTCGATCAATCGCTGGCGATCTTGGTTATCAACAGGTAAAATTGCCAGTCTTTTCCGATAATTCAATTACTCAGTGGGGGCACCGTGTCATCTTCGCTTTGGCTGCAATGTTTGCAGCAGCTTCAAGAAGAGCTACCAGCTACAGAATTCAGCATGTGGGTTCGTCCGCTACAAGCGGAGCTCAATGACAATACTCTCACTCTATTCGCGCCAAACCGCTTTGTGTTGGACTGGGTGCGTGATAAGTATCTGAACAATATTACTCGCTTACTGCAGGAATACTGCGGTGGCGATATTCCTAACTTACGTTTTGAAGTGGGGAGCCGACCTGTCTCTGCACCAAAACCAGCGCCGACACGTACGCCTGCAGATGTGGCTGCCGAGTCATCTGCACCTGCGCAATTACAGGCGCGTAAGCCAGTACACAAAACCTGGGATGACGACGCTCAAGCGATTGCGGCTATCAATCACCGCTCAAACATGAACCCAAAACACAAGTTCGATAACTTTGTTGAAGGTAAGTCGAACCAACTGGGTTTGGCTGCGGCGCGTCAGGTATCGGATAACCCAGGTGCAGCTTACAACCCACTATTCCTATACGGCGGCACGGGTTTGGGTAAAACCCACTTATTGCATGCGGTGGGTAACGCGATTGTGGATAACAACCCGAACGCAAAAGTGGTCTACATGCACTCAGAACGTTTTGTGCAAGACATGGTGAAAGCGCTGCAAAACAATGCGATTGAAGAATTCAAACGCTACTACCGCAGTGTGGATGCACTCCTTATCGATGACATCCAATTCTTTGCTAATAAAGAACGTTCGCAAGAAGAATTCTTCCATACCTTCAACGCACTATTGGAAGGTAATCAGCAGATCATTCTAACGTCTGACCGTTATCCTAAAGAAATTAATGGCGTTGAAGATCGTCTTAAATCTCGCTTTGGTTGGGGTCTTACTGTTGCGATCGAGCCGCCTGAGCTTGAAACGCGTGTGGCGATCTTGATGAAAAAAGCTGAAGATCACCAAATCCACCTTGCTGATGAAGTGGCATTCTTCATTGCCAAGCGTCTGCGTTCGAACGTTCGTGAGCTAGAAGGTGCATTGAACCGTGTTATCGCGAACGCGAACTTTACTGGTCGTCCAATCACGATTGATTTTGTGCGTGAAGCGCTGCGCGATCTGCTTGCTCTACAAGAGAAGCTGGTGACGATCGATAACATTCAAAAGACCGTGGCGGAATACTACAAGATTAAAGTGGCGGACTTGCTGTCTAAGCGTCGTTCTCGTTCTGTAGCGCGTCCTCGTCAGCTGGCTATGGCGTTAGCAAAAGAACTAACCAACCATAGCTTGCCTGAAATTGGCGATGCGTTTGGGGGCCGCGATCATACGACCGTACTTCATGCTTGTCGCAAGATTGAGCAGCTGCGTGAAGAGAGCCACGACATTAAAGAAGATTACTCTAACTTGATTCGCACCCTGTCTTCGTAATCGGTTAGAATAACGGTATTCTAAGCAAATCATTTATTGAGCTGACAGCGTAAAGAGCCAAGCATGAAATTTACCATTGAACGTAGTCATTTAATCAAACCGCTACAGCAGGTTTCGGGCGCTTTAGGTGGCCGACCAACTCTGCCAATCCTGGGTAACCTACTTCTTAAAGTAGAAGAGAACGTATTGTCGATGACGGCAACCGATCTTGAAGTAGAGTTAGTAAGCAAAGTGACGCTAGAAGGTGATTTTGAAGCGGGCAGCATTACCGTTCCCTCGCGTAAGTTTCTCGATATCTGCCGTGGTTTACCGGACGATGCGATCATCACATTTGTATTAGAAGGTGATCGCGTACAAGTTCGCTCTGGTCGCAGCCGTTTCTCGTTGGCAACGCTTCCTGCGAACGATTTCCCTAATATTGAAGACTGGCAAAGCGAAGTGGAAGTATCACTGAGCCAAGCTGATTTACGTACGCTGATCGACAAAACTCAGTTCTCGATGGCGAATCAAGACGTTCGTTACTACCTCAACGGCATGTTGTTTGAAATTGACGGCACCACGCTACGCAGCGTGGCGACGGACGGCCACCGTATGGCGGTATCGCAAACTCAGCTAGGTGCGGACTTTGCGCAGAAGCAAATCATCGTGCCACGCAAAGGTGTGCAAGAATTAGTAAAGTTGATGGATGCGCCAGAGCAGCCCGTAGTACTTCAGATCGGTAGCTCCAATGTTCGTGCTGAGGTGAATAACTTTACTTTTACCTCTAAGTTGGTTGATGGTCGTTTCCCTGACTACCGCCGTGTATTGCCTCAGAGCACCAATAAGACACTGATAGCAAGTTGTGACGAGTTGCGCCAAGCCTTCTCTCGTGCTGCGATTCTTTCCAACGAAAAATTCCGTGGCGTGCGTGTGAATCTGGCTGATACTGAAATGCGCATAACCGCGAATAACCCAGAACAAGAAGAAGCGGAAGAGATGCTTGATGTAACCTTTGAAGGTGACGCCATCGAAATCGGCTTTAACGTAAGCTATGTGCTTGATGTTCTGAACACGTTGCGTTGTGAAAATGTACGTGTGTCGATGTCGGATGCTAACGCTAGCGCGTTGATTGAAAATGCCGACGATGACAGTGCCATGTACGTGGTGATGCCAATTCGTCTATAAGCCAACTGAATGCCTCTTTCTCGTCTCATCATTCAGCAGTTTCGAAACATTAAAGCCTGTGATATTGAGTTATCAGCAGGCTTTAACTTTCTTATCGGGCCGAACGGCAGCGGTAAAACCAGTGTCTTAGAAGCGGTTTATCTGCTCGGGCATGGCCGCTCATTCAAGAGCTCTCTCACCGGACGAGTGATACAAAATGAGTGTGACGAACTGTTTGTTCATGGTCGTTTTTTGAACTCGGATCAATTTGAGCTACCTATCGGCATTAATAAGCAGCGTGATGGCTCAACAGAGGTTAAAATAGGCGGTCAATCTGGACAAAAATTAGCGCAGTTGGCACAAGTTCTGCCTCTGCAGTTGATACACCCAGAAGGGTTTGATTTACTGACAGATGGCCCTAAACATCGTCGTGCGTTTATTGATTGGGGCGTGTTTCATACCGAGCCCGCTTTTTATCAAGCATGGGGAAGGTTCAAGCGCCTGAACAAGCAGCGCAACGCGTTGTTGAAAACCGCCAATAGTTATCGTGAGCTCAGTTATTGGGATCAGGAAATGGCAGGATTGGCTGAAAACATCAGCCAATGGCGAGCAAGTTACATCGAGCAGATGAAAACCGTCGCAGAAACTATCTGTCAGACATTTTTGCCAGAATTTGAGATCCAATTGAAGTATTATCGTGGCTGGGATAAAGACACCCCATACCACGAGATACTAGAAAAGAATTTTGAGCGTGATCAGGCATTGGGATACACCTTTAGTGGCCCAAACAAAGCTGATTTGCGCATTAAAGTGAACGGAACGCCCGTTGAAGATGTTCTGTCACGCGGTCAATTAAAACTCATGGTGTGTGCATTGCGTGTAGCGCAAGGGCAACACCTGACAGAGATGGCCGGTAAACAATGCATTTACCTAATTGATGACTTCGCGTCGGAATTAGATAGCCAACGTCGCAAGCGTCTTGCTGACTGCTTAAAAGAGACGGGCGCACAAGTATTTGTAAGCTCTATCACTGAAAGCCAAATCGCCGATATGTTGGACGATAACGGTAAATTGTTTCATGTGGAACATGGCAGGATAGAGTCAAACTAGAAGAGAGAAACTCATGTCTGAAAATTACGATTCATCGAGTATTAAGGTACTGAAGGGTCTGGATGCGGTACGTAAGCGTCCAGGAATGTACATCGGCGATACGGACGACGGCACCGGCCTTCACCACATGGTTTTCGAGGTGGTGGATAACTCAATTGATGAAGCGTTGGCAGGTCACTGTAAAGACATCGTTGTGACAATTCATGAGGATAACTCGGTTTCCGTTAGCGATGATGGTCGTGGCATTCCAACAGAAATCCACTCTGAGGAAAATGTCTCTGCAGCAGAAGTAATCATGACGGTTCTTCACGCGGGTGGTAAGTTCGACGATAACTCATACAAAGTATCGGGTGGTCTTCACGGGGTAGGTGTTTCAGTAGTAAACGCACTATCAGAGAAAGTTGAGCTAACGATTCATCGTGGTGGCCATATCCATACGCAAACCTACCGCCATGGTGAGCCTCAAGCGCCACTAGCCGTTGTGGGTGATACGGATAAAACCGGTACACAAATTCGTTTCTGGCCAAGTGCCGAGACGTTCTCTAACACAGAGTTCCACTATGACATTCTGGCGAAGCGCCTGCGTGAACTGTCATTCCTGAACTCTGGTGTGTCGATCAAATTGGTTGATGAACGTGAAGCAGACAAACATGATCACTTCATGTATGAAGGTGGTATTCAAGCGTTCGTTGATCACCTAAACACCAACAAAACGCCAATCATCGAAAAAATCTTCCACTTTAACTCTGAGCGTGAAGACGGCATTTCAGTTGAAGTGGCGATGCAATGGAACGATGGTTTCCAAGAGAACATCTTCTGCTTTACCAACAATATCCCACAGCGTGATGGTGGTACTCACCTTGCTGGTTTCCGTGCTGCGCTAACACGTACATTGAACAGCTTTATGGATAAAGAAGGTTTCTCGAAGAAAGCGAAAACAGCGACTTCAGGCGACGATGCGCGTGAAGGTCTAACTGCGGTTGTTTCGGTGAAAGTACCTGATCCTAAGTTCTCAAGCCAAACAAAAGACAAACTGGTTTCTTCTGAAGTGAAATCAGCTGTTGAGTCTGCAATGGGTGAAAAACTGTCTGAGTTCCTGATTGAGAACCCGACAGAAGCGAAGATGGTTTGTTCGAAAATCATCGATGCAGCACGTGCTCGTGAAGCAGCGCGTAAAGCTCGTGAAATGACGCGCCGTAAAGGTGCGCTAGACCTAGCTGGCCTTCCAGGTAAACTTGCAGACTGTCAGGAAAAAGATCCGGCACTCTCTGAACTATACATAGTGGAGGGTGATTCGGCAGGCGGCTCCGCAAAACAAGGCCGTAACCGTAAGAACCAAGCAATCCTACCGCTAAAAGGTAAGATTCTTAACGTAGAAAAAGCACGTTTCGACAAGATGCTATCTTCTCAAGAAGTAGCAACACTGATCACCGCACTAGGTTGTGGTATCGGTCGTGACGAGTACAACCCGGACAAGCTTCGTTACCACAACATCATCATCATGACCGATGCCGATGTCGATGGTTCGCACATCCGTACGCTACTGTTGACCTTCTTCTACCGTCAAATGCCAGAGCTTATCGAGCGTGGTTACGTGTACATCGCTCAGCCACCACTATACAAAGTGAAAAAAGGCAAACAAGAGCAATACATCAAAGATGAAGAAGCGATGAACCAATACCAAGTATCATTAGCTCTGGATAATGCATCGCTACACGTAAACGCAGAAGCACCTGCACTGGCTGGTGAAGCACTAGAGAAGCTTGTTCAACAGTACAATGCGGGTATTAAACTGGCGGAACGTATGAGCCGTCGCTACCCAAGTGCTTTGGTAAACGAGTTGATTTACACTCCTCGCCTAACGCCAGAGCAATGCCATGACGCATCAGTTGTGGAAGCTTGGACGAAGCAGCTTATTGAACAGCTGAATGCGAAAGAAGTGGGTGCAAGCCAGTACAGCTACGAAGTTGAGCAGCACGAAGAGCTAGGCTTAAACTTGCCTAAGATTGTGGTTCGTACTCACGGCGTGACGCACGAACATGCAATTAGCATCGACTTCCTAAACTCGAAAGAGTACGGCAAGTTGGCTGATCTATCAGAAGCACTTGATGGACTTCTGGAAGAAGGCGCGTACATCAAACGTGGTGAGCGTACTATGCCAGTGGCAAACTTTGCAGAAGCGCTTGACTGGTTAGTGAAAGAGTCAATGCGTGGCTTAAGCCGTCAGCGCTACAAAGGTCTAGGTGAGATGAACCCAGACCAACTTTGGGAAACCACCATGGACCCAGAAACTCGTCGTATGATGCAGGTAACGATTGAAGATGCGGTAGGTGCAGATCAACTGTTCACTACGCTAATGGGTGACCAAGTAGAACCTCGTCGTAACTTCATCGAAGAGAACGCACTGAAAGTAGCGAACCTAGACGTATAACGACACTGTTCGTGATAGTAAAAAGCAGCGAGAAATCGCTGCTTTTTTTGTTGTACCACCAGCTAAAATCGCCACTTTCTGCTAAAGCGGATGTTTTTCTGGTACTAACTGCCAACAACCCGATCAAGCCTGCCATTTTATTTCTGTTTTCTTTTTTTCTCGCCATTTTGTTCGCTTGAGCGTTTTTGCTTTCTTTTTTCTGCTCGCTATAGTGCTGAAGAGCTGATGAATAAGGAGACTAAGAAAATGGTGATGACTTTCCTGAACTAAGCCGGAAGTGATGCACTTCCGGTTCAATGCACTGAATTTATTTGTAAGACAAGGCATTAAGAAGGAAATAATCATGTTTGAACGCTGGTTCTCAGCGTACTGCTTGGCGCTGCGAACTTGGTGGTTAACCAGTCGCTTTTTAACCTATCAATCACCACTAAGGTTGTTATCGCTATTTGAAATCTGCGAGCAACAAGCCCATTGCCGTAACCGAGCTCGTATTGCGGTTGGGGACACGGTTCGCTTAGTGGATGTTGAACGCGCCTATCAATATCGCATGACATTGGTCAGCTCGCGTAAGGGGCAACCCATGACAGGTATGCTCGCGGTCGATTCTTATTTGGGGTCTCGACTGTTAGGTCGAGCTAAAAATGATGCGCTCGAAGTGGAAATTTTTAATCAGCGACGCTGCTTTGTGATTACTGAAATTGTTCATCAATCGCAGCCACCAGCTCAGAAAATGCTGTGTGGTTGTCTGTTGTGCCAATAAATAGAGGTGAAGTCATGAGTAAGAAAGAAAAGAAACAACCGCAGTTGAGTCTAAAAGAAAAGCGCAAACTAAAGCAGGAAAAGGCGGCAGAAAAGGACGTTGTAAAAGCGCGTAAATCCTCCCGCAAGTAAAGTGTAGATTGAGCCCCCCAGAACGGCGGGCTTTTTATCACAGATCGCGAAGTGATGAGGAACTAAGCTGTTCAAGGGGATAGTGGATGCTTTAAAAATTTTTTATTTTTTCCCTTGAAAGTCATTTTTGACGACCTTATATCTAGTTACGAAGAGGGTGACTGGCTTGCTAGAGACTAGAAGACCAGCCCTCTGAAATCGCTAAAACGAGATCGCTCAGAAGAGGATATGGCGTTTTAGCACACAACTTAAACCTTTAGATTCAATATCATGTCTCCGAGCCAAACCAAGGCCAGTGGAATGATAAGAATCTCTTAGTTCGGCGTTGGTTTTTGCATAAACACGCCAGTAGGATGAAACTCATCTGAACTAAGACTATTGCTTAATTAAGAGGATAGATTTATGCGTAATGTAGATTTCTCACCACTATACCGTAATGCAATTGGCTTTGATCGTCTGCTAAACCTGATGGAAGCGAATACAGCGAAAAATACTTCTGGCGGTTACCCTCCATACAACATTGAGCAAAAAGACGAGCACAACTACCGTATTACTATGGCCGTTGCTGGCTTTGCTGAAGAACAGCTCGATCTGACTCAAAACGAAAACATGTTGATTGTAAAGGGCGAACGTAAAGCCGAAGAAGGCAAAAACTATGTTTACCAAGGTATTGCAGAACGTGATTTTGAACGTAAATTCCAGCTAGCGGATTACGTAAAAGTTGTCGGTGCATCAATGGAAAACGGTCTGCTTCATATCGATTTAGTTCGTGAAATCCCTGAAGCCATGCAACCACGTAAGATTGCTATCGGTGGTAACAACCTGATTGAGAACAACTAATCAGTTAACCACCCGGTTATAGAATGAGAAAGAGCGCCATATGGGCGCTCTTTTTAGTTTGGGGGTTTTCAAATCCGCTATTTCAAAGCCGTAATTTCAAAGAGAAGAACGGCTGAGTTCAATCCGTCTATTTACCTTCGCGGTAAGCCTTTTCCACTTCTTCAGCGATAATCGCAATGCCTTTTTGCATCATCTCATCATCTTGAACGTAGTTCATACGCAGGCATTGGTGCGCGTGATCCCACTCGTCTTGCTGACCAATAAAGAAATATTCACCAGGGACAATCAATACGCCACGCGCTTTCAAGCGTTGGTACAGTTCCATTGTTGTGATTGGCAGTTCATCAAACCATAACCACAAGAAGATAGCGCCTTCCGGCTTGTGGATGCGGAATCGCTCATCGGTAATTGCTTGTTGGAGCAGTTCAACCGCACGTTGTGATTTTTGCTTGTAGAACGGCTTAATCACCTCTGAACTCAGTTTAAGCAGATCACCTTTGCCAATTATATGGTTTGCCAGCGCTGGACCAACACTGCCCGGCGCTAGGCTGATGATGCCGTTCATATTGGTTAACGCTTGAGTGATTTCTTCACTCGCAATCACAATGCCACAACGCACACCTGGCAAGCCAAGTTTAGATAGGCTCATGCATAGGATGGTGTTTTCATTCCAGAACGGTTCGACATCTTCAAAGATGATGTTCGGGAAAGGTAGACCGTAGGCATTATCGATGATCAGCGGGATGTTGTTCTCACGTGCTAGCTTGTCCAGCTTACGTACTTCTTCATCTGTCAGTACATTACCCGTTGGGTTAGTTGGGCGAGACGCGCAGATTGCCGCAACAGAGTCGTCGACGGTTAGCTGCTCAAAATCGACGTGGTATTTAAACAGACCGTTATCTAACAGCTCGATTTCTGGGTGGTAAGAGATAAAGATATCTTCATCAATGCCTGCATCACCATAACCGATATACTCAGGTGCGATAGGCAGTAGCACTTTCTTATGCGAACCATCTGGCTGTTTACCTGCCAACAAGTTGAACAAGTAGAAAAAGCCACTTTGGCTGCCGTTAGTTAGGCTGATGTTTTTTTCTGAAATATCCCAGCCGTAAGTTTCACGGAATAACTGAGCTAGCGCTTTGACGAACGCGTCTTTACCCTGCGGGCCATCGTAGTTGGCGAGGGCGGCGACGAGCTCCCCACTGGCGAGCATTTCCTCACTGGCTTGGTGAAAGTAATCGAGCATGGCAGGAATGGCGGCAGGATTACCTCCACCGAGCATGATGGCACCTGGTGTGCGCAGACCATCATTCAAATCGTCCATTAACTGCGTAATACCTGAATACTGATTAAATTTTTCACCAAACTTTGAGAACTGCATGCTGACTTATACCTAATTCATTGTGATTGCTTTGTGTATGTTTATGCCGATGTTTTATCGGCTTATCGAGTAATCCTTGACCTTACCTCAATGTGTAATTAACGCAAAGTGTGAATTAAGCCGAAAAAGAAAAAAGTGCGTCATCAGACCAGAGGAACGAGACAAAAGGGCAAAAAGAACAATAAAAAAGGGAAGCTTATGCTTCCCTTGCTGGTGGAGAGAGTGTGATTTACTCACCGGTGTAAACAATCAACACCTTGTCGTCTTGGTATTGGCGTTCAAACGCGTAGTAACCTTCTTGGTTGCGAGTGATGTGCTTACCTTGAGCAACTGCTGGGTGGCGTTTACGGAATTCACCCAACTTTTGCCAATGTTTCAGTAGATCTTCTCGCTCGCCATGAATCTTATCCCATGGCATATCTGAGCGTGTGCCTTGGTGGGCGTCTGAACCAGTAATGCCAAAATCACGAGCTATCTCATCACCGTAATAGATTTGTACTGCACCGGGAGCCAGCATCAGAGCATTCGCGGCACGTGCTTGGTCATCAAAGCTGCGACTGCGCGCTGACCAAAACAGCTGTGTATCGTGTGAAGATAGGTAGCTCAACACGTTGAACTCAGGATCGGTATTGATGCGTTCTGCATAGCGGCGGTAATCATTATCAAGTTGAGCGAAACACTTCAGCGCTTTTGGTGCTACGTCAGATTGGAACTCGAAGTTGATGATGGAATCGAAGCCGTTATCGAAATACGGGCTTTTCACCACGCTGTGTGCCCACACTTCACCCGTCATCCAGAAAGGTAAGTCATCCAAGGCTTTGTCCGGGTTGTTTTGCTTCCACTGGGCAAGCGCTTGGGTGGTGCTGGCTTTCAGCTCTGCCCACGCTTCCATTTCAACGTGTTTTGCGGTGTCGACACGGAAGCCGTCAATGCCGTAGTCACGTACCCAATCGGATAACCAGGTAATCAGGTGTTCACGTGGGGTTTGCAGCTCATCTTGCGCATTGGTGTCTTTATTGCGGAAGAAGTTTGGTAATCCGGTTTTCTGAGTCGATTCGGTTTTGAGATCCGGTAGGTAGTTCAAAGACATGGTGATGTCGTTGTAGCCCGGAGCATCGTAGTCGCCAATATCGGTGCGGATCCAATCTTTGCCCCACCATTTATCCCACGCTTCGCTATCACCGTATTTGATGTAGTCGTTGAAGCTGTGCCAGCTTTGTCCTGATTTTGGCTGCCAGTCGGTCCATTTTTCACCAAGGACTTGTTTGGCTTCTTGGTCATCAAGGTAAAGCTGACCAAAGCCGAATTCCTGCATGTCTGCTAATGTCGCATAACCTGTGTGGTTCATGACTACATCCCAAATCACGCGGATACCTTTCTTGTGGGCGGTATCGACGAAGGTTCTGAGTTCATCTTCGGTACCCATGTTGGCATCAAGCTTGGTCCAGTCTTGATGGTAGTAGCCGTGGTAGCCGTAGTGCTTAAAGTCGCCTTTATCGCCGCCGCCAACCCAGCCGTGGATTTGTTCCAGTGGTGAGGTTATCCAGATAGCATTCACACCAAGTGATTCGATGTAATCGAGTTTTTTCGTCAGACCCGCTAAGTCACCACCGTGGAAGGTACCAATCTCATATTTTCCGTCTTTACTGCGACCGTAGCTGTTGTCGTTGTCAGGGTTGCCATTGTAGAAGCGGTCAGTCATGACGAAGTACACTGTTGCGTTATCCCAGCTGAACGGTTTGTCGGCTTGCTGTTCAACTTCTTCTAGCAGCAATAGACCTTGGCTCATAGGACCCGGTTGCATGGTGACGCTGCCATTGGCGACAGTGGTTTCTTGTTCGGTTAAGGCATCACGAACGACAGCGCCATCATTAAAGGTTTGAGCAACGTTGATGGTTTTTGGCGTGTCAGTTGCGACAGGGCAAGAGTAGGTGATGTCCTGACTTTGTTTTGGTTTAATTTTTACCGTCAGTTCGTTGGTGGTTGGATTGAGCGTAAATTGATAGGTATTGGCTTTGAAGATGCGCAGCGGCATTTGTGCATCAGTGGCGCAATTATCCATTTTTAATGGACGATTGAACTTAATGCGATCTTCTTCTGCTAGGGCAAAGCTACTTCCACAGCTTTGATTACTGTCGGCAATGGTAAAGGTGTAGCTGCCTTTTTCGAGTTTTTGCTCGGCGACAAGTAAGCCCTGTGAGTTTTCCTCAAAAACAGCGGTATCATCACCAACGCTTAATACGATGGCATTTTCTGGAATCTGGCTGCAGGCGCTCAGTAGACCGATAGAGAGTGCGAGAATTGTTTTTTTCATTGTGTCCTTCCCCCGAATAAACAGTCCAGTTATAGCAAAACTGTGCCTCTACAATCCGAGCTCTATACCAACAAGTTAAACGCGTCTCACCCTACAAATTTTAGTCTTGTTCACAAAATGAATAATAAGCGTCACCTTCATCGGTTTGAAGGCAACAAAAAAGGGAAGCATCTGCTTCCCTTTTACTTATTTCTTAATCACTTCGAAGAGTAATGAATTACTTTTGAAGCAAAGAAATGTCTGCGATCTGTAGGAACAGGTTACGCAGGTTGTTCAGTAGTGTCAGACGGTTCTTCTTAAGTGCTTCGTCGTCTGCCATTACCATTACGTTATCAAAGAACGCATCAACTGGTTCACGTAGGTCAGCTAGCTTGCTTAGGGCTTCTTGGTAGTTACCTGTAGCAAATGCTGGCTCTAGCGCTTCAGTCATTACTTCAACGCTTTCTGCTAGTGCTTTCTCTGCGTCTTCTTGTAGAAGTGCTAGGTCGATGTCTGCTGCTAGTTCGCCGTCGAATTTCGCTAGGATATTACCTACACGTTTGTTCGCTGCTGCTAGAGACTCTGCTGCTTCTAGTTCACGGAAGTGAGAAACCGCTTTAACTCGTTGGTCGAAGTCTGCTGGTTTCGTCGGACGACGAGCTAGAACCGCTTGAATGATGTCTACGCTGAAGCCTTCGTCTTGGTACCAAGCACGGAAACGACCAAGCATAAACTCGATAACGTCTTGTTCAACGTTGTCGTTGGTTAGGCGGTCGCCGAACAGTGACTTCGCTTTCGCTACTAGGTCAACAAGATCTAGGTTGTAGCCGTATTCAACGATGATACGTAGTACACCTAGAGATGCGCGGCGTAGTGCGAATGGATCGCTGCCTTTAGGCGCTTGACCAATACCGAAGATACCTACGATAGTGTCTAGCTTGTCTGCCATTGCAACTGCAGTTGAAACACCGTTTGATGGCAGTTCATCACCTGCGAAACGAGGCATGTATTGCTCGTTCAGTGCTACTGCAACTTCTTCTGCTTCACCGTCGTGGCGAGCGTAGTGCATACCCATAACGCCTTGAGTATCCGTGAATTCGAATACCATTGAGGTCATTAGGTCACATTTTGCTAGTAGACCAGCACGCTTTGACTTCTCAACGTCAGCACCGATTTGCTCAGCAATGTAGCCAGCAAGTTCAGTGATGCGGTCTGTTTTGTCTTTGATCGTACCCAGTTGCTTTTGGAAGATCGCTTGTTCTAGTTCTGGCAGACGGTCGATAAGCGGACGCTTACGGTCTGTGTTGAAGAAGAACTCTGCGTCAGCAAGACGAGGACGAACCACTTTCTCGTTACCTTCGATTACGTAACGAGGCTCTTTTGATTCGATGTTCGATACGAAGATGAAGTTAGGTAGTAGCTTCTTGTTTTCATCGTAGACAGGGAAGTACTTCTGGTCACCCTTCATGGTGTAAACCAACGCTTCAGAAGGCACTTTTAGGAACTCTTCTTCAAACTTCGCTGTTAGTACTACTGGCCATTCAACCAGAGACGTTACTTCTTCTACTAGGTCATCTTCTAGATCAGCGATACCGCCAACCGCTGCTGCCGCTTTTTGTGCGTCAGCTAGGATGATTGCTTTACGCGCTTCGTAATCTGCCATTACTTTACCGCGCTCTTCTAGAATCGCAGGGTATTGCTCAGCAGAATCGATAGTGAACTCTTGCTCACCCATGAAGCGGTGACCACGGATAGTGCGGTCTGAAGCGACACCAAGGATCTCGCCTTCGATTAGATCGCTGCCCATTAGCATGGTTAGCGTCTTAACTGGACGGATAAATTGAGTCGTTTTGTTACCCCAACGCATTGGTTTTGCGATAGGTAGGTTTGCTAGTGCTTTCGCTGCAAGTTCAACTACGATCTCAGACGTTGGCTGACCTTTCACTTCTTGTTTGAACAGTAGCCATTCACCTTTGTCTGTTACCATGCGCTCTGCTCGGTCAACCGTGATGCCACAACCGCGTGCCCAGCCTTGAGCCGCTTTTGTTGGGTTGCCTTCCGCGTCAAATGCTGCAGAAACCGCAGGACCACGCTTCTCAACAACTTTGTCAGACTGGCTGTCTGCTAGTGCTGCCACTTTAAGTGCAAGACGACGAGGTGCCGCGAACCATTTCACGCCTTCGTGAGCAAGCTCAGCGCCTTTTAGTTCTGCTTCGAAGTTTGCTGCGAATGCTTCAGCTAGAGTGCGAAGTTGCGTTGGTGGTAGCTCTTCTGTACCTAGCTCGATTAGAAATTCTTTTGCCATGTTACTCTACCCCTTACGCTTGTTCTTTCTTACACATTGGGAAGCCAAGAGCTTCACGCGATGCGTAGTATGCTTCTGCAACTGCTTTCGTCAGGTTGCGGATGCGTAGGATGTAACGTTGGCGTTCAGTTACTGAGATCGCTTTACGTGCGTCTAGTAGGTTGAATGCGTGACCCGCTTTTAGAATGCGCTCGTAAGCAGGTAATGGCAGTGGCTTTTCAAGCTCAAGCAGCTCTTTACACTCTTTTTCACACTGTTCGAAGAAGCCAAATAGGAATTCAACGTCTGCGTGCTCGAAGTTGTAAGTTGATTGCTCTACTTCGTTTTGGTGGAAGATGTCACCGTAAGTCACTTTGCTGCCGTCTGGTGCGATGTTCCAAACTAGGTCGTAAACAGAGTCTACTTCTTGGATGTACATTGCTAGACGTTCGATACCGTAAGTGATCTCACCAGTTACTGGCTTACACTCAAGACCACCAACTTGCTGGAAGTAAGTAAACTGAGTCACTTCCATGCCGTTTAGCCAAACTTCCCAGCCCAGACCCCATGCGCCTAGTGTTGGGTTTTCCCAGTTATCTTCTACGAAACGGATGTCGTGTACAAGAGGGTCAATACCAAGAACTTCAAGGGAGCCAAGGTACAACTCTTGAATATTGTCAGGCGATGGTTTTAGCGCTACTTGGAATTGGTAGTAGTGCTGAAGACGGTTAGGGTTTTCACCGTAACGGCCATCAGTAGGACGACGTGAAGGTTGTACGTAAGCTGTCGACATTGGCTCTGGGCCAAGCGCTCGTAGACAGGTCATTGGGTGAGAGGTACCCGCACCCACTTCCATATCTAGCGGTTGAACAATGGTACAACCATTTTGAGCCCAATAATCCTGCAGCGCGAGGATCATTCCCTGGAAGGTTTTGATATCGTATTTTTGCATAAGTCAGGTTCGCGCGATTCTCTTGTTACTCGTTAATTCGTCATCTATGCCGAGTTTTTCAACTCTAACAACGGCGATAAAGAGTAATTACGGTTGAATAAATTAACAATCTAGTATAACCAGATATTGAGCATGGGAGTAGAGCTAATCTTGATTAATTCGTGGGCGATTTTCTCCTTTAATGAATTTTTACCGCGTTATCTGCTGTATTTTTCCTAAAAGGGAGTTTTTGCCTGCTTTGGCTCTTGAGAAGCGCAACAAAGGTGGCTAGAATTGCGCCTGTCTTTGGGGAGTAGCTTACCTGATGAAGTTTCTGTTTCATCTGGTTCGTCCGTCAACATAATTGGTGCAAAATCACCATGGCGTTCGAGACTTGAAGCCTTTCAAGTTTAGCAAGACCTTAGACAAATCATCACGAACCGGGGTAGGGGCGTGAGGTTTGTCTTCGGTTAAAAATAATAATCCCTGCCCCAATGAGCATGTCGTGAGCGTTTTAGCTATTTCAATTACTACTGTAGCGTTAGCAGAAATTGGCGATAAGACCCAATTGCTATCTCTATTACTCGCAAGTCGTTACCGAAAACCAATCCCAATTATTGCAGCAATCTTTTTGGCAACTATTGCCAACCACGCTTTGGCTGCATGGTTAGGTGTGGTTGTCGCAGACTATCTATCACCTGAGATTTTAAAGTGGGTGCTGGTGGTCAGTTTTGTCGCGATGGCGGCTTGGGTTCTGATCCCGGACAAACTGGATGATGACGAACAGATTTCTAATCGAGGCCCATTTATTGCCAGCTTTATCGCGTTCTTCGTTGCGGAGATAGGCGATAAAACTCAGATCGCCACTTCCATCTTAGGGGCGCAATACGCGGATGCGTTAAGTTTGGTGATTATCGGTACCACAATCGGTATGCTGCTGGCGAATGTTCCTGTGGTCCTGATTGGTAAATTGTCGGCCGACAAGATGCCTTTAGGGCTGATCCGTAAAATCACCGCATTTTTGTTTATTGCTCTGGCAATAGGGGCTGCACTGTTCTGATTTTTTGCACGTGAAATGATGTGAGTTATCAATCATTAGTGGCGTGCTGCGCGAGTTCAAACTCTGACTCTAAATCGTTCCGTTGCGTGACGGATGACATATAAGTGTCATACTTGTCATGGTAGTTTAATGGTGTGAATGATAGCGAGAGGGCAAGTTTATGCTTACACGTTACATGGGGATGTCCCCGAAGAGTCAGAGTTATTTATTCACTTTTGGTTTAGCGCTGTGTTTACTAGCGATGGTGCTAACTGATATGTGGTTACCGATTGTAGCAGGATCGTTCGTTCTTACTGGATTGACAGTAGAAGCGTGGATTCGTGTCGCTCACATCATTCCTATGCATGAAGAGATGCGGGCAATGAAGAAACAACTTAACAAGCTCCAATCAGAAGTTCGCACACTCGAATACGACGAATAAACAAACGGCAGCCAATATAGGCTGCCGTTTTTAGTTCGACCAGATTATTCCAATCCTTTCTTGATCAGGTACTGATACGGAACTTGCTCCGTTTGCGCCGCAACTAATTGGTGGTCCATAAAGCGGCAGAAACTCGGAATGTCTCGAGTCGTGGATGGATCGTCTGCTTTGACCAGCAAAATCTCACCATCTTGCATGTTGCGAATTGTCTTCCTGACCATCATCACTGGCTCTGGGCAGCGCAGTCCTTCCGCCTCTAATGTCTTGTTTGCCAGTTCAGGATTAAAGCTCATAGTGTGATTCTCGTAACTAACTGAGCGTTGAATTTTACTTTCGTTGAAAAAATATTCAATAACCACTTGGCAAACCGAATTTTTTGTTTTACCTTAAATTAACAATTTGGTAACAACTGGCAAGGGAGAGGCAATGTTAACAGCGTTAGACAGACTTACGATTTACTCAGTGCTGTGTTTTATCTCGTTTTGTGCATTGGTACTCAGGACGCCAGCTGACACCTCTTTGACGCCTCTAATAGGCATGGTTGCCACTATTATTGGGATTTGGATCGAGATGCGCAGATGGTCTGGCGCATCTGAGCAAGAAAATTAGCGCTTCTTGCTTGGATCAGAATGCTTTTAATAACGCTCACCTATTTTTTACCGACACTTCATTCCGACACTATCCCCATTTTTCTTGGGCTTCCCCGCTGAAAGGCGGGATTTTTTTTGCCTAAAGAGTACAATTTACCCAAACACATACAAAATAAGTGGCTAATTCGTGGAACTGGAAGATATCTATCGCCGAGATTTAAATTTACTGGTTGCGTTGCGAGTACTGATAGAGGAAAACAGTGTCAGTAAGGCAGCAACACGTCTGAACTTGAGTCAATCGGCAATGAGTCGTGTGCTTGGTCGTCTGCGTGACTTATTGGGAGATCCGCTGTTTACTCGTCAGGGACAGCATTTGATCCCAACTCAGAAAGCGTTAGAGATCGATCGCTCATTGGGCGAGCCATTAGAGTCTTTACGTCAGTTGTTATCTCCGGTTGAGTTTGACCCATTGCAATGCGTGCAGACTTTCAACATCGTGACCACCGACTATGCCATGCAAACGATCTTACCGTTCGCTTTGCCGAGAATTTACCAAGAAGCGCCGAATGTGTCGTTTAACTTCTTGCCACTGCAACACGACCGCTTATCTGATCAATTAACATATGAAGGTGCAGACTTAGCGATTTGTCGCCCGACAGGCCCGGTGGAGCCTCTACGCAGTGAAGTGTTGGGGCGAGTAGGGGTGCTGTGTATGCTTTCAAAACAGCATCCATTAGCGGATAAAGAAATGAGCTTGGATGATTATCTGAGTCATCCACATGCCATGATTGCCATCAGTGATGGGGTTAAAGCGCTGATCGAACAAGCTTTGATGGAGAAACCTAAGCGTAAAATGGTTCTGCGGGCTTATCATTTAGAAGCCGCATTGGCGATCATGGATACCTTGCCAATTATCATCACAGTGCCAGCGGACTTGGCGTATCTGGTTGCCGAGCGTTATGACTTGGTGGTGAAGCCGTTACCATTCCAATTCACGCCGTTTGAATACTCGATGATTTGGCATGCGCGTTGCGAGCATTCTCCTGCTCAAGAATGGTTAAGAACGATTGTGCGTGAAGAGTGTAGCCGTCTGATAGCTAAACGTATCGAAGATATGGGACTGAACTGCTAACAAAAAAGAGCCAGCAATGCCGGCTCTTCGTCTGTTTACACTGAGTCAGTGTTTATAGCTTGATAACCACACGACCCGTTACTTGACCGTTGGTGATGTCTTCTGCATATTTCGGTGCTTCAGCAAGAGCAACTTCAGTACACGCTTGCTCGAAGTAGCTGTCTGGTAGTAGCTCGACCAGCTTTTCCCATGCAGCGATACGTTTCTCTGTAGGGCACATTACTGAGTCCACACCTTGTAGGCGAACATTACGTAGTATGAACGGCATCACTGTGGTTGGTAGATCAAAACCACCTGCAAGACCACAAGCTGCAACTGCACTGTTGTAATCCATTTGCGCCAATACTTTTGCTAGTACTTTGCTGCCTACAGTATCAACCGCACCTGCCCATACTTGTTTTTCAAGCGGACGTGCTGGTTCTTCAAATTCAGTACGGTCGATGATGCGGCTAGCACCTAGTTTTTCAAGTAGCGGGCCGTTTTTCTCTACACGACCTGTCACTGCAGCAACTTTGTAGCCAAGCTGTGCTAGAAGCGTTACTGCGACTGAGCCTACACCGCCACTTGCGCCAGTTACTAGGATTTCGCCATTTTCAGGTTTGATGCCTGCATCAAGCAGTGCTTGAACACACAGCATACCAGTGAAGCCAGCAGTACCAACCATCATTGCTTTCTTGCTGTCTAGACCTTTTGGTAGTGGTACTAGCCAATCCGCTTTTAGACGAGCACGCTGAGACATACCACCCCAATGGTTTTCACCCACGCCCCAGCCAGTAAGGACAACTTTGTCACCAGCTTGGTAGCGGTCGTCTTCTGAGCTTACTACCGTACCTGCTAGGTCAATACCTGGCACCATCGGGAAGTTACGGATGATTTTACCTTTACCTGTGATCGCAAGACCGTCTTTGTAGTTTAACGATGAGTAATCAACGTCAATCAGAACGTCGCCTTCAGGCAGTTGTGTTTCATCGATTTGCTCGATGTTAGCGATAGTACGTTTGTCTTCTTGATTTAGAACTAGAGCATTAAACATAAGGTTCTCCGATTGTGCGGTAGCATGACTCTGGGTCACATGCAGCAAGATATCAACTGGTCTAAGTGTATGTCTTCTTTGTCTATGAATAAAATGAAACTTGAGCATTTAATGTATGCTCTTCATGCATAATTGATGTAAAACAAAAAGGGCGACATCAATTGTCGCCCTTAAGTGTAATACTAAAAATTTTATTATTAGTTCATTTGCTTATGATTGTTGGCTCGATCACTACAACAACGTCTTGAACTGTTATGGTCGTTCAAATACTGTCGCAATGCCCTGACCCAAACCGATACACATGGTGGCCAGACCGTATTTCGCGTCTTTCGCTTCCATTAGGTTGATCAACGTTGTTGAGATACGTGAACCAGAACAGCCTAGTGGATGACCCAATGCTATCGCACCACCGTTAAGGTTGACCTTCTCATCCATAACATCAAGCAGGCCTAAGTCTTTAGCACACGGCAGAGACTGCGCGGCAAATGCTTCGTTTAGCTCAACCACATCCATGTCTTCAATTGAAAGACCGGCACGCTTGAGCGCTTTTTTCGTCGCAGGTACAGGACCGTAACCCATAATAGAAGGATCGCAGCCCGCAATGGCCATGCCTTTAATACGTGCACGAATCTTCAAGCCAAGTTCATTAGCTTTCTCTTCACTCATGATCAACATCGCTGATGCACCATCGGACAGAGCCGATGATGTACCGGCTGTTACTGTACCGTTTGCAGGGTCGAACACTGGGCGAAGTTGAGATAGACCTTCAACGGATGTTTCAGGGCGAATCACTTCGTCGTAATCCAGAGTGAACAGTGTGCCGTCTGCTGCGTGGCCTTCAATTGGTAGAATTTCGTTTTTAAAACGACCCTCTACGGTTGCTGCGTGCGCACGAGCGTGAGAGCGAGCGGCAAACTCGTCTTGTTGCTCACGGCTAATACCATGTAATTTACCAAGCATTTCAGCCGTTAAGCCCATCATGCCCGCAGCTTTTGCTACGTTCTTTGACATACCTGGGTGAAAGTCTACACCGTGGTTCATTGGCACATGCCCCATGTGCTCAACACCACCAATTAGGCAGATTTCAGCATCGCCAGTCATGATGGCACGTGTACCGTCGTGAAGCGCTTGCATTGATGAACCACACAAGCGGTTAACCGTCACGGCGCCAATTTCAATCGGCAGGCCCGCGAGTAGCGCGGCATTACGTGCAACGTTAAAGCCTTGCTCTAGTGTTTGCTGTACACAGCCCCAGTAGATGTCTTCAATCTCGCTTGGGTTCACTTGTGGGTTACGCGCAAGAATGCCTTTCATTAGGCGCGCAGATAGATCTTCTGCTCGTGTATGACGGAAAGCACCACCTTTAGAGCGACCCATTGGAGTACGTAGACAATCGACTACGACAACATTTCTTGTTTGATTAGTCATTTTAGAATCCCTCCTTAGATAGAACCTTGCTGTTGTGCACCGTAAAAGCTTTCACCTTTCGCCGCCATATCAATCAGCATTTGCGGTACTTGGTACATCGCACCTAGCTCGGCGTGTTGTTTTGCCATTTCAACGTATTCAGCAATACCCACGCTGTCTAGATAGCGGAATACGCCACCGCGGAATGGAGGGAAACCAAGACCATAAACCAATGCCATATCTGCTTCCTGCGGAGTCGCGATGATGCCTTCTTGTAGGCACAGCACCACTTCGTTGATCATTGGAATCATCATACGTTGAATGATGGTCTGATCGTCAAAGTCCAGCTTATCGGCACAAACGTCAGCAAGTACTGGTAAGATCGATTCGGAGAAGGTTTTCTTCGGCTTACCTTTTTTATCTATGGTGTAGCTGTAGAAGCCATTACCATTTTTCTGACCATATTTGTCTGCTTCGAACAGTGCATCAATCGCATCACGACCTTGTTTACCCATACGCTCAGGGAAACCCTCTGCCATCACAGCTTGTGCGTGGTGCGCGGTATCAATGCCGACTACGTCAAGCAAGTACGCCGGTCCCATCGGCCAGCCAAACTTACGCTCCATGACTTTGTCGATTTTCGTAAAGTCAGCACCATCACGAAGTAGCATGCTGAAGCCGCCAAAGTATGGGAACAATACGCGGTTAACGAAGAACCCTGGGCAGTCATTAACGACAATTGGTGATTTGCCCATTTTCGCAGCATACGCCACAACACGATTGATGGTTTCATCAGAGGTGTGCTCACCACGGATGATCTCAACAAGAGGCATACGATGCACTGGGTTGAAGAAGTGCATACCACAGAAGTTTTCTGGGCGTTTTAGTGATTTTGCCAATAGGTTGATAGGAATCGTCGAGGTGTTTGAGGTGATAACGGTGTCGTCACCGACATGGGACTCAACTTCACTCAAAACTGCTGCTTTTACTTTCGGGTTTTCAACGACAGCTTCAACAATCACATCAGAGTTTTCAATACCTGCGTAATGTAAGCTCGGTGTGATTGACGCTAAAATACCCGCCATCTTAAAGCCATCAATGCGACCGCGAGATAAGCGTTTATTCAGCAGCTTAGATGCTTCAGTCATGCCTAGGTCGAGCGATGCTTGCGCGATGTCTTTCATTAAGACTGGCACACCTTTTAGCGCTGATTGGTAAGCAATGCCGCCACCCATGATACCTGCACCTAATACGGCTGCACGTTGCGTGTCTTTACTTGCTGACTTCGCTGCTTTTTTCGCAATGCCTTTGATGTATTGATCATTAAGGAATAGGCCAACGAGTGATTTTGCTTCTTCCGATTTAGCCAATTTCACGAAGTGCTTACGTTCAATGTCTAACGCTTCATTACGTGCAAAGCGAGCACCTTCTTCAATCGTGATAACGGCTGTCATTGGGGCAGGGTAGTGAGGACCTGCTTTTTGTGCCACCAGACCCTTCGCCATGGTGAAGCTCATCATTGATTCAAGCTTACTCAGCGTTAGAGGCGATGTTTTCTGTGCTCGGCGTGCTTGCCAGTCAAGTTTCTCATTAATTGCAGAGTTAAGAGTTTGTAGTGCTGATTCGTATAAAGCATCAGTCTCTACAACAGCATCGAGTAAGCCAATTTTCAATGCTTCATCAGCTCGGCATGCTTTACCTTGGGTGATGATTTCCATTGCGCTGTCTGCGCCAATAATGCGAGGTAAGCGTACACAACCACCAAAGCCCGGCATGATTCCCAGTTTCGTTTCTGGTAGGCCGATGCTGGTGGTTTTGTCACCAATACGCATGTCTGTTGCTAGCACGCATTCACAACCGCCACCAAGAGCGTGGCCTTTGATCACTGAGATGGTCGGAACGGGTAAGTCTTCTAATTTGTTAAAGATGCTATTAGCAAATTGCAGCCATTGGTCGAGCTCGGCATCCGTTTTAGCAAACAGACCTAAAAACTCGGTAATGTCTGCGCCTACAATGAATGCGTCTTTATCTGAAGTGAGCAACAACCCCTTGAGGCCTTGATGGGCAATGAGCGCATCAAGAGCTTTATCTAGCGATTCTAATGTCGCTAGGTCGAGTTTGTTGACGGATTTTGGAGAGCAGAAGCTTAGCTCTGCAATACCATCTTGTATTTCCTTTACCTGTAGGGTTTCGGCTTGGTAAATCATTGTCTATCTCCATGACATACAATCGTGGATTGTCTGTATACCTATTTCAACGACGCCGTGTACCTCGGCAAATAGGTATCGAGGAAGTCGTTTTATTTTTGTTCTGGTTTGACCAGTAAAGTTAGTTTGGATCGTGGATTGTTTAATTTCAATACATTTTTTAAACAAGTGTTTAACATTGTGCGCTGTGGCAGATCTTATGCGACGGGTAAATCATACTCGTGATAGACTTCAGGCAAATAGACATGAATCCATAATCCTATGAATGACAAGCCTTATCTGATTCCAGCAGAGCCCGCTCAATTTGAAGAAGAAATTAAAAAGAGCGTCTTCATTACTTATTTGGCACACACGCCAAGTATCGAAGCTGCAAAAGCATTTGTTGATCAAATCAAAGCTAAACACGCTGATGCTAGACATAACTGTTGGGGCTTTGTTGCTGGTCGACCAGAAGATTCGATGAAGTGGGGCTTTAGTGATGATGGAGAACCTTCAGGGACGGCAGGCAAACCAATCCTGGCGCAGCTGTCTGGATCTGGGGTGGGGGAGATCACGGCTGTGGTCACGCGATACTCTGGTGGAATCAAGTTAGGTACAGGCGGCTTGGTTAAAGCGTATGGGGGTGGGGTTCAACAAGCGCTCAAGCTGCTTCAAACTATTGAGAAAAAAATAACCACAAAGCTCAGACTAACGTTAGACTATGGGTTTATGCCTATCGCACAATCAATCATGCCGCAATTTGGTGCGATAGAAGTCGAGGCTGAATACAGCGATCAGGTCGTATTAGTGGTGGAAATTGAGCTTCGAGAAGTGAGCGCGTTTACCCAAGCAATCATCAATAAAAGCGGGGCAAAGGCAATTGTCACTCCGCTAGACGGACAATAATGAAAAACAGGAAGCAACAGGGACAGCTTCGCTAGTCAATTTATCCATGCAATTTCGTTCAATTATTCGAATCGTCGGGCTACTGCTCGCACTCTTTAGTGTCACTATGCTTGCGCCAGCACTCGTTGCGCTGATCTATCGAGATGGTGCTGGTGTGCCTTTTGTCACGACATTTTTTGTTCTGCTGTTTTGTGGGGCCGTTTGTTGGTACCCAAACCGCAGGTATAAGCACGAGCTTAAAGCTCGAGATGGCTTTCTTATTGTCGTCTTATTCTGGACAGTACTTGGCAGTGCAGGCTCGATCCCCTTTCTCATTGCTGACAATCCGAACGTCTCAGTGACAGATGCGTTTTTTGAATCGTTTTCTGCTCTCACGACGACCGGGGCGACCGTTATTGTTGGTTTGGATGAGTTACCTAAAGCGATTCTATTCTATCGACAGTTACTGCAGTGGTTCGGCGGTATGGGAATCATCGTATTAGCGGTGGCGATTTTGCCAGTACTTGGCATCGGTGGTATGCAGCTTTACCGCGCCGAGATCCCAGGTCCAGTCAAGGATACTAAAGTGACGCCGCGCATAGCAGAAACTGCTAAGGCGCTTTGGTACATCTATTTGAGCCTGACTATCGCCTGTGCTTCGGCTTTTTGGTTAGCTGGTATGACGCCATTTGATGCCATCAGTCACAGCTTTTCCACCATTGCCATTGGTGGCTTCTCTACCCACGATGCCAGCATCGGATACTTTGATAGTTACGCGATTAACCTGATTACGGTGGTTTTTCTGCTTATATCTGCATGTAATTACACACTGCACTTTGCTGCATTTGCATCAGGTGGCGCACATCCCAAGTATTACTGGAAAGATCCTGAGTTTCGCGCCTTCTTGTTTATTCAAGTGCTGCTATTTATCATTTGCTTTCTATTATTACTGAAACATCACTCTTACACATCGACATACGATGCTTTCGATCAGGCTCTGTTCCAAACCGTATCAATATCCACAACAGCGGGCTTTACGACAACAGGTTTTGCGGATTGGCCGCTCTTCTTACCTGTGCTGTTATTGTTCTCTTCCTTTATAGGTGGTTGTGCTGGTTCAACAGGCGGCGGCATGAAAGTGATCCGTATCCTGCTTCTTACCTTACAAGGTGCGCGTGAACTAAAACGTTTAGTCCATCCACGCGCGGTTTACACCATCAAAGTAGGTGGCAGTGCCCTACCGCAACGTGTTGTCGATGCGGTTTGGGGTTTCTTCTCCGCATACGCATTGGTATTTGTGGTTTGTATGTTGGGGTTGATTGCAACAGGAATGGATGAGCTCAGTGCGTTCTCGGCGGTGGCTGCGACTCTGAACAACCTCGGTCCTGGCTTGGGAGAAGTGGCGCTTCACTTTGGTGATGTTAACGACAAAGCAAAATGGGTATTAATAGTTTCTATGCTGTTTGGTCGTTTGGAAATCTTTACCTTACTTATTCTACTTACGCCGACGTTTTGGCGTAGCTAAGGGGAAATCGTGGCAAAAGCATTATTTCTATACTCTTCCCGCGAAGGGCAGACTAAAAAAATTCTCCACTATATAGATGAACAACTTCCAGATTTCGATTGTGAGCTGGTGGATTTACATAATGTCGAGACGATTGACTTCAGCCAATACGACAGAGTATTGATAGGCGCCTCTATTCGCTATGGCCATCTTAATAAAAAGCTATACCAGTTTATTGAGCGAAACCTCAATCAATTGGAGCAAAATAAAGTGGCATTTTTCTGCGTAAACCTAACCGCTCGTAAAGAGGACCAAGGAAAGGATACTCCTGAAGGTAGTGCCTACATTCGCAAGTTCCTAATTAAGTCGCCTTGGAAACCAACGCTAATCGGTGTTTTTGCTGGTGCACTTTATTACCCACGTTATAGCTGGTTCGACAGAACTATGATTAGGTTCATTATGTCGATGACGGGTGGCGAAACCGATACGACCAAAGAGGTGGAGTACACCAATTGGGAAAAAGTGGCTCTTTTCGCAGATAAATTTAGAGAACTGTAGAAATAACGTGCTCTTTTGACCGCTTTTGATGCAAATTTATCCGAACGATAAAAAAATCAAAAAAAAACGAGAAAAAGGGCTTGCCAATGTGATCGCAATCTCTATAATGCCACCTCGCTGACACGGCAACGCTTCGAAGCTTAAGTTTCGAAAGTAAGAAGCCAAGTTAGCAAGCCAAATTAGCCAAGCAAAAAAGTGATTGACACTAAACTTTAACTCGCTAAAATGGCCGTCCTGTTTTGAGCAAAGCTCAACAGGAAAGCTCTTTAACAATATAGACCTATCAATCTGTGTGGGCACTCGTTGATGATAATCCAAATAGTTTCTTCGGAAACAATTTAGGTTTCAATGATACGAAGTGACCATTGAATCTTCGGATTCAGCACAGTCAATTCAAACATTACTTTATGTAATGTTCAGTATTCATTGAGCCGAACAAAATCTTAAATTGAAGAGTTTGATCATGGCTCAGATTGAACGCTGGCGGCAGGCCTAACACATGCAAGTCGAGCGGAAACGAGTTATCTGAACCTTCGGGGGACGATAACGGCGTCGAGCGGCGGACGGGTGAGTAATGCCTAGGAAATTGCCCTGATGTGGGGGATAACCATCGGAAACGATGGCTAATACCGCATGATGCCTACGGGCCAAAGAGGGGGACCTTCGGGCCTCTCGCGTCAGGATATGCCTAGGTGG